>NZ_JACADR010000001.1 GCF_016106005.1 Roseomonas rosulenta
CGGCCGGCATCGCGCGCGGTGCGCCGCCCTGCGGCAGCGGCGTGGCGGCGCGGGCGGGCGCAGCCTCGGGCAGGGTGCCGACCACGGCGCCGACGTCGGGCGATCCCGCATCGGCGAAGGCGACGAGCGCCTCACCCACCCGGACGCGGGACCCTTGTGCGGCGAGCAGGCGGGCGATGCGGCCCGACTGCGGGGAGGGCACCTCCACCACCGCCTTCTCCGTCTCCACCGAGACCAGCGGCTGGTCGGCGACGACGTGGTCGCCCTCCGCCACGTGCCAGGCGACGATCTCGGCCTCCTGCAGGCCTTCGCCGAGATCGGGCAGGCTGAAGACGCTCATGTCCAGGCCATGGCGCGGCGCGCCGCGGCGGCGATCCGCGCCGCGCCGGGAAGATAGGCCTGCTCGAGCCGCGGCAGGGGCATCACCGTGTCCCAGCCCGACACGCGCTGCACCGGCGCGCGCAGCGCGGTGAGGCCGCGTTCCGCGACACGGGCCGCGACCTCCGCCGCGACGCCGCAGGTCAGCGGCGCCTCCTGCGCGATCACCAGCCGGCCCGTACGGCCGACCGAGGCCAGGATCGCCGCCTCGTCCAGCGGCTTGAGCGTGGCGAGGTCGAGCACCTCGCAGCCGATGCCCTCGGCCGCCAGCGTCTCCGCCGCCGCCAGCGCCTCCGGAACCAGGCCGCCCCAGGCGACCAGCGTGACGTCGGCGCCCTCGCGCAGCCTCCGGCAGCGATCGAGCGGCAACGCCGTGCCGTCGTCCGTCACCGCCTCGCGCGTCGCGCGGTAGAGCCGCGTGGGCTCGAGGAAGATCACCGGATCCGGGTCGCGGATCGCGGCGAGCAGCAGGCCGTAGGCCTGGGACGGCGAGGACGGCGCGACGACGCGAAGGCCTGGCACATGCGCGAAGATCGCCTCGGGGCTTTCCGAATGATGCTCGATGGCGCGGATGCCGCCTCCGCTCGGCGTGCGGATCACGAGCGGGCAGGAGAGCCGCCCGCGCGTACGGTTGCGCAGCCGCGCCGCATGGTTCAGCACCTGGTCGAGCGTGGCATAGAGGAAGCCGCTGAACTGGATCTCCAGCACCGGCCGCAGCCCCTGCGCCGCGAGGCCGATGGCGAGCCCCGCGAGCCCCGCCTCGGCCAGCGGCGTGTCGAGCACGCGGCGGTCGCCGAAGCGCGCCAGCAGCCCCTCGGTGGCGCGGAACACGCCGCCATCGGCGCCGACATCCTCGCCGAGGACGATGACGGCGGGATCCTCCGTCATCGCCCGCGCCAGCGCGGCGTTGACCGCCTGCACCAGGGTGAGCTCGGTCGCGGTCATGGCGCAGCCGCCTCCGACGCCTGGCGGCGCAGCTCCTCCGGCATCGCCGCGTAGGTGTGGGCGAAGATCGCGGATTCGGGCTGGGGCGGCGTGGCGAGCCAAGCGGCGGCCTCGCGCTCGACTTCCTCGCGGCAGGCGTCCAGCAGCGCTTCCTCGGCCTCCTTCGACCAGGCGCCCGCGGCGTGCAGATGGGTCCGCAGGCGCAGCAGCGGCTCCTCGGGCCAATGGGCGGAGACCTCCGCATCGTCGCGGTAGCGGCTGGCGTCGTCGGCGGTGGTGTGGTCGCAGAGCCGGTAGGTCACCGCCTCGATCATCCGCGGTCCGTGGCCGGCGCGTGCGCTCTCCAGCGCCTCTGCGACGGCGGTGCGGACGGCGATGACGTCGTTGCCGTCCACCTGCTCGCCCTCGATGCCGGCGGCGATCGCCTTCTGCGCCAGGGTCGCCGCGGCGGTCTGGCGCGCGCGCGGGACCGAGATCGCCCACTGGTTGTTGCTGACGACGACCACCAGCGGCAGGCGCCAGACGCCGGCGAAGACCAGTGCCTCGGCCAGGTCGCCCTTCGATGTCGCGCCGTCGCCCAGCACGCAGACGGCGCAGCGCGGCTCATCCCGCAGGCGGAATGCGAGCGCCACGCCGGCGGCGTGCGGCGCCTGGCTGCCGACCGGGACGTTGACGGGGAAGTCCTGGCGCGGCCCGGCGAAGTCGCTGCCGCGCTCGTCGCCGCCCCAGTAGAGGAAGAGTTCGTGCATCGTCACGCCGCGCCAGAGTTGGGCGCCATGCTCGCGGAAGCTCGGGACCAGCACGTCCTCCTCGCGCATCGCCGCGGCGAGGCCCACGCCCACCGCCTCCTGCCCGAGCGAGGAGGCATAGGTGCCGAGCCGCCCGGTGCGCTGCAGCGCGACCGCCTTCTGGTCGAAGGCACGCGTGCGCGCCATCGCGCGGTACAGCGGCACGAGCGCGGCGGGCGCGGCCCAGTCGGGCAGGGGCCCGAGGGCGCCGCCATCCCTGTCGAGGTGACGGCGCAATGCCACCGAGAACTGCGCGGCGGTGGTGGTCACCACGGGCGCTTCCTCCTGCGCGGTGCCGGAAACGCATCGGCTGCGGCAGGGATTGAACGCAGATCCGGCGCTATCCCGCTTTGACCTCCGTCAAGTACCGCCCGCTGCTCGTCAGGGCGCGTCGCCTTCCGCCGGAGCCCGCGGCACCGGCGCCTGGAGCAGTTCGAGCGCGCTGACCAGCAGCGAGACGGGTTCGCGCCCGCCGCCGGCGCTGATGCTCTCGATGTGGCAGCCTTCGGCGATCAGGTGCCGCGCCCCGGGCAGCAAGGCGCTGCTCACCGGCACCAGCCCGTCATTGGGGCCGTAGCCGCGCCGCTCCATCCAGCGTGCGGCGGGCAGGTAGAGCCTGGCCCGCCCGCGCGCGTTCTGCGGCGTGAGCTGGGTGGCCAGGCAGACTGTCGGCACCTGCGCCAGGACCTGGGCGACCTCGGCCGCGTGACGCGTCATCCAGCGTCGGCGCGCGCGCCGCGTCAGGTCGCGCAGCCCCTCGCCCGATCCGATGCCAAGCCCGCGCACCATCGTCATGGACGCCGCGGAGAGCGGACCGGGGCGTAGCACGACATCGGCGACCGGACTGCCCAGGAAGGGCGACTGCAGCGCGATGAAGCCGAGGCACTTCGCCCTGGCGCTCGGTTGCGTGAGCGCCGTCAGTGCCTCGACACCCCCCTTGCTGTAGCCGATGACCAGGGCCGGCTCCGGGCTGGCGGCGATCGCGTCCGCGAAGCGTGCGCCGTTCGCCTCGATCGGTTCGAGCGTATCGAGGCGCACCAGGCAAGGATCGGCCCGTTGCGCCTCCAGCCAGGCCTGCAGGCTGTGCATGTAGTCAAAGCCGATCGCATGCAGCCGTGCGGTGACCTCGCCGAAAATGCCATAGGCCAGGAACACCTTCCGGCCCTCCAGGCGGAGTGTCGTCTCGTTGGTCGTCCCGGCAGGATCCATCACGCCCCGTCCGCCGGCAGCGGCAGCAGGTTCATCCCGCCAAGCCGCACGCCGCGCTCGCTGACCAGCGCCTGCGCGAAGCCGCGCACGGCGTCCGTCGTGCCGCGCAGGACCACCACCTCCAGGCAGTTGTCGTGGTCGAGATGCGTGTGCAGCGTCGCGACGCCGAGCGCGTGATGGTCGTGCTGCACGCGCATGAGGCGCCGCCCGAGGTCGCGCTCGTGATGGTCGTAGATGTAGGACACCACCGCCATGCAGGGGCGCGAGGGTGTCTCCGCTGCGCCGGCATCGCGCAGCGCGCCGCGCAGCAGGTCGCGCATCGCCTCGGAGCGGTTGGCGTAGCCGCGCGCCGCCATGAAGGCATCGAGGCCCTCCGCCGTCTCGTCGTCGAGGGTGATGGTCAGTCGTTGCATGGCGCCCTCCGTGCCGGGCGAGGCTAGGCGAGGCCGCGACGCCTGGCACGTGGTATGCTGATCATTGGCATTCGTCATACGCGACGATACCCTCGCCGCCATCCGCCGGAGCCCTCCGCATGCCGTCTCGCCGCCTGGCCTGCCTGCTGGCTGCCACCCTGCTGGCCGCGCCCGCCGCCGCTCAGCCGCGCGGCGGGACGGCGGTGATCGCGGTTGCGGGCGATCCGGGGCACCTCAACCCGGCCATATCCACCGCCGGGCCGCTGCATGCCGTGGCGGGGTCGCTGTTCAACGGCCTCGTCGCGCTCGACGAGGCCGGCACGCCGCAGCCCGACCTCGCGGAGGGGTGGATCGTCGCACCCGATGGGCTTGCCGTCACCTTCCGCCTGCGCCCCGGCGTGCGCTGGCATGACGGGCGCCCCTTCACGGCCGAGGATGTGCAGGTCGGCTTCGACCGGCTGCTGCTGCGCCACCATGCCCGCGCCCGCGCCGGGCTTGCCCCGGCCATCGCGGCGATCGAGACGGAGGGGCCGCTCGCGGTCACGTTTCGCCTGCGCCGCCCGCATCCCGCGCTGCTGCGCCAGCTCGATGTGAGCGAGGCGCCGATCCTGCCCGCGCACCTGTTTGCCGGCACCGATCCCGTCACCAACCCGGCCAATCTGCGCCCCGTGGGCACCGGCCCCTTCCGCTTCGACAGCCATCGCCGCGACGACCAGGTCGTGCTGCTGCGCAACGCCGACTACTTCCGGCCCGGACTGCCGCGGCTCGACCGCCTGGTGTTCCGCATCATCCCTGATGCGAACACGCAGGTGAACGCGCTGCTGGCCGGCGAGGTCGACATGCTGGCCCGCGTGGCACCCCCCGATGCGGCCCGGCTGCGCGGCCGCGGCGTGACGCTGACCGAGACCCGATCGGCGGCGGGCGGGTCCAATTGCGTGATGACGCTGGGCTTCAACCTCGATCGCGCGGTGCCGGGCAACGCCGGGCTGCGCGAGGCCCTCGCGCGGGGGCTCGACCGGCAGCGCATGCTCGACCAGGTCGCCTTCGGTCAGGGGCGGGTGGCGGAGGCCCCGATCGCCTCGGGCATCGCCTGGGCGCATCAGCCCGGCGCGCTTGCGACGTGGTCACCGGATGTGGCGGACGCGAACCGCCGCCTGGACGCGGCCGAGCTACCGCGCGGCGGCGACGGGCTGCGCGCCAGCCTCGACATCGTTCATTTCCCCGCCTTCGCGCGGTGGTCGGAGATCCTGCGGCAGCAGCTCGCACCGCTCGGCATCGCGCTGCGCGCGCGTATGATGGACCCTGCGGCGCTGGCGCAGACCGTCTTCGCGCGGCGCGACTTCGACCTCACGCTCGTCTCCTACTGCAACGGCACCGATCCTGAGATCGGCGTGCGGCGCATGGTGCATTCGGCGGCGATCGGCAACGTCCCCTTCTCGAACGCCGCCGGGTATCGCAATGCCGAGGTGGATGCGATGTTCGACCGGGCCGCGTCCCTGCAGGAGGATGCCGCGCGCGGTGCGGCGTATCGCGCGGCGCAGGCGATCCTGGCGCGCGACCTGCCCTATCTCTGGCTGGTCGAGACCGACTTCACCGCCGCCTGGCGCGACAGCTTCGCCGATTTCGCGCCCTGGACGGGGCAGGTGGCGGAACGCGCCTGGCGCAGTCGCTAGCCGGGCCGCGTGATCGGCCTGCTGGTCCGGCGCGCGGCTTTCGGCGTCGTCGCCGTGCTCGCCGCGGCGAGCCTCGCCTTCCTGCTCGCCTGGCACGCGCCGGGCGGGCCGGTGGTCGGGCTGGCGGGCGAGAGCGGCGCGCCGGGATACCTCGAGGAGGTCGCGGCGCGCTATGGGCTGGATCGCCCGGGGACCGAGGTCTGGCTCGGCTGGATGGGGCACCTGTTGCGCGGCGACTTCGGCACCTCCTGGCGCGAGCAACGGCCGGTCGTTGCGTTGATCCTGGAACGTCTGCCGCTGACGCTCGGGCTGACGATCTCGGCCGCGGTGCTGGCAGCGCTGGCCGGCACCGTGCTGGGGACGATGGCGGCGGCGGGCACGGCGCGCTGGCCGGTCGCACTGTTCTCGGCACTGCATGCGCTGCCGGGCTACATCGTGGCGCAGGGGCTGGTGCTGGTCTTCGCGCTGTGGCTCGGGGTGCTGCCGGTGCAGGGGATCGCCGATGCGCGGGACCCGGCGGCCGGCGGCGTGGCGCTGCTGCTGGAACGCGTCCGTCATCTCGTGCTGCCGGTGCTCGCGCTGGCGCTGCACCAGCTCTGCTTCGTCGCGCTGCTGGTGCGCGCCGGCGTGTTGGCGCAGATGCGCCTGCCCTACGTGACCGCCGCCATGGCGCGTGGCCGGTCGCGCCGCGCCGCGCGCTGGCGCCACGCGCTGCCGCATGCGCTGCTGCCAGTCGCCAGCCTGACCGCGGCGCGTATCGGCGCGTTGCTCGGCGGGGCGCTGGTGATCGAGGTCGCCTTCGCGCTGCCAGGGCTCGGGCGGCTGGCGGTGACCGCGGCGCTCGCCCGCGACCATCCCGTGGTGATCGGCACCGTGGTGGTGGCCTGCGCCATCGCCTGGGCGGCGAACCTGCTGGCCGACCTGGCGGCGCCGCTGGCCGATCCCCGGCTGCGCAGGGACGCGCCATGACCGCGCGGCGCCTCGCCGTGCTGCTGCTGCTCGCTTTCTACGCGGCCTGCCTCGTGTTCGCGCCGGCTGGTGCGCTGCCGGCACATGCGGCGCTGTTGCCGCCTTCGCTCGCGCATCCGCTCGGCACGGACGAGCTTGGGCGCGACATGCTGCTGGCGCTGCTGCAGGCGGGGCGCAGCTCGCTGCTGGTGGCGGGCGTCACGACCGCGGTGGCGCTGGTCCTGGGTCTGGGTGCCGGCGTCGGCGCCGCCATCGGCCCGCCCCTGCTGGACGAGGTGCTGATGCGCCTCGCGGAGATCGTGGCGAGCCTGCCGGTGCTGCTTCTCGCCGTGCTGGTCGCGGCCCTGTTCGGCGGATCGGCGTGGAACCTGGCGCTGTTGCTTGGCCTGACACGCTGGCCCTTGCTGGCGCGGATCCTGCGCGCCGAGACGCAGGCGCTGCTGGCCCGCGAATACCTGCGCGCCGCCTGGGCACTGGGCGCGACACCCGGGCATGTGGCACTGCGCCACCTGGTGCCGAACCTGGCGGCGCCGCTGCTCGCGGGGGCGGGCATCGTCTTCGGCGGTGCGGTGCTGGCGGAGGCGGCGCTCGCCTTCGTCGGCCTCGGCGACCCTGATGCCGGCAGCTGGGGCCGCATGGTCGCGCAGGGCTTCGCCGTGATGGGCCTGGGCTGGTGGGTTTGGCTGTGGCCGGCGGCGATGCTGGTACTGGTCAGCGGATTGGTGGCGGTGGCCGCAGCGCCGCCCGAACAGCCCGCGTCGACGCCACGGTGATCCGCCGTCAGCTCCGCAGGCCTGGCGCCTCCTGCCCGGTGCGCGCGACGTACTCGCTGTAGCCGCCATCATACTGGTGCACGCCCTCGGGTGTGAGTTCGATCACCCGGTTTGACAGCGCGGCGAGGAAATGCCGGTCGTGCGAGACGAACAGCATGGTGCCCTCGTATTGTGCCAGCGCGGCGATCAGCATCTCCTTGGTGGCCATGTCGAGGTGGTTGGTCGGTTCGTCCAGCACCAGGAAGTTCGGCGGGTCGTAGAGCATCTGGGCCATCACCAGGCGCGCCTTCTCGCCGCCCGAGAGCACGCGGCAGCGCTTCTCCACGTCGTCGCCCGGGAAGCCGAAGCAGCCGGCCAGCGCGCGCAGGGAGCCCTGGCCGGCGCGCGGGAAGGCGTGTTCCAGTGCCTCGAACACCGTGTGGTCGCCATCGATTAGCTCCATGGCGTGCTGCGCGAAATAGCCCATCTTCACGCTGGCGCCGAGCGAGACCGTTCCGTCATCCGGCTCGGTCGTGCCGGCCACCAGCTTCAGCAGGGTGGACTTGCCGGCGCCGTTGGTGCCGAGCACGCAGCAGCGTTCGCGCCGGCGCACCAGCAGGTCGAAGCCATCGTAGATCACGCGGCTTCCGTAGCGCTTGTGCACCTTGCGCAGGTTGACCACGTCGTCGCCCGACCGCGGCGCTGGCAGGAAATCGAAGGCCACGGTCTGGCGGCGGCGCGGGGGTTCGACGCGGTCGATCTTCTCGAGCTTCTTCACGCGCGACTGCACCTGCGCGGCGTGCGAGGCGCGCGCCTTGAAGCGCTCGATGAACTTGATCTCCTTAGCCAGCATCGCCTGCTGGCGTTCGAACTGCGCCTGCTGCTGCTTTTCCATCAGGGCGCGCTGCTGCTCGTAGAAGGCGTAGTCGCCGGCATAGGTGGTCAGGCTGCCGCCATCGATCTCGATGATGCGGTTGACGACGCGGTTCATGAACTCCCGGTCATGCGAGGTCATTAGCAGCGCGCCCTCGTAGCCCGCCAGGAACTGCTCGAGCCAGATCAGGCTCTCGAGGTCGAGGTGGTTGCTCGGTTCGTCCAGCAGCATGACGTCGGGGCGCATCAGCAGGATGCGGGCGAGGGCGACGCGCATCTTCCACCCGCCGGAGAGCTTCCCGACATCGCCGTCCATCATCTCCTGGCTGAAGCCGAGGCCGTCCAGCACCTCGCGCGCGCGGCCCTCCAGAGCATAGCCGCCGAGGTCGTCGAAGCGGGCCTGGACCTCGCCGAAGCGCTCGATGATGGCGTCGAGCTCATCGGCCTTGTCGGGATCGGCCATGTCGGCTTCCAGGGCGCGGAGCTCGGCGGCGATGGTGCTGACATCGCCGGCACCGTCCATCACCTCGGCCACGGCGCTGCGCCCGGCCATCTCGCCGACATCCTGGCTGAAGAAGCCGATGGTCACGCCGCGCTCCGTGATGACCTGGCCCTCGTCCGGGGGTTCCTCGCCGGTGATCATGCGGAACAGCGTGGTCTTGCCAGCCCCGTTGGGGCCGACCAGGCCTGTCTTCTCGCCCTTCTGGAGCGCGGCCGAGGCCTCGATGAACAGCAAGTGCTGGCCGTTCTGCTTGCTGATGGAGTCGAGGCGGATCATGAGCGGGGCGGGCGTCCTGACATGGCGGGGCGCTTAGCCCCTGCCGCGCGCGCGGTCGAGGGGCCGGCTTGCCGGCGGGCGGCAACGCGCGCCACTGTGCCGGCGGAAACGGAGGAAGCGCATGGATCTCAACGGTGCGGTCGCGCTGGTGACGGGTGGCAATGGTGGTCTGGGCCAGCAGATCTGCCACGCCCTGGCGCGCGAGGGCGTGCATGTCGCGGTGATGTATGCGCAGAGCCGCGACCAGGCCGAGGGCGTCGCGCGCGACATCGCAGCGCGCCACCAGGTGCAGGCGGCGGCCTTCGGCTGCGACATCACGGATGGCGCGGCGGTGGCGCGGCTGGTGGCGGATGTGACCGCGCGCTTCGGGCGCCTGGACATCCTGGTGAACGACGCCGCCTACAACAAGGCGATCCCCTTCCCCGACCTCGACAGCCTGACCGAGGAGGTGTGGGAGAAGATCATGGCCGTCAACCTGACCGGCCCGATGCGCCTGACCAAGGCTGTGGCACCGGTGATGAAGGCGCAGGGGCGCGGGCGGATCGTCAACATAGCCTCGGTCGCCGGACTCGGGCCGACCGGGTCGTCGATCGCCTATGCAGTGTCCAAGGCGGGTCTGATCCACCTGACGAAGTGCATGGCGGTGGCGCTGGCGCCCGAGACGCTGGTGAACTGCGTCGCCCCCGGCCTGCTGGAAGGCACCCGCGCGACCGCCAACCTGCGCCCCGAGCAGGTGGAGCGGTCGGCGGCCACATCGCTGCTGAAGAAGGCGGCGGACAAGGATGACTGCGCCGAGATGGTGGTCACCATGTGCAGGACCGAGACGATGACCGGACAGACCGTGGTGATCGACGCGGGCCGCGTGTTCCACTGACTCCACCCCCTGGGGATGTGCCGCGTCGCATGCTATCGCGGCGCCATCATCAGCCGAAGGGATAGGACATGGGCGCTGCGCTCGCGGGCAAGGTCGCGCTGGTCACCGGTGCGGGAAAGAACATCGGGCGGGCGATCGCGCTCGGCCTCGCGCGGGATGGCGCGAAGGTGGTGGTGAACGGCCGCTCCGACGCCGCCGCGATCGAGGCGGTGGCCGCCGAGATCCGCGCGCTGGGCGGCAGCGCCGAGGCGATGCTGGCCGATGTCTCCGAGCCGGATGCGGTGGCGCGCCTGGTGGCGCAGGCCGGGCCGGTCGACATCCTGGTCTGCAATGCGGGGCTGCGGCGCCAGACGCCCTTCCTCGAGATGTCGCTGGCCGAATGGCGGGAGATCCTGTCGGTCGCGCTGGATGGCGCCTTCATCCTCTCGCGCGCCGTGCTGCCCGCCATGGTGGCGCGTGGCGGCGGGTCGATCGTGGCGCTCTCTGGCATCTCGACGCATGTCGGCACGCCGAACCGGGCGCATGTCTCGGCCTCGAAGGCCGGGCTCGAGGGGCTGATGCGCGCCATCGCGGTGGAGTTCGCGCCGCAGGGCATCCGTGCGAATTGCGTGGCACCCGGCGCGGTGGATACCGCGCGCGGCGCGAGTGCCGGCGCGATGCCGCAGGGCCTGGGGCGCGAGGCGGGCATCCCGATGCGCCGCAAGGCCACCATCGAGGAGATCGCCGCCGTCGTCCGGATGCTGGCGGGGCCGGAGGGCGGGTATGTGACCGGCCAGACCATCCATGTGAATGGCGGCGCCTTCCTGGCATAGCGCCTGCATGGCCAGCATCGTGCCTGCGCGGCCGCTTGTGACCGAACAGGCGCCCGGCCATGCTCGACGCATCAGGAGTTCCTCGTCATGCCCGATGCCGCCCCCCGGCCAGTGCCCCATCGGATTGTCGTCGTCGGCGGCGGCGCCGCGGGGCTCGAACTCGCCACGCGGCTCGGTGACCGTTTCGGCAAGCGCGGCGAGGCGAGCGTCACCCTGGTCGATCGCAACCGCGGTCACCTGTGGAAGCCCCTGCTGCACGAGGTCGCGGCCGGCAGCATGGACGTGGACGAGCACGAGCTCGACTACCTCGCGCAGGCGCATTGGCACAATTTCCGCTACCGCTACGGCGAGATGGTCGGGCTCGACCGCACTGCGAAGACGGTCATGCTGGGCCCGACGCAGGATGATGAAGGCCGCGTCATCACCCAGGGCAGCGCGCTGCCCTACGACACGCTCGTCATCGCCATCGGCAGCACGACGAACGACTTCGGCACCCCTGGCGTGCGCGACCACGCGATCGCGCTGGAGACGCCGCAGCAGGCCGTACGCTTCAACCGTCGCCTGGTGAATGCCTGTATCCGCGCCCATGCGCAGGAAGGGCCGGTGCAGCCGGGGCAGCTGCACGTCGTCATCATAGGCGCGGGCGCGACCGGGACCGAGTTGGCCGCGGAGCTGCACCACACTGCGCGTGCGGTGGTCGCCTACGGGCTCGATCGCATCGACCCGGAGAAGGACATCCGAATCTCGCTGGTCGAAGCCGCGCCGCGCATCCTGCCGGGCCTGCCGGAACGCATCTCCGAAGCCGCGAAGGGATTGCTGGAGGGGCTTGGCGTCAGGGTCAGCACCGGCGTGCCCGTGACCCGCGTCACCGCCGAGGGCGTGGAGCTGAAGGACGGGAGCGTGATCGAGAGCCAGCTCGTGGTCTGGGCCGCGGGCGTGAAGGGGCCGGAGGTGCTGCGCGACCTGGCGGGCCTCGAGACCACCCGTACCAACCAGCTGGTGGTGCTGCCCACCCTGCAAACGACGCAGGACCCCGACATCTTCGCGATGGGTGACTGCGCCTGGTGCGTCATGCCGGGCAGCGACCGCCCGGTGCCGCCGCGCGCTCAGGCGGCGCACCAGCAGGCATCGCACATGCTGGCGCAGATCCGCCTGCGGCTGGCCGGCGAGCCGCTGAAGCCCTTCGTCTATCGCGACTTCGGATCGCTGGTCTCGCTCGGCGAGTACTCCACCGTGGGCAGCCTGATGGGCTTCCTCGCCGGCCGGAGCATGTGGGTGGAGGGGCTGTTCGCGCGGCTGATGTATCGCTCGCTGTACAAGATGCACGAGCGAGCGCTGCACGGCACGGTCAAGACCGCGCTGTCGAGCCTGGCGCGCACCCTGACACGGCGCACGGAACCGCGCGTCAAGCTGCATTGAACCGGCCGTGTTGCGGTGCGTCACGGGGAATGCCTAGTATCCCGGCAACACTGGGAGACAGGCATGCTGCCGACGCTTTCCGGGCTCGATCACCTTGTCGTCGCCGTGCGCGACCTCGATGCCGCGGCGGCGGAATGGGCGGCGCTGGGCTTCACGCTCTCACCGCGCGGGCTGCACAGCGCGCATATCGGCAGCGCCAACTACACCATGATGTTCGGGGAGGATTACCTCGAACTGCTCGGCGCGGTGACGCCGACGCCGCACAACCAGGCACTGCGCGATTTCGTGGCGGCGCGGGAAGGTCTGGACCGCGCGGCCTTAACTACGACGGATGCGGCGGCGGGCGCGGATGCGCTGCGCGCGCGCGGCGTGGAGGCGGTCGGCCCGGTGCATTTCAGCCGCCCGGTGCCGCTGCCCGATGGCAGCGAGACGGAGGCGCGCTTCAGTGTCTTCCGTTGGCCTGTCAGCCAGCGTGTGGGTGGGCTCGGCATCTTCGCCTGCCAGCACCATACGCGCGATGCGGTCTGGGTGCCGTCCTTGCAGACGCACGCGAATGGCGCGACGCGCATCCTGCGCGTGCTGGTCGCGACCGATGATCCAGCGGGCGGCGCGGCTGCGCTGGCCTCGGCAATCGACGGCGCGGCACACCAGAATGGCGATCTTCATGTCGTGGCCACCGCGCCCGGCCGCGGCGAGATCGCCTTCGCCCCGCGCGACGTGATCGCGCGACTGGCGCGGTGCGACGCGGCCGCGCTGCCGCGCGAAGGCGGCGCCGCCATGGTGCTCGGCACCACATCGCCCCGTCCGCCCGGCTTCGCCAGCGGCGTTGCCGTGATCTTCGACCCCGCCTGATCCCGCGCTGAGGAGAGCCAGACCATGACCGGACCGACCCGCCGCGAGACCTTCCTGCTCGGCGCCGCCGCGATGATCCCCGCCACCGCCATGGCGCAGGAGACGCCGCGCCGCGGCGGCGTGCTGACTGTCCACTTCGCCACCGAGCAGCGCATCCTCAACCCGTCACTGCAGGCCTCGACCGGCGTCTACATCGTCGGCGGCAAGATCCAGGAGGCGCTGCTTGACCTCGACGCGCAGGGCAATCCGGTCGGTGTGCTGGCGGAATCCTGGGAGAGCGCGCCGGACGGGCTGACCCACACCTTCCGCCTGCGCCGCGGCGTGACCTGGCATGACGGCAAGCCCTTCACCTCCGCCGACGTGCAGTTCACCGCGATGGAGATGTGGAAGAAGATCCTGAACTACGGGACGACGCTGCAGCAGTTCCTGGAGGCAGTGGACACGCCAGACCCGCATACCGCGGTCTTCCGCTATTCAAGGCCGATGCCGCAGGGGCTGCTGCTGCGTGCCCTGCCGGATCTCGGCTATGTCTCGCCGAAGCATGTGTTCGAGACGGGGGATATCCGGCAGAACCCGGCGAATACCGCGCCAATCGGCACCGGGCCGTTCAAGTTCGTGCAGTACGAACGCGGCCAGTTCATCATCGCCGAGCGCAATCCCAACTACTGGCGCGACAACATGCCCTACCTGGATCGCGTGGTGTGGCGCGTGGTCGGCGACCGTGCGGCGGCGGCGGCGCAGATGGAATCAGGACAGCTGCTGTTCAGCCCGTACTCCGCGCTGTCGATTGCGGACATGCAGCGGCTCGGCCGCGACCCGCGCTTCGAATCCACCACGCGCGGCAACGAGGGCAACGTCCGCACCAACACGCTGGAATTCAACTTCCGCAACCCGATCCTGACCGATATCCGCGTGCGAAAGGCGATCGCGCATTCGCTCAACGTGCCCTTCTTCATCGAGAACTTCCTCGGCCCCTTCGCGAAGCCGGGCACCGGGCCGATCCCCTCGGTCTCGACCGACTACTATCCGACGGCGGCGATGCCGCAGTACGGCTACGACGTGGCGGCAGCCAACCGCCTGCTGGACGAGGCCGGGCATCGCCGCGGGGCGGGCGGCGTGCGCTTCAACCTGCGCCTGACGCCGGCGCCCTGGGGCGAGGACATCGCCCTCTGGGCCACCTTCATTCAGCAGTCATTGAGCCAGGTCGGCATCCGGGTCGAGATCGTGCGTCTCGACGCTGCAGGCTTCCTGCGCAGCGTCTACAATGACTGGAACTTCGACCTGGCTTCGGGCTGGCACCAGTACCGCTCCGACCCGGCCGTCAGCACGACGGTATGGTACCGGTCGGGCAGCCCGCGCGGCGCACCCTGGACGAACCAGTGGGGCTGGACCGACCCCGCCATCGACGGGATCATCGACAACGCCGCGACCGAGGTCGATCCGGTGAAGCGCAAGGCGCTCTACGCCGACTTCGTGCGGGCCGTGCAGACCGAACTGCCGCTGTGGATGCCGATCGAGCAGATCTTCGTCTCGGTCTTCAACCGGCGCATCCGCAATGCCGGGAACAATCCGCGCTGGGCGTCCTCGACCTGGCACGACACCTGGCTGGCCAGTTGAGGGTCCTGCGCCTCGCGCTGCGCCGGCTGGCGGCGTCGCTGCCGACGCTGCTGCTGATCCTGGCGGGGATGTTCCTGCTGCTGCAGCTCGCCCCCGGCGATACGGTCGATGCGCTGATGGCGCAGATGGGCGGCGGCGACGCCGCGCTGGCCGAGGAGCTGCGCCGCTTCTACGGCCTGGACGTGGGCATCGCCGCGCAGCTCGGGCGCTACATCGTCAGGCTGCTGACGCTCGACCTCGGCTTCTCGGCCATCTACGGAAAGCCGGTCGCCACCGTGATCCTGGAACGCCTGCCGCCGACCATCCTGCTGATGATCTCGGCGCTGTCCTTCGCCTTCTTCTTCGGCCTGGTGCTGGGCGTGGTGGCGGCACGACGGGTGAACCGCTGGCCGGACACGCTGATCTCGACGCTGGGGCTGGTGTTCTACGCCACGCCCTCCTTCTGGTTCGGTCTGATGGCGATCGTGCTGTTCAGCGTCTACCTGCAATGGCTGCCGGCGGGCGGGTTCGGGGACATCACGCAATCCTACACCGGCTTTGCGGCCGTGCTGGATATCGCGCAGCACCTGGTGCTGCCGACACTGACGCTCGGGCTGATCTTCCTCGCCATCTACCTGCGCATCATGCGCGCATCGATGCTCGAGGTGCTGAGCCTCGACTTCGTGCGCACCGCGCGCGCCAAGGGGCTGAACGAGACCCGCGTGGTGGTGCGCCACGTGCTGCGCAATGCCATGCTGCCAATGGTCACGCTGATCGGGCTGCAGGCCGGTACCATGCTGGGCGGGTCGGTGGTGGTGGAGAGCGTCTTCGCGCTGCCCGGCCTCGGGCGCCTCGCCTATGAGAGCGTGGTACAGCGGGACCTCAATACGCTGCTCGGCATCGTCTTCGTCTCGGCGCTGCTGGTCATCAGCATCAACTTCATCGTGGACATCCTCTATGCGCGGCTCGATCCGCGCATCTCGGCGGAGTCCTGATGCGCGCGCTGAGGGCCTATCTGCGCAGCCCGGCGGCGCTGATCGGCACGGCCATCCTGCTGGCCGTTCTGGTGATGGGGCTTGGCGCGAACTGGTTCTATCCGGCCGATCCGCTGGGCCTGGCCGGTCGGCCGCTGCAATGGCCGGGCGCCAATCCGCGCTTCCCGTTGGGCACCGATCCTTCCGGCCGCGACATCGCGGCGCAGCTGTTTCACGGCGCGCGCATCTCGCTGTTGATCGGGGTCGTGGCGACGTCCATCGCGGTGGTGATCGGCATCGCGATCGGCGCGCTGGCCGGCTTCTACGGCGGCCTCGTCGACACGCTGCTGATGCGCGTGACCGAGGCCTTCCAGACCCTGCCGAACTTCCTGCTGCTGCTGGTGCTGGTCGCGGTCTTTGGCAGCACCATGCAGACGGTGACGGTCGCGATCGGACTGGTGTCCTGGCCGCCGGTGGCGCGCCTGACGCGTGCCGAATTCCTCACGCTGCGCACGCGGGATTTCGTGCAGGCCTGCCGGGTGCAGGGGTTGGGCGATGCGCACCTGATCCTGCGGGAGGTGCTACCCAACGCGCTGCCGCCGGTGATCGTCTATGCCTCCGTGGTCATGGCGGTGGCGATCCTGCTGGAATCCGCGCTGGCCTTCCTGCAGCTGTCGGACCCCAACGTGCCCTCCTGGGGTAACCTGATCGGGCTCGGGCGCAGCGTGCTGCGCACCGAATGGTATGTATCGGCCATCCCCGGCGTTGCGATCCTCCTGACGATCCTCGGCGTTTCGCTGGTGGGGCAGGGGCTGAACGATGCGCTGAACCCGCGCCTCGCGAGCGGGCGATGAGCCGCCTCATTGTCGAAGGCCTGACCATCCGCCTGCCGCGCGGCGCGGATCGCGAGAACGCCATCGAGGATGTGTCGCTGTCCGTCGCGGCCGGCGAGATCCTCTGTGTCGTCGGCGAAAGTGGATCGGGAAAGTCGGTCACCGCCTCGGCCGTGATGGGGTTGCTGGCGCCGGGGCTGTCCATCGCCGCGGGTCGCATGGCGCTGTCCGGCGAGGACCTGCGCGCGAAATCCCCACAGGCCTGGCGCGCGATCCGCGGTCGGCGCATCGCGATGGTGTTCCAGGAACCGATGACGGCGCTGAACCCGCTCATGGGCGTGGGCGCGCAGATCGGCGAGATGTGGCGCGTCCACATGAACCTGGACGCGCGCGAGGCCGAACGCCGCGCGCTGGCCGCGCTGCGCGAGGTCAACCTGCCCGACCCCGAGGGTGCGCTCCGCACCTTCCCGCACGAGCTCTCCGGCGGCCAGCGCCAGCGCGTGATGATCGCCATGGCGCTGGCGCTCGAGCCCGAAGTACTGGTCTGTGACGAACCCACCACGGCGCTGGACGTCACGACGCAGGCGCAGGTGCTGGCGCTGATCAAGGACCTGCAGAGGCGCCACGGCACGGCGGTGATGTTCATCACCCATGATTTCGGCGTGGTGGCGGAAATCGCCGATCGCGTCGCCGTCATGCGGCTGGGCCGCGTGGTCGAGGAAGGCACGGCGCGCGAGGTCCTGACGAACCCGCAGCACGACTACACCAAGGCGCTGCTTGCGGCGGTGCCGGGGCTGCACGCGCCGCAGCCGCGCGCACTCTCGCCGGACGAGGTGCTGCAGGTGCGCGGCCTGACCAAGACCTACGTCTCGCGGGGCCTGTTCCGCCGACGCAAGCCGGTGCGCGCGCTCGACGCCGTCTCGGTCACGCTGAAGCGCGGCAGCACGCTTGCGGTGGTGGGCGAGAGCGGTTCGGGCAAGTCCACGCTGGCGCGCTGCGTGGTCGGGCTGCTGGGCGCCGATGGCGGGCAGGTCGTTATCGGCGGCGCAGCGCTCCCCAAGCGCCGGCGCGATGCGGCGCGCCTGGTCCAGATGGTATTCCAGGACCCCTATGCCTCGCTGAACCCGCGGCGCCGCGCCGGCGCGCAGGTTGCGCAGGGGCCGATCGCCGCGGGCACGGCGGCCGCGCGCGCCATGCAGGAGGCGCGCGACCTCTTTGCGCTGGTGGGGCTCGACCCCGATGCGGTGGACCGCTTCCCGCATGAATTCTCGGGCGGGCAGCGACAGCGCATCGGCATCGCCCGTGCCCTGGCCATGAAACCTGAGGTGCTGGTCGCGGACGAACCGGTCAGCGCGCTCGATGTCAGCGTGCAGGCGCAGGTGCTGGCCTTGCTGCGGGACCTCCAGGCGCGTCTCGGCCTGTCGATCCTGTTCATCACCCACGACCTGCGCGTGGCCGCGCAGCTCTGCGACGAGGTGGCGGTGATGCGCAACGGCGTGGTCGAGGAAGCGGGTCCGATCGGCGCCGTCTTCGCCGATCCACAGAGCGCCTATACGCGCAGCCTGATCGAGGCCATTCCCGGCCGCGCGCTCTTCGGGCTGTAGCCGCTACGTCGCGTAGTCGGGCTCCTCGCGGTCCAGCACGCGCCGCCACGCGTCGAGGTGCAGCCGCGCATCAAGCTTCTCCCCCCACGCCCCTGCATGGTGGCGGCGCAGGCCCTCGGGCAGCCTATGCAGCGGCAGGCCGGTCTGCATGGCGGTCATCTGGTACATGGTCGTGCGCTCGGCCATGTAGGTCTCGTCGAAGGCGTCGTGCACGGTGGGTCCCACCACCGTCACGCCGTGGCCGCGCATCACCATGATGGTCTTGTCGCCCATCAGGCGCGCGATGCGGTCGCCTTCCTCGTTGCTGTGCACCGGCTGGTCGCCTTCGCCGTCATAGACCGCGCGGTCGTTGAGCAGCAGGTTGTTGTGATGCGACAGCGCGAATTCCGCGCCCTCGATCATGGACAACGCCGTCAGCCAGCGCGGATGGACATGCACCACGCAGGCGGCCTTTGGGTTCGCCAGGTGGATGCGGCAATGGATGTGGAAGGCGACCTTGCGAAGCTCGCCCTTGCCCTTCAGCACGCGGCCTTCGAGGTCGCAGACGATCAGGTCGCTCGCGCGCAGTTCCTGGAAGAGGTAGCCGCGCGGGTTGATCAGGAAGCGCGGCTCCGCCTCGTCCGGCAGCATCAGCGAATTGTGGTTGCCGATGTGCTCGTTCCATCCGAGCCGGGCGCCGATGCGGAACACCGCCGCCATGTCGCAGCGCAGCGCCCATTCGCGCTCCTCGGCCTTGCTGTCCATCAGGCTGCGCACGATCGTCGCCATGGGTGCCCCTCCTGTCGCGTCCGTGTCACGCTGCCACGAAGCGGCGCGCGCCGCCACTGGCGCTGCGATTGACGGGCGCGCGTCGCGGGCGGAGGCTCCGCACCGGAGGTGCCGCATGCCGTCCCCGATCGCCGAACTGCCGGTCACCGGCTATCTCGACCGCTTCTCGCACCGGCCCGGCGAGCGCTTCCACGCCAAGGTCAGCGTGCGTGGGGGTGGCAAGGTGCGCGCGCGCCTGGTCCGCGTGATCAGCGGTGATCCGAACCCCGAGGGCCCGGGGCTCCGCTTCGAGGACATGTCGCACCGCTTCGACGTAAGCTTCCAGGGCGAACGCCAGCCGATCCATTCCGGGTCCTGCGCCGTGGTGCCGCGCGCGCCGCGACGCCCTTCCGGTCCATGCAGCTGGACGGCGCTGGTGTGGTTCACCCTGCCGCGGCAGGACGCGACGATCATCGCGGAATGCGAGGAAAGCGCCGACGTCAGCCTTGCCCTCGGCGCCGAGGGTGTCGTCGCGACCGTCAGCGGTGCCGCCGGCCCTGTACGGGTCGCGACCGGACGCACACCCGCGCCACGGCACTGGCATAGGCTTTGGCTGAGCGCCGACCCGGCCACTGGCCGCGTCGTCGTCGGGATGCAGCCGCTCGATGGCGGCGCCGCGTCGACCGCCTCGTGCACCGTGGCGGGACTTCGCCTGCCCGCGGGCGGCGGCCGCCTGACCATCGCCGCCGATGGCGAGGTGCCGGCCGGCGCGCACTTCACAGGCAAGATCGAGGCGCCGTCGCTGCACGCCGCCTTCCACGAGGCTTGGCCTCAGCCCGATGCGCCGCTCTCCCCCGCCGAGCCGACTCTCATCGCCGGATGGGATTTCTCGCGCGATGTCCCGACCCAGCGTATCCTCGACATCGGCCCGCAGGCCTGCGACGGGCACCTCGTGAACGTTCCCACGCGCGCCGTTGTGGGCGCGCGCTGGTCGGGGCTCGAGATGTGCTGGCGCCACGCGCCCGAGGATTACGGCGCCATCCATTTCCACGCGGACGACCTGGCCGATTGCGGGTGGCGCACGAGCTTCACCTTCGATGTGCCGGCGGACCTGCGGAGCGGTGCCTATGCGCTGCACCTGACCTGCGACGCCGGCGAGGACTGGCTGCCGCTCTACGTGCTGCCGCCGCGCGGCACCGCGACGGCGCCGGGCGCCTTCCTCGCCTCCACCTTCACCTACCAGGCCTATGCGAACCATGCGCGCGGCAATGCCGATGCGGCGTATCGCGCGCGCGTCGCGGCCTGGGGCGCCTATCCCCACAATGCGGACGACTATCCGGCCTATGGCAGGTCCACCTACAACCGGCATCCCGACAACAGTGGCATCGCCTTCTCCTCGCGGCTGCGGCCGATCCTGACCATGCGGCCGGGCTACCTGACCTTCAACGACGCGCGCGGGTCGGGGCTGCGGCATTACCCGGCGGATACGCATCTGCTCGCCTGGCTCGAGGCGAAGGGCATCGCCTTCGACGTCATCACCGACGAGGACCTGCACGAGGAAGGCGTCGCGCTGCTCGAACCCTATCGCGTCGTGATGACGGGGTCGCATCCGGAGTACCATACGCTCGGGACGCTGGACGCCCTGGCGGCCTATACGCGCGGCCGCGGGCGGCTCATGTATCTGGGCGGCAATGGCTTCTACTGGCGCATCGCGGTGACGCAGACGCTTCCGGGCATGCTGGAACTGCGCCGCGCCGAGGGAGGCATCCGCGCCTGGGCCGCCGAGCCCGGCGAATACTGGCACCAGACGGATGGCGCCTATGGCGGGCTGTGGCGGCGCAACCGGCGCCCACCGCAGATGCTGGCCGGCGTCGGCTTCTCGGGCCAGGGCCTGTTCGAGGGCACGCATTACCGCCTGCTGCCGGCCGCGCGCGACCCGAAGCACGCCTGGATCTTCGAGGGCGTGGAGGGTGAGACCTTCGGCGGCTATGGGCTGTCGGGCGGCGGTGCGGCGGGGTTCGAGCTGGACCGCGCCGACGTCGCGCTCGGCACGCCCGGGGGCACCGCGATCCTGGCGCGCTCGGAGGACCCGCCGGCCTCCTTCGTGACGGTGCCGGAGGAACTGCTCTCGCACGTCAACACCGTTACCGGGGAGCCCGCGGCCGCGCTCAAACGCGCCGAGATCGTCGTCTTCGATACGCCGGGCGGCGGCAGCGTCTTCGCCACCGGGTCGATCACCTGGTGCGGCAGCCTCTGGCAGGACGGCGCCTTCCAGGGGCCGGTCAGCCGCATCATGGAGAACGTGCTGCGCCGCTTCGCCGCGCCGTGAAGGAGTGTTGACGCGCCGTGGGCCGCGCGCGACGCTTTGACCCGGACTGACGCCACGCTGTTCCGGGAGACCCGCCCATGAAGCGCCTGCTGCTTGCGTCCGCCTTCCTCGCCTCCGCCGCGCTGCCGGCCTTCGCCGCGCCCTTCGCATGTCCCTCCCGCGGCGGCGACATCGTCTTCGGGCAGGAAGCCAACGTGAACTCGCTGGACCAGCACACCTCCAGCACCATCTCGACCCGCAACATCGCGATGAACATGTACGAATCGCTGATGACGCGGGATGAGAACAACCGCCCTATCCTCGAGCTTGCCGAAGGCATGGAGGAAGCACCGGACGGGCTGACCTACACCTTCCGCCTGCGGCAGGGCGTGACCTTCCACAACGGAAAGCCGATGACCTCGGCGGATGTCGCGGCCTCCTTCAACCGCTACAACCGCGTGGGGCTGCAGCGCAGCACGCTGGACAACGTGGCCGGCTGGGACACGCCGGATCCGCGCACCTTCGTCATCCGCATGAAGCAGGTGCAGCCGACCTTCATCGAGGCGCTGTCCTCCTTCTCCGTGCCGATCGTGGTGATCCCGTCCGAGCACGAGAACGACGAACGACAGCAGCTGCGCGCCGTCGGCACCGGCCCGTTCCGCCTGCTGGAGTTCGTGCCCGGCAGCCATGCGCGGCTCGGCCGCTTCGACGCCTACAGCCCGAACACGGCGTTTGAGCAGCGCACCGGCTTCGGTGGCTATCGCGTCGCCTGTGTGGACACCGTGACCTTCCGAATCGTGACCGAGGCCAGCGCCCGCGTGGCGGGCCTAGAGACCGGCGCGCTGCAGGCGGTCGAGGACGTGCCGACGCGCTCGCTGGAAACCCTGCGCCGCAACAGCGCCATCACCATCCTGCCGTTGCAGAACTGGTGGATCCAGATCGCGCTGCCCAACACCTCCATCCCGCCGACCAACAACCTGGCCTTCCGCCGCGCGGTGCAGGCCGCGCTCGGCATGGAGGACATCATGGACGCGGCGACCGACGGCAACTACCGCCTGAACATCGGCTTCCAGTATCCGAACCAGCCCAGCTACACCGATGCGGGGCGCGAGACCTACAACATCAATGACCAGGCGCGCGCCCGCGCGCTGCTGCGCGAATCCGGCTACCGCAACGAGCCCATCATCATCCTGACCAACCGCGACTATCCGCCGATGTACAATTCGGCGCTGGTCATGCAGCAGCAGCTGCGCGCTGTCGGCATCAACGCCAATCTTCGCGTGGTGGACTGGCCGACCTCGGTGCAGATGTCGCAGCGCCTGAACAGCGACGAATGGCACTTCTTCCATTCCGGCTGGGGCACGCAGCCGGCGCTGGGGGCGCTCGCGACCATGCAGTTCCTGGTCAGCCCGAACGCCGCCTATCGCCCGCGCGACGACCGCGATGATCCAGAGGTGCTCGCCGCCTGGAATGCCATGAACAACGAGCGCGCGGCCGAGGCGCGCCAGGCTGCCTACGCCACGATGCAGCGCCTGGTGCTGGAACGCGCCTATGCCTATCCCTTCGGGTCGCTGACCAAGGTGCAGGCGGTGCGGTCCAACGTGCAGGGCTTCGTGCCGTTCCGCATCCCGCGCTTCTCGAACGTGTGGGTGCAGCGCTAGCCCGTGCTGGGCGTCCTTGCCCGGCGGCTGTTCTCCGCGCTGCCGGTCCTGCTGATCGTCAGCCTGATCTCCTTCGGGCTGATGCGGCTGATCCCCGGCGATCCGGCCGCCGCCATCGCCGGCATCGCAGCCACGCCGGCGCAGATCGAACAGCTGCGCCGCGACCTTGGCCTCGACGAGCCGGTGTGGATGCAGTTGCTGCACTACTACGAAGGGCTCGCGCGCGGCGACCTCGGGCGGTCGCTGCTGCTCGGCAAGGGCGTCTTCGCCGCCACCATGGAACGCCTGCCGGTCACCATCGGACTTTCGCTCTACGCCCTGGTCTTCACGCTGCTGATCGGCATCGCCAGCGGCATCATCGCGGCGCTGCGGCAGAATTCCTGGGTGGATCAGGCGGCGATGATGTTCGCCATGATCGGCATTTCCGTGCCGAACTTCTTCCTCGGCCTGCTGATGATCATCCTGTTCGCCGTTCACCTCGGCTGGTTGCCTTCGGGCGGCTACGTGCGGTTCAGCGAAAGCCCGGTCGGCTGGCTGCGCAGCATGACCATGCCGGCCTTCTCCCTGGCGTCGCTGCAGGCGGGGCTGCTCGCACGCATCACGCGGTCATCCATGCTGGAGGTACTGCGCCAGGACTACATCCGAACCGCCAAGGCCAAGGGCCTGCCGCAGCGGCGCGTGATCCTGAAACATGCGTTGGCGAATGCGCTGATCCCGATCGTGACCGTGGTCGGCATCATCGTCTCGCTGCTGCTCTCGGGCGCGGTGGTGACCGAGGCGCTGTTCTCCATCCCCGGCATGGGCCAGCTGCTCACCCAGGCGGTGCTGAACCGCGACTACCCGATGGTGCAGGGCGGTCTGCTGCTGGTGACGACCTTCCTGGTGCTGGTGAACATCACGGTCGATACGCTCTATGCCGTGCTCGACCCGCGGGTGCGCCATGAGTGATGCGGAAGCTATCGCCGAGACCCGCGAACATCCCGCGCGCGCCACGCTGCGACGGCTGTTCCGGCACCGGCTGTTCGTCACGGGGCTCGTATTGTTCGGCATCATCGCCGTGATTGCCGCCGCCGCGCCCTGGATCACGACGGTCGATCCGCAGCGGCTGTCCATGCGCAACAAGTTCCTGCCGCCCGATGCGAACTGGATCTTCGGGACCGATAATTTCGGTCGGTCGCTGTGGTCGCGGGTGGTCTGGGGCGCACAGCTGTCGATGATCATCGGCGCCTCGGTGGTAGCGTTGAATGCGGTGTTCGGCACGCTGATCGGCGCGCTCGCCGGCTACTTCAGGCGCATCGACAACGCGCTGATGCGGGTGAACGACGCGCTGATGGCCTTCCCGGCCATCCTGCTCGCCATCGCCGTGACCTCCGTGCTGGGGCCGTCCACGCTCAACGTCATCCTGGCGCTGTCCATCGTCTACATCCCGCGCACGGCGCGCATCGTGCGATCCAGCGTCATCGTGCTGCGCGAGATGGAATACGTGCAGGCGGCCGTCGCCGCCGGGGCCGGGCACTGGCGCATCCTGCGCCACCATATCCTGCCCAACGCCATGGCGCCGATGATCGTGCAGCTCTCCTTCCTGTTTGCCTATGCCGTGCTGTCCGAGGCGACGCTCTCCTTCCTCGGCGTGGGCGCCGTGCCGCCCACACCCACATGGGGGAACATCATGGCGGAAGGTCGTGACTTCATGCGGGAGGCGCCCTGGATCATCACCATCCCGGGCGTCGCCCTGATGATCACGGTGATGGGGCTGAACCTCCTCGGCGACGGGCTGCGCGACGTGCTCGACCCGCGGCTCAGGATCCAGCAGTGAACCTGCTCGAGGTCCGCGGGCTCACCACCGCCTTCATGACCGGCCGCGGCGAGGTGAACGCCGTCGAGGACGTGTCCTTCTCGCTGAAGGAGGGCGAGATCCTCGGCATCGTTGGCGAATCCGGCTCGGGCAAGTCGGTCACGGCCCTCACCATCATGGACCTGCTGCCGCGCCCGCCGGCACGCATCGCCGCCGGCGAGGTCACCTTCAACGGGCAACGCCTGACCGGCATGTCCGATCGGCAGATGCAGTCCATCCGGGGCCCGGGGATCTCGATGATCTTCCAGGAGCCGATGACCTCGCTGAACCCGGTCTTCTCGATCGGCGACCAGATCATGGAGACCATCGCCGCGCATGAACGCCTGTCGCAGGCGGACCTGCGCCGCCGCGCCATCACCATGCTCGACAAGGTCGGCATCCCCTCGGCGGAGCGGCGCCTCGACGACTATCCCCACCAGATGTCGGGCGGCCAGCGCCAGCGCGTGATGATCGCCATGGCCTTGGCCTGCAATCCGAAGCTACTGATCGCGGACGAACCGACCACCGCGCTCGATGTCACCATCCAGGCGCAGATCCTCGACCTGCTGATGGACCTGCGCGACGAGTTCGGCATGGGCGTCGTCATCATCACGCACAACATGGGTGTGATCGCCGAGACCGCCGACCGCGTGCTGGTGATGTATGCCGGGCGCGTCATCGAGGAAGCACCGGTCGCGACCATCTTCGACCGGCCGCTGCATCCCTACACGCGCGGTCTGCTCGAATGCGTGCCGTCGCTGACCGAAGATCGCGCACGGCTGGTCGCCATTCCCGGCACGCTGCCCGAACCCGCACGCCGCCCGCCAGGCTGCGCCTTCGCGCCGCGTTGCCTGCATGCGCAGGCGTCCTGCGCCGCGGCGATCCCGCCGATCGAGATGCTGGAACCCGCCCACCAGGCGGCTTGCTTCCGTGCGAAGGAACTGGCGCCGCCATGACCGCGCCGCTTGTCACCGCGAGCGGGCTGTCCAAGACCTTCGAGGTCGGCGGCGGCGGCTTGTTCGGCATGCGCAGGCGGCTGCTTCTGCGCGCGGTGGATGACGTGGCGCTGAGCATCAGTTCGGGCGAGACGCTCGGCCTGGTTGGCGAATCCGGCTGCGGGAAGTCCACGCTCGGGCGGCTCTTGATCCGCCTGATCGAACCCACGGCCGGCCGCATCACCTTCGATGGCACCGACATCACCGCGCTGAAGCGGATGGAGATGCGGCCCCATCGCCGCTCCATGCAGATCATCTTCCAGGACCCCTACGGCGCGCTGAACCCGCGCATGTCGGTCGAGGATATCATCGCCGAGCCCCTCATCATCCACGGCGCGAAGCCGGGCGCCGAGACGCGCCGCCAGGCGACGCAGATGCTCGAGAAGGTCGGGCTGCCGGCGCGCGCGCTCGACCGCTTCCCGCATGAATTCTCCGGCGGCCAGCGCCAGCGCATCGGCATCGCCCGCGCGCTGATCCTGCATCCGCGCCTGATCGTCTGCGACGAGGCGGTCTCTGCCCTCGACGTCTCGGTGCAGGCGCAGATCGTCAACCTGCTGCAGGACCTGCAGCGGGAGATGGGCCTCACCTACCTGTTCATCGCGCACGACCTGTCGGTGGTGCGGCACATCTCCGACCGCGTCGCGGTGATGTATCTCGGCAAGGTGGTCGAGGTCGCGGACAAGCGCAGCATCTATGCTGCGCCGCTGCATCCCTATACGCAGGCGCTGATCGCGGCGGTTCCGGCGCAGCATCCCTCGCTGCGCAGCCGCGGCAAGCGCCAACGCATTGCCGGCGACATTCCCTCCGCGCTCAACCCGCCCTCGGGGTGCCGCTTCCACACGCGCTGCCCGCACGTCATGCCCATCTGCCGCGAGCGCGCGCCGCCGCTGACCGAGCCCGCGCCCGGCCACGAGGTCGCCTGCCACCTGATCGCTTCCTGAGGAACGCCATGCCAGAACCCCGCAAATCCCGCCTGGTGCCGGAAGTGGACTATGCGAAGGACGGCAAGCAGACGGGCTTTATCCGCCTGTTCCACTCGACGCATGACAGTGCCTACGGCTTCCTGCCCATCCCGATCGTGGTGGTGAAGAACGGTGAGGGGCCGACCGCGCTGTTCACGTCCGGCAATCATGGGGACGAGTACGAGGGTCAGGTTGCGCTCACCAACCTGGTCAAGTGGCTGACGCCAGACATGATTCGCGGCCGCGTCATCATGCTGCCGATGGCGAACTACCCGGCCGCACTCGCGGGCCGCCGGGTCTCGCCGATCGACGACCTCAACATGAACCGCATCTTTCCCGGCGATCCGGACGGCACGGTCACGCGGCAGATCGCGCACTACATCGACAGCGAGCTGATCCCTTTGGCCGATCTGGTGATCGACCTTCATTCCGGCGGCTCCTCGCTGAACTACATCCCGACGGCGCTGGCGAAGCAATCCGCCGACCCGGTGCTGTACCAGAAGCAGCTGGCGGCGCTGCGGGCCTTCGGCGCGCCCTACACCTATATCCAGGGCGGCGCGCAGGGGCAGGGCGGGGACCAGACGCTGGGCAGCGGGGCGGACCGGCGCGGACGCATCTCGCTGGGCACGGAACTCGGCGGTGCGGGCGCGGTGAATGCGTCAGGCCTTGCCATCGCGGAGCGCGGGCTGCGCAACCTGCTTGTGCACCTCGGCATCCTGGGCGCCGAGCACTTCGTCGAACCGCCCGTGCCAACCCGCTTCCTCGATGTGCGCGGCCCCGAGATGTACGTCTATGCGCCGGACAACGGCGTCTTCGAGCCGCTGGTCGAACTGGGCGACATGGTCACGCCCGGTACGCCCGCCGCGTGCATCCACATCCCCGAGACACCCTGGCTGCCGCCCATCGAGATCGCCTTCAAGGCCGCCGGCATCGTGATGTGCAAGCGAATCCCCGCGCGCACGAAGCGCGGGGATTGCCTGTTCCACCTGGCGAGTGACCTCGCCGTATAGTCACTGCGGCTCGATCCCGGCGGCGCGCACCACCGTCGCCCAGCTGTCCACCTCGCTGCGCACCAGGCGCGCCAGCGCATCGGGGCCCTGTGCCTCCGGCGCGGCGGGGATCGAGCCCAGCGCCTCGATCCGCTGGAGGATGGCTGGGTCCGCCAAGGCTGCGCGCAGTGCCTGGTCCAGCCACGCGACCACCGGCGCGGGCGTGCCGCGCCGAGCGAAGATCGCGTTCCAACCGTGGAAGATGTAGTCCGGCCGCCCGGCCTCCGGCGCCGAGGGCACGCCCGGCGCATTCGGGTTGCGCGCGGTCGCGCCGGTCAGCAGGCCGCGCATCGTGCCGGCCGCGATCTGCGGCACCGCTGCGGGGGCGAGCAGGCAGGCGCTGTCCACGGTCTGCGCCACCACGTCGTTCAACGCCGGCCCTTCGCCGCGATACGGGATGTTGTTGAAGGTCACGCCGGCCAGGTGCTGCAACAGCGCGCAGGCCCAGTGGTTAGTCGACCCGATTCCCGCATGCGCATTCGTGATCGATCCCGGATTGGCCCGCGCCATTGCCAGGAACTCCTGCAGCGTGCGCGCCGGATGCCCGTTGCGCACCACGAAGACCAGCGGCGTGCCGGCGATCAGCCCGATCGGCTGCCGGTCCCGCGGATCATAGGCGATGGCGCGGTAGATCGAGGGGGCGGCCGAATGGCTGCCCAGGCTGCCGACCGTCAGCGTGTCGCCGGCCGGCGCGGCCTGCGCGCCGCGCGACAGATGTGACAAAGCAGGCCGCGGCGCGCGATCACGGTGCGACAGAGGGTCGATAGCGTTCCTCCCGTCACGATGGCGGGGCTGGTCCTGCCGCGACAGCAAGAGGAAACGACCCATGCGCAAGACCCTTAGCCTCGCCGTTGCGCTGATCGCCCTCGGTACCGCCGGCCCGGCCATGGCAGACATCTATGGCGGCACGAACGGCCTCGACATCGCCAATGGCATGCCTGCGGCCAACGGCCTTCAGTCCCCGAACGGTATGCCCGAGATGAACGGCATCCCCGCCTGGAACGGCCTTGCCCAGCAAAACGGCTTGCTGAACCCCAACGGCATGCCCGCGGCGAACGGCCTGCCTGCGTGGAACGGCATCGGCCAGTTGAACGGCCTGATGCCGGCCAACGGTCGGGCCCGCGCCATGGGCCTCGAGGTACGGGAGATCATGATGCCGGGCTACGCGCCGGTCGCCCTGTCCCGCTGATCCCGTCACAGCCCCGGCGGCAGGCCCGGCCTGCCGCCAATGCCGGAGGCCCCGCCGATGTTCCGCCGCAGCCTAGCGATCCTCCTCCTCGCCGCCACCGCTGCCTCGGCCGAGGCCGTGGCGCCGCAGCCGGTCGCACTGTCTGCCGAGCGTGGCGACTTCCGCCTCGAATGGTCAGACGGAACGGTCACGCGCGGCGCCTCACTCGTCGGCGCGCGGCTGATGCTCGCCGGCGAGCCGGTTACGATCACGGCCGCTCGGCCGAGTCCGCATGACCGACTGGGCGAGATCTGGCAATTCGATCTGCGCCGCGCTGATGGCAGCCGCTATTGCACCCCCGACCCGCATGGCGAGCAGTGGGCGATGACGCTGCCCGACCCCGAGGCACCCGGCGGCTTCAGCATCACCTGCACCTCCGGCGGGCTCGGCAAATGCCTCAACAACGGCTACGCGCCGTGGCGCCAGACCGCGGACGGGCAGTCGCTGGCGGCGTATCACCGCGCCTGCCTGCACATGCTGCGCGCGGCCTATGGCGGCGGTGAGCATGGCTGGACGCGCAACGGCACCCGCATCGACATGTTCGACGATGCCGGCATCGTGCCCGACGACGAACCCTCGGACACGCCCTTCGAGGCCGGCTGGAACGAGCATGGCGCGGTCTGCGTCGCGCATCCGCGCATCCCTGAGAACGGCTCGCTGGACGATATCCTGGCGGAGACGCCGCACCTCGCCGGACGGCTCGGGCCGGCAGCCTGCACCGAAGAACGTGCGCGCGCCCTGGGCGCACTGGTCTTTAATCGATCGCGATAGTCCCGGCCCCGCGGGCAGGCAGCGCACAGCTCAACCGCCGCCCCGCCGGCTGCGTAGCCGGCGTGGCGGGCTCGCGGCGCACGGAGCCGCAGTTGCCCAAAGCGGAGCGTTCACTTCGAAAGGGCCACCGGCGAGGTCGGTCGCCCAGCCGACCAACTCTCCGCGGACGATCGTTGCGCGCCTCGCGCGGGCCGAGGCCCTTTCACGGACCGCTGCTTACGTCCGGCCCGAGCCTGCGCGCGCCGCCACGAGCGCGACGGCCAAGGCCTATGCCGCCAGAACGTCCAGATACTCGGCGAGCAGCGTCGCGAAGCGGATTGGATCGGCCTCAGGCAGTCGTATCCAGCAGACGGCACATGCATCGACCTTGCAGTGAGAATCGTCCAAGCCTCAGCCTGCGGGACGTGACGATAGGAGGCAGTGGTACCAGCACCCCACGCCACGGTCGCCGACGCCATGAGCCTCGCGAGATTCTCGACGCGATCGCAATCGCCGACGCCTGGCTGAACAACACCTGGATGGTATCGGAATTGTCGACTGGTTCGAGGACTACAACACCATCCACCCTCACAGCGGCTTGCGCATGCGTTCGCCACGTGAGTTCATCGCTGCGCAGTCAGCAACCCACGCCGCTTGTCCGGTTTGAGGGGGGCAACTCCAATGAGCGGGCAGGCACTGAATTCGGAGGCGACGTTGGCGGGCCTGCTTGCAGTTCTGGTTGGTCCCGGGGCGCTGTGGCAGGGGTCGCGGAAGGGCGATGAGCAGGACGCTGGTCCGCCACGATGGCGGATCTGTTGCTGGCCGTGCCCCGGCGGCGTCAGAGTCCTCAAATCACGACATGGGGTGACCAGGCAGCCTGTCGAAGTTTTGGAAGTTTCGACTGGTGGCGTAATCGAGGGTGTCGCGAGGTCCGGAGAACTTCGGTCCACAGGAGAGCAGGTCGGTGTGAGTTCGACGACCGCACTGCGCGAGGCCCACGCACGAAAACCAAGGAAAACATGCGCCACACGGCGCAGACGCATGGCGGGCAGACTTGTCGAGCAGGGTGGAAGTGGTGTAGGAAAGGGAACCAGCAGCGAACTGTCTCTTGGGGCGCAGGCGTTGGATCTACGGTTCCAGACGGATTTGTAACTCGGAGAGATCCTCCGCAGGCATTTCTGAACCGATCAAGCTGTGCAGGTACTCCAGCAGGTCCTCCTGGCGGGGTTGCCCGAAGGCAAGGCGATAGACGGTCAGGCTGCGCTTGAGCCATTCGAGCCTGCGAACCTCCCGGCTGAACGGTAGCATCGGTACGCGACGTTCGACTTTGACCGCGCCTTCATAGATCCAATAGGGGATGAGGTCGGTATCGACCTCAGCGTCGGCGCGGGCAGCGTCGAACATCGCCTTCCACGGGTCATTCTGGTTCGAGCCGCCACCCCGAACCCTGTCGATCTGTCGATCCGCCAGATTGAGGCGGATGGCGTGGCCTTTGAAGCGATGAACGCGCCCTTCGCGCTGCTCGAGATCGACTGGATTACCAGGCAGGTTCCAGTGATAGACGCGATAGCAATAGGGATGGAAATCGAGCCCCTCCTGTCCGACCGAGGTCGTGGCCAGCACAAAGGGCCGAAACGGCGAGTTGAAGGCGTCGCGGACACTGCCGAGACGCGCGGCGCTGCCTTCCTCATCCTTGTAGTCAGCCAGGCGCATGGCGAAACGTCCGCGCATCTGGAACTTCTTGATGACCACCTTCTTACCGGCGACGACCGGATCTTCGACGTCGATCTGCGAGGGCCTGACGGAGAGCGCGTCGGAGATCGCTTTGCCGACACCGGCAACCCGCTCGACGGAAGGTTGTGCCCCCAAGCCTTCGGCATCGACCAGATAGTGAACATACTCGTCGAGAACCGCCTGGAGATTATGGTCGACGCCATAGGTCAGCACGCGCCGCCAATATCGATCGTCATCATCCTTCCGCAGGAGGGCGACCGCATCATGCTGATTAAAGAGCGTTCGAAAGCCCCAGGAGACCTGGTTGGCGGCGGCGAGGAGTCGGTGATCATCCCATTCGAGATCGGGTGCGATCCGATGCAGGGCGCGCAGCGCGCACACCGCTGGACTGCCCAAGGCGACATCGACCAGGAGCTCGAGCACCGTGTCCGGAACCGGCCCAAAGGTGCGCCCCGTCGCCACTGTGCGGAGCTCAGCGACGTGCTCCTTGAACCCCTCCTCGTTGCCCAGCGCTGCGAAACCGGAAGGGGCAGCGACCCACGCCATGGATTTTGCTCCCGCCATCGCGTCGATCACCGCCGGCGCGGCCCATTCCCAATCGCGACCGTCGGATGCATCGCCCGATCGTTGGACCAGCGCCGTCACGCTTTCGCGTAGGCGTTCGGCAACGGCCTGCCGCATGGCTTCGACCGACAGGGTTTCGCTATGGGCACCGAAGATCGTCAGCGGATCGGCGAGCTTGGCCAGGGTTGGCGACGGATAAACCAGGTGCATGGCGCGCATGGCGACGAGCCGTCCCTGGTCCTGCCGAAACTGGATGGGGCGAGGCCGTACGTGGCCGAAGTACCGCTGGCCTGCCAAGCCTACGCCCATGCGACGTTCGGCTTCGTAGGAAAGGATTGCGGCGATCGCATCGGGCACCATCGACCAGGATGAGAAGATCAACGCCTTGGTGAGGGGCCGGCCGACGCGCTCTGCGCCGTAATAGGCCAGTGAGGGCGGGATCCAGAGATGCTGATCGAGGCCTTCCCCGAACACGTCATCCATCACGCCGCGCATCCGGCCATTGGCCGGTTCGAGATGCTCGTAGGAATCGAGGTGATCGTGGTCGAGCATGGCCGGCCTCGCGCGCTCAAGCGCATCGCGGAGGTTCACCGCGGGCTTGTCCAGCTTGTCCTTGAGGAGCCTCTTCAGCGCGTAGTCCCGCATGAAGTTGAGCAGATACGGTGCGGACTTCCAGTATTCGATGACCTCAGGCGCATCGAGCGCGCGGGCAACATCCGAGATGACCGCTGCTTGGCGAAGGTCGATGGGCTGAATGGTGACGGTCATTGGCCGCTCACTGACCATCGAATCGCGCTCAATGGTGCTCGCGACGCGTTCGGTCCGCGCCATCACCTTGCGCAGTCGCTGCTCGACCTTCTGGCGGGCGGCGATGGCCTTGGGCCTCGCCTCGGGGAGCGCGTGAAGAAACCCACGGAATTCCCGCATCTCTCGCTCAAGGGTCTTGGCAATCTCGGGACCGTTCGCGCTGCCGTACAAGAACGACAGGGTCTCCAGAAAGTCACGGTAGTGCTCGCCCTCGTCGGGCTCGTCGCCCGATAGGGTGAGCATCCGGTACGGCGTTGCTGACAGCAACAGCGTACGCGCGGCATGCCCATTGCCATCGGAGTAGTTGAACAGTTCGCGCGCCAGAACTGCGGCGGGTGTCTCACCGTGGAGCAGATCGCGGAAGCGCTGAAACTCATCCATGATGATCAGGTCTGGCTTCAGGGCATCGATGCAGGCGTGCGACAGCTTGCTCCGTAAACGGCCAACCAGCGCATTGCGACGCTGGCTCAGCTCGAGGGGATAGGTCTCCCGACGGCGAGGGAACAGGTCGCAGACGGCCTCGAGCTCCCCGAACAGATCGACGTCAGATTCCACATCGCGGCGGAAGCGGTCGACGATACGCTGGTCAACACCGTCAAGGGTGACGTTGTTCACCGCACCGTTCCATCCGTCCACGCCGGCGGTCACTTGAAGCAGATTGTGCAGCCCGCGTGGCAGGGAAACACTGCCTTCCAGCATTCGCAGCAGAAGCGCGCGTTCTTGGGTAACTCCAGTCGTGGACCGAAGATCGAAAGTGGTGCCCGGCGTCAGGCTTATGAAGTTCACCTTGTTGGCGTCTAGGCCCTGGTCACCGCGCACCTGGAGTGGGATCAGCGTCATGCGGGTCGGCAAAGCTAGTTCACGGCGGTTGAGGACGTTCAGACGGTTGATGTTCTGAGCTGCGATCGCCTGGTTCGAGCAGATGTAGAGGATGTCGATGCGATCGGTCGTATCCCACAGGGCCTCTATGGTTCGGGCGATTACCCCACGCGCAACCATGGTCTTGCCTAGGCCGACCTCATCAGCGACGAGGAATTGCCGGACGGAATCTCGGTCGCCGTAAAGCCGGTCAAACACATAGTCGACTGTACGACGCTGGAATGCCTTCAGCGGAGCGAGCGCGACCTCGGCATTGAAACGCTCATCCGGCATAGGCGGGGCCCTGATGCTGAAGTGCGATCCGGAAAGCGTCCCACAGAGTACGGAAATCGGCCGGAATAGGGTCGGCGCCGGTGTCGTTTCCGGCTTCCAACCGCGTCATGAGGCGCTCGATCGCATGGAGCCGCTCGCCGCCGCGGCATAGGGCGCGAACCATGTCTTCCAGAAGTGGCGCATCGTCGGCGGCCGTGGCCCACGACATGCTGCCTGCGCCCTCTTGCGCGGCGAGAGCCGCGCTGAAAGGGTCTCCGAGTTCGGAGAGTAGGAGCCGCAGGTAGCGGAAGAATGCATCCCGACTGTCGATGACCCACCGAAGAATGGCGGCATGGCGGTCTGGTGGAAGCCCTTCCATGACCAGGCTGGTGCTGAAGAGTGCCGACGCCTTGTCGTTGTCGGCGTTCACGCGAAACGCCAGAAAGCGGGTCAGATCAACGAGTGGCATGGTGCCGAGATCAACGGCTGTACCCGCTCGGAGAGCTGCCAGAACATCGCTGGCGTGCCCGTCGCCTCGTGTGATCGGCCAGACACTCACGGATGCGATCCCGCTGAGCGGAATTGATTCGGCTGGGATCAGCCACACGCGCCACGGATGCGCGTCGCCGTCCTGGCTCTCGATCCGCTCGCAGCGCAGACGCAGTCCACCTCGGCATAGGGCGCGGCGCGCGTCGTCAATGTTGGCCTCGGCCGTCGCGATCGCTGGATCGAGCGGTTCCAACTCGCTGGGGACAAACCCGCGGGTTAGGCGCCCGAAGCCCTTGTCCCCCATAATCTGTTCAACGCTGCCAACCTTGGAGCGCTTGCCTCGGAGCGAGGCGAAGAGTTCGACATTATTGCCGGAGATCAGCGCTGGGCGGGTGGCATTGCCGGAGCCAATCGTCAGAATGGTGTCCCAGCCACTTTCGGCGATGAAGGCCTTGGCGTGAAGACCTTGCAGTGCGTTGGTCGAGACCTCTTCGCCGTCTTCACTGGTAGCCATCTCGTCGAGAACTGAAACGCGCCCAAAGGCTTGCAGGGTCACGGCGTCCACGCAGGCCAATTGATCGGGCCTGCTGATGATGACTGGCTTCTCCGCCGTTGGCAGGCGACTGAGCAGATCAAGCGCGCTGGTATCGCAGAACGGCGAGATTACGCCCAAGCGCGCGCACGATGCGGGCTGCCAGACCCTGCCGCCAAAGCCGTTGACGGCGAAGGTGACGTCATCAAAGCGGTCGGGCGTCGTCCATCTAACGCGTCGGATGTCTTCAGCGACCTGGGCGGTCAGCGCGCGCGCTTCATTCGACAAGCCGGCGACAGCAAGGTCTGGCAGGCGACTGATGAGATCGAACAATGGCCGGTTGGTGGCGTCCGGCCGGCCGGTCAGCTCACCGTCGAGGCGGAGCGAGATATCCCATGAACGGTCGCGCGTCAGGTTGCGAGACAGCACGAGGAGCCGCAACAGGATTGGATCCTCAGCGCGCGTGGGTCGATAGCGCAAGGCCCAGAGCTTGGGATGGAAAGCGCCTCCGCGCGGTGCTGCCACCTCCACGATTATGCGTTCCAGGAGGGAGCATAGGCGCGAATGCGGGCGGCTCTGTGCGTGGAGATGCCCAGCGTCGACGAAGACCACTAGCCGCCCAGCGATGCGTTCCGCTCCTTCAAGGAGCGCGAGCGGATGGCTCAGGATGTCGTCTCGATTCTCGGCGGCGAACAGCGCGAGGCTGACCGGCGCGGCCAGCGCAGTCTCGAAATCGAGCGAGAAGGTCGTGGCGATCGCCGCGTCGAAGACATAGCCCGGCGGCGGCTGGAGGCTATCGCCATAGAGGACGCGGGTTTCGGGATCGAGCGTCGTCCTATTCAGCATTTACGATATCCCGCAGGTGCGATCTGGCCTGCGCCCATCGGAAGCTGAGCGGTTCTGCGCCCGACGCGCCGGTCCAGCGGTCGCGTACAGCCCGGTTCGCGAACCTCGACTGGCTGGTTTTCAATCGTCGCTCGCGGTCTTGCACCATTCGCGCAGCATCCGTGCGGTTGCCGACACTGACGCCTCCGGACTTGAGCAGTGCCAGCCAGTCGGTAACGAAGCGCTTTGCTGCCGACCGAATCCTGTGCGCGGGATGGTCGATCGCTTGCCAGAAGGCGTCGAGTGACCAAGCGCGGATGGCGGGCATATCCAAGCCGGCGCGCCAATCAGCGAGGCGTGCTTCATACTTTTCGATCCAATCGGATCTTTCGCGCATCTGGCTCAGCAGCAGATTGTAGAGAAGGGAGGCGCCGTGCATCACGCTGGAAAACATTGCACCGTGCTCCACCAAAGTGCGTGCGTCTTTGGGGAAGTCGGCTAGGTGCGGATGCTCCCAGATGTTCTGGCAATCTGCCTCCCCGCCTGAGGTGCGCGCCAGAAATGCCAATAGGCTGTGCGGCTGGCTTGCCACCAACCGATCGATAATGAACTGGGCCTCGTCGAGCGAGAGTTTGAACCGCGTGGCCTCTAGCAGATCCCTGGGCCGAGACGGCAAGGCAGGCGTCCAGATCAGCAGGGCCTGGGCTTCGACTGCTGGGTCTTCGCTCTCGCGAATTCGCGGGCGGTTGCGCTGAAGATGGCGCATGGATGAGAAGAGGCTATCGGCTGAGCCGGGGAAGAGTCGGATGCCCCATGTTCCGAGACCCGCCCAATAGACGGAACTCGGCAGTCGCTGGAGGTCGGCGCCTGCATCCCGGCCAATGATCCCGTTGGTTTCGCCACCAGCCTTCAGAGCGTTGGCAAGCCTAGTTTCGAACGCCCGTGCCTCTCTCGCGAGCTCGTCTGGCCCGACCGATGAGTCCTCAAGCATCTGGAAGAGCCAGGGGATAAACAGCATGTAGCGCAGTCGAGTCTGGATCGTGCTGGTTCCCGGGAAAAGATGGTCGGCAATCGAATCGCGAATGCTGCCAAGACCAAGTTCGTCGCGGGTCTCGCGCTCCTGGAACAGAGCCATGATCCGCTGCGCGCGCTGACGCTCGGCTTCGTCGAAGTCAATCCAGGCAAGTGACGACATTTTCCCCCCGCCGCTGCTTGTGCACTGATTGGCCATGCAGCGCCTCCGCCAGTAGCAGCAAATCGTCTGGCCAATAACGGTGAGGTCGGGGCTGACCCACTCCGGTTTCAGCCAGAGGGCGGCATGCCAGCACTGCCATGCGCCAGCGCGTCGGGATCGCCGTGCGCCCTTGCGCTGCGCCCAGGAGCGCACCGCAGATCGCTCCATTGGTGTCGGTATCGCCGCCGGCGCCGACAGTCTCCATGAGGGCGTCCGCGATGGACGTCCCGGCGGCCAGGTGACGAAACGCGTTCTGGAATGCGATCAGGACCCAGCCCTGCTGGCTTATGAAGTCACCGGGACCTTCGCCAGCCCGCGCGCTCGCAAGCGCTGCACGCAGTGGCGCCGCCTCCTGCTCCGGCATTACTGCCTCCGCCGATGTCAGCATCGCCTCCTTGTTGCCGCCGCCGATTCCGGTCGCGATCGCTGCGACGAAGGCGGCCGATGCTGCCTGGCAGATCGGATGCGGGTGGGTCAGTGCCGCATCCTGTCGTGCCGCAGCCGCAGCCTCGGCGGCGTCGCGGGCCCAGACGCCTATGGGCGCGCACCGCATGAGAGCGCCATTCGCCTGGCTCTCTCGGTTCGCTGCCTTCCGGGCTGCGCAGGCCTTGTCCTGTGCGGCTCCTGCGGCGGCGGACAGCGCCTGCCGCGTGGTGCCGCCGATGTCGAAGGGCCGCGAGGCGTACCAGCCAGCATAAGCGGCTGCGACCGCCTCGGATGACCAGGACGTCTGGCCGACCAACGTACGCGCGAGGTCGAGCGCGAGTTCGCTGTCATCGGTCGGTTGCCCGGCGATGGTGTTCCATGTGCCGCCATCGGCGAGATCGCGGACGCCGTAGGGGTATTGCCGGGCGATGTCTTCGGCGGAGCGGAACTCGACCAGCGAGCCGAGCGAATCCCCAGCGATTTGCCCGAGGAGGCAGCCTAAGGCGCGATCGAGCGCTAGCCCCTCATCCAGACGCGGCCAGGCAAGCTTCAATCTCCGAGCCAGGGGCGGGCCACGCCGCACAGCGCCCCAATTGCGCGCAGCGAGCGCCCGAACGGCAGCCTCCGCCCCCCCGAAGCACCACCGGGCGCTGCTGTGGCCGTCGATCGTGTAGCGGACCTCGGCGCCAGCTTCGTCGAGCAGCACGCCGCCGGCGCCGCGGACCAGCGCATGGCCGGCGGCGTAGTCCCAACCGCAGGGGCCGTTGAGCGAGACCGCCGCGAGGCCATCCCCGGCCGCCACCCTCGCCAGCCGATAGGCGATCGAGGGCAGGCCCACGAAGCGGGCCGGAGCCACGGCTTGCCCGTTGCCGATCGGCCATTCCGGCGCGGCGTGGCTCAGGAAGACAATGCTGCCGGGGTGGAGCGCGCCTTGCGCGAGTTGTGGCCGTACGGGCTGTCCGTTCCGCAGCAGGTGATCCATGCCTTCGGCCCAGGCGATGGTATCCGCCCCACGATCGGGCGACAGCGGCGCATGCACCACACCGAGCACGGGCACGCCGCCCCGGAGAAGCGCGATGCAGACCGCAGAGCCGCGATAACCGGCCAGGAAGGCGCTTGTCCCGTCATTCGGATCGACGAGCCAGCAATCGGCGCCGCCTGGCCCGGGATCCGCCCCGGTCTCCTCGCCCAGCCAGCGGGCCGGCAGGAGTTCGAGCAGGCGATCGCGCAGCCCTACCTCGATCTCCCGGTCGATCTCAGCATGGCTACCCGAGCCGCGCGGCCCGCCAGGTCGCGCGAACTCGGCGGCCAGCAGACGACCGGCCGCCTCGGCCGCAGTGACCACGGCGGGCAGGAGGGCGCGGAGCTCTTTAGTCTCGGCGATGGCGTTCGGCACGGTCATCGCCCGGGCGGTCGGCTGAAGCGCTCGGCGATCGAGGCACGCGGTGCTGCGCGGAGGTCTTCCTCGTAGCGCGCGCGCTTCATGGAGGCCGAATAGACCTCCTTGCGGGTCCGCTCGTCCCATTCCTCGCCGATCCGGCGCTGCACCAGCACCAGCTCCGCCACCAACGTCTCGGTGCCCGGCACGCCGCGGGCATAGGGTTCCACCCAACGCAATTGCCGCTCCAGAAAGTGCGTCGCGGCCCGGCGATCGCCTTCGCGATTCATCCTGACCGCGCTGCGCAACACGTCGGCCGTCCACGCCTGGACCACCGCGAGCGTGCGGTCCGGGTCGCGCGGCTGGGCGTTGTTGTCCGTGCCTCGGGCAAGGCGCAGCTCGGCCTCCACGGCGCGCGCCTCGACCGCTTCGCCGCCGGCCGGCAGCGCGCCGCCCGCCGAAACGCCCAGAAGCAGCACCATCCCGGGCGCACCGGCGGGGCAATGCAGACGGACGACCAGCCGCTTGGTCTGGCCCGGGAGGAGCTTCCCAACCATCACCTCCAGAACCCCAGGCAACGCGGCATGCGCCCAGCTGCCGACCAGCTCGGCCCGCAGGTTCGCCGGCACGCTGACGCGCAGCGTGACACGCTCCAGCAGGGCGGCGCGGCCTTCCTGCAATTCGCCCAGCACCACCTCGGCCACTTCGGTGCCGCCGGCGGCGTCGTGCAGGCTGCCACCGCCCGCCTCGGCGATGGCGCCGAGCAGTTGCTCGTCATAGCCGTCCCCGATCCCAAGCGCGGAAGTCAGCACGCCGCGCTCCAGCAGCGCGCCGACGTGCCCCGCGATCTCGCCGCGGTCGGTGAGACCGTCATTGGCGTGACCGTCCGAGAGCAGCAGCACGCGATGCGAGGCTGTCGGGTCGACGGCCATGGCGGTCGCGATGCGCTCGGCCGCCAGCAGCCAGCCGTCGAAAAGGTTTGTGCCACCGCGGTCTGTCAGGCCCCGGATGGCGCTTGCTGCGGCAGCGCGCCCCGCCACGTCCATCGGGCGGGCATCCAACAGCAGCTCGGCCTTGTTGTCGAAGGCAACGAGGCTGAGGCGGTCCTGCGCGGTCAAGGCCTCGACCACGGCCAGGGCTGCACGTCGCGCGGCGTCAATCTTGTCGCCGGCCATGCTACCGGAGATGTCGATCGCCAGCGCGAGGTTCAGCGCCGGCACCTCCCGCTGGGCGGTCTCGCCCGCAGCCGAGAGATCGGCGACCAGGTAGCGGACGGAGCCTCCCTCATGCCAAGCCAGGGTGCGATCCAGACCGGCGGTGAGGTTCAGGGTGGTGGTGTCGGTCATCGGTCCCTCCCGAGCAGGATGTCGCGGATCAGATCGGCGCACCGCTCAAGGCGGGTGCGCTGTTCGGCGTCGAGCGGGCCGCGGACGGTCAGTTCAACGTCGGGGGTGACTGGAATGCGGAGCCATTCCTCCGCGCGGGCCTTGCGGGCCGGCTCCGGGCGTCCCTGCCCGAGCCGATGTTCCAGCGCCTCGAGCCCGGTCGCCGCGCGTGGCCCCGGCGGGGTCGCTGCCGCCGCCACGGCGGAGGCGGGCTTCGGCACGCGGGCACGCAGGTTCGCGATGTAGTCGAGCGCGCTGGATGCCGGATTACCCGCCGGCGGCGACGGCTTTGCGAGGGTCTCGGCGCGCGACGCGTAGGCCGCGATCTGCTCGGGGTTGGCGACGAGCAACTCCTTCCGGATGTCGGTGAGCGACATGCCGAGCGCGTCCCGCATGGTCCGGATGGCGAGCAGGCGCGAGAGGGTGTCAGCCGGGTAGCGGGCGGCCGGCCCGCGGGTCAGGGGCGGCGGCAGAAGGCCCTGGGCAACCCAGGACCGGATCGTACGAGGCTCGAGGCCCGACGAGGCGGCAAGGTCGGCGAGGGATGGCTCGGTGGTGAGCATGGCGCATGTCTATTTCAGACAATGCGACATGTCAATATAAACGACATGACGAGATGCGAAGCGGCGCTCGCGTCGCCGTGCTTGCGGTGCGAGACGAAGTGCCGGCCGCTTGATCGTACGTGGGCTAGCTGTGGCCAGTAGGTTTCATGATCTGCGGAGCCCCTCTGGTGCAATTGAGAGCAGATGATTGCCGGGCGTTGAACCTCGCGTCCGGCGATCGATCCGAGGCGAAAAGATTAAAGGGCCAATCGGGTGAAAAATACTCCCGAAAGGGCTTGTGTTGGATCGAGCGGTTGGTTATGAAAGGGCCATCAAGGAGCACGAAACACCCCGATGACCCTTCTTCCTAATCAAGCAGCCGCCGATCGTGAGGCCTTCCTCGAGTCACTCGGTTGGTCCGATCGCCACAACGAAGAGGTCTTCGCCATCGCGGAGATCCAGGAGCTCGTCCGGAACACCGGCGAATGGATCGAAGCCCTACTCGGGCCTTACCGCGGCGCCGCAGCGATGAAGGCGGTGCTGCTCGCACTCGAGCCGATGGAGGCGAAGGGCAGCGCGAAGCAGCAACAGCGGGTTGCTGCAACCGCGGCCCGGATTGACGCCGTAGGTTGGCGCGAAGTTCTTGAACATGAAGCTGATGGGCTCGCCGACTGGCCCTCTCTCGCGAGCGACTTCGAGTGGCTCTACGCCTATGCCATCGACGGCATCGTCTATGAGGGGCGAGAAACGCGCACGATTGAGCAGCGCCGTGCTCAACTCGTTGAACTCTTGTCCCGGACGGATCACTTCATCTCCCTGTTGCCCCCGGCGTGGGAGCCTTCGAAGGACTACCGGTGGTGTCTCCGCCGTATCCACGCGTCCGCAAAGGCGCGCTGGAAGCTCGACACCGGCGAACGGCTGACCGTCGCGGACGTCGCGCTCCTGGGTCGCCTCGATGAGAAGACCGTCCTCAACGCGTTCAGCGATCGCCGTTTACCGAGCTCGGCAGATGGAACATGCGCGGCCGAAGACGCGCGTGATTGGCTAATTAGTCGTCGCCCCAAGAAGTTCCGCCCGTCGCGGTGGATGGACCCAGGTGATGACCAGGACAGCCGCTCGCCGGATGAAAGCGCGGACCCTCGTCAAGGCGACACGGTATGGGTGCCGGTAGACGCTCGCGGTGACGCCTTCCTGCCAACCCTTGCGCGTCCGACGCGTCAGGGCGCCCTCGGCTTCCGAATCGGCCCGAAAGGGAACGAGCAGACGGTGGGGGACTTCTTCGACGCCCTCAGCGCGCTGAAGGGAATGCACCCTCCTCGCTGGCGACGCCCGAACGCCGAAGGCAACTGGGGAATTGTGCGGGCCGAGCCAAGCTGGCGCGCGATGCCCCGCGCCGAGATTGACCGACTACTTCGTGAAGCCGGCTTTTAGCCAAGCGCAGCAATGGGAGATGAGAGATGGAACTCGCCATGACACGCCATGCGACTGCGCGCTCTCAGGGGCGTGCGATCCCGCCCTTCGTGGTCTCGCTCCTCCTCGACCACGGTTCAGATCTTCGCCACGACGGAGCCGAAGTACGGTTCGTCGACAAAGCAGCCCGGCGCCGTATCCGGCGCGAACTCGGCGACCGCATTCATGCAGCCATCGAACCGTATCTCGATGCCTACGTCGTCTGCTCCGATGACGGGAGGATCATCACCACTGGCTGGCGCGTCCAGCGCCTGAAGCGGCCCTGATGGGTTCGCGCCTTTCGACTACCAGCCCCATCTGCCCGTCAGGAGTTCCGATCATCACAATGGATACCGTCGCTATCGATGCCGACCTCATGCGCCGCTTCGCTCCGGTCGTCAGTTCAACTTCCGCGGATGCCTTCCTAAGTGGCGAAACACTCGCCAGCCTGACCCTCGCGGAGGCGCCACCCCTTTCGGTCGTGTGGGCGCCATTCGACCATATGCCGTCCACCGCACGGCTGGTGATCGTTGGAATCACGCCTGGTAGGCAGCAGGCTGAGAATGCGCTCCGCGCCTTCCGAGACGCCTTGCGCAGCGGAGCGGTCCTCAGTGAGGCCGGGCGCCGGGCGAAACTGACTGGGTCCTTTAGTGGACCGCTGCGAGCGAATCTGGTGTCGATGCTCGATCACATCGGAGCGCACCGTGCCCTCGGCGTGCGCGGATGCCTTGAGCTGTTCGACCCTGCACGTGAAATCGTGCATTTCACCTCTGCGCTTCGATACCCTGTCTTTGTCGCAGGCCAGAACTACAACGGCGCGCCGGACATGCTGACTAACCCGACGCTTCGACGGATGGTCGAGACCCTTCTGGCCGCAGAGGCGCAAGCGCTGCCGAACGCTCTCTGGCTTCCGCTCGGGCCCAAGCCCGCCGCGGCACTGAGGCACCTCGTCCGACTTGGCATTCTTGATGCCGCGCGCGTCCTCGATGGCTTGCCTCACCCTAGCGGCGCGAACGCCGAGCGGATCGCCTACTTCCTCGGCAGAAAGGCGCCCGAAGCCCTGTCGTCCAAGACCAATCCGCAATCGATCGACGCTGCCCGTGATGCGCTTCGCGCGCAGATCACGCGGCTGACGGGTGAGGAGTCCTAACCGATGGCACGGCAGATACTCCTCCCTATCGATTCTCGCGGTACAACTGGCCAATATCAGACCTCCGGCCAGTGGCTTACGGCAGAGATGGCTCGGCGAGGAATTCCGAACGGCGAGTTATACTCGCGGCTATGCCGCCTCGGGTTCGCCTCGGCGTCCGGGAATATCGTGTCCATGTGGCGGACTGACCGATGCGCCATCTCGCTGGAAGTTTTGCCGCTCGTCCTGGAGGCACTCGGCATCGCGCCCGACGAGAGGCCGCTCTGGGCCTTACATTTTCTCCGTGCAATCCACCCGAGGCTTGTGAACTGCCTGGGTGGGCTATCGAGCGGCACAACGGCGGGGCGCGCAGGATAGTCTGCATGGCTTTTCAGCGCGGACAGCCACTACGTAAGGCGCCAATCTTCGATTCTCGGGGCGAGGCGCAGGACATTGGCCTCAGAAGAGACCGGTGATCGTGTGGGGTCATTTGTACTAGCCGGTCAGGGCATCCGCGCGATGATCATCGCTGACAGATCGCTCGATTAAACGCCCGATCCGCCGCCATCGCGTCCATCATGCGCGCGAGCGCTGGCGCGCTGGCGAGTTCGACGACGGCCTGCCGCTGAAGCTCGGCGGGGAACTCCGTCACCCGGGGACACGGCCGATCAGAAATCGCCGCGCCGCAGCCGCTCAGCAGAACCAGTGCGCTCAGCATCACGTGCTGCCGCATCTCCAGCCCTCCTCGTCACTTGCTCCTGGCGTGCGGCGTCGGCACTGCGACCATCGCTGCCGTCGCGCCGCCCGGCCAGGTACGCGGCACCGAGCGCGGCCATCGCCGCGCCGACGAGCGCGAACCACCCCTGCACGCGCGCCCAAGCCGCCGCGATCACGCCGCGCGCTCCCGGCGCAGCAGGAGGGTCACAACCACCGCCGCGACGGCCACCACCAGCGCCACGCCGATCCAGACCGGCACGCCTGCCAGCGCTTGCAGGGCCGGTGCGGCGGTCGCCGCCGCGGTGGCATAGGCGCCCAGCTTCGCCGCCACGGCCCCTTCGGTGGGCGGCGCGGCCGGCGCGACATGCCGGCTGGCGACGAACTCCCCCCGCGCCCAGAGCCCGGCCTCGGCGGCACGACGGTTCACCAGCCCCGGCACGGTGACCAGCCGCCCGCTGCGCCGCTGCTTCACGTAGAGCCCCATGCGCCGGAGCGCGCCGTCGTAGTCGCCGCGGTTGAGCGTCGCCGCGATATTGGCCAGCGGCTTCCCCGGCGCCGTGCTGTGCCCCAGATTGAAGGCAAACGACACCAGCGCGCCGTACTGGCCGTCGGTCAGCGGCACGGTGACGCTGCGCGCAATTGTCGCCTCGACTGGCGCCAGGTCCTCCAGCAGAAGCCGCTCGGCCTCGACCTGCGTGATCCGCTGCCCAGACCGAGCGGTTCGGGTGTGGCCGTAGCCGATGGTCAGCGTCCCGCGGATGGTATCACCGGGCTGGATAAATCGCGGCGGCCGCGCCGGATCGGCGTCGTCATAGGTATGGAGGACGCAGCCCTCCCACCGCTTGAGCAGATCGAGCGCCTCGGCGCTGATGCGGCGGGCGTTCATTCCCCACCTCCGAACCGCGCAGTGAGCAGACGGTCGAGCTTGCCGTCCAGCTTGTCGAGGCGGGCGAGGACGCGGCCGACATCGGCGTGCAGGTCGGCCTTGGTGGCGTATTCGCGCGCCAGCTGCTCGCGCGTGCGCGACAGGCAGAGCTCCATCTGCCGCAGGCGATCGAGCGAGGCTTTGAGGAAATAGGCCAGCGGCGCGATGGCGAGCGTCGTCACCACCTGCCAGAGCAGGGTCGGGGTGAGGTCCATGATGTTCTCCGAGGAGTGTGAGGCAGGCCGGGCGGGGCTTGGTGCTGCGGGGGACCGCCGGGCGCGGTCAGGCCGATCAGGCGATGGTCACGCCTTTCCACACGGCGGCGCCGGGGGTGGCATCGGTGCAGAACCAGATCTTGGCGCCTGCGGTGTCGAGCCAATGCGAGCCGACGCCGTAGCCGGCGGCGCTGTCATCGGTCGCGGTGGGCGCTGTGGTGGCGCTGAGATTGTGCCGCAGCCCAAACTCGACGCCCGTGCCGGCGCCATTCACCTGCAGCAGCTTCCCCGCCGCGCCGGCGTAGGACGAGGGGGTGTCGGTCAGCGCCAGCAGGGTTGGGTTGGCCGCGTCGGCGGTCTCGACCGCCTCGATGGCGAATTGCAGGTCATTGGCGCCGCCGGTCCGCGTCGCCGAGGCGTAGGGCTGCAGCTCGAAGTAGTCGCCCGCGGTGACGGCAACGACCGCGGACCCAAAGCTGTAGTCGGCATCAGTGTAGCCAGAGGCGGCCTTGAAATCGCCCTGGCCGACGAAGGCGGCGCCGTTCTTGTAGATCCTCGCCCCATGGTTGGCGCTGCCCCCGGTCCAGCGCAGCCGCGCCCAGAGCCGCACCTTGGTGACCCCGGCCGGTACCGTGAGGCGCGTCGGGGCCGCCCCGCTCCAGAACCCATCGGTGTCATAGGTCGCGTCGGTGAAGGGGACGGCGGTCGGCGTGGTGGCGATGGAGAGGGTGGTGGCCCGCCGCACCAGCGCCCCTTTGAACGGCAGCATCACCCGCGACAGGATGCCGGTGCCGAGCGGGCGCCAGGCGGCGCCGTCGAACTGCAGCAGGTCGCCGTTGAGGAACGGCCCGACCACATCGGCGAGATCGCCGAGCGCGGCAGCGCCACCCACCCCGTAGCAGTTGGTGCCATTGCCCTGGATCAGCACGATGGCGCCATTGCCGACCGTCACCGTGGCGCCCGTCGCATAGCCCACCGTGATGTCGAGCGCGCCGCCGATGCTGTTCTGGATGGCGAGGCGCCGGGCCTTGCTCGGCAGCGTCACCTTGCGCACGGCGGTGTTGCTGCCGGTCAGGGTGACGAGGCCGGCGCGCAGTGCCTGGGCGTCGGTCAGGGTGATGTTGGCATCGCCCATGGCGATGGAGATCGCCGCATTGGCGCTGGCGTCGAGCGCCTCGAGCGCGGTGTTGGCGGTGACCTCTTTCTGGTTCTGCGCCGCCTGGATGAAGGGAATGCCGAGGTTGGTGGTGCCACTCATGGGCTGCTCCTCACAGGGTGGCCTCAGCGGGTAGGCCGCGGCCGACCAGGGCGCTGATCTGCTGGAGGCGGACAAACACCTCGGCCTGGGCGGCGCCGAAGTCGGTGGTCTGGTTCGCCGCCGCGTAGGTCGCGGTGGGCGCGGTGACGGCGATGGTCCGCACCACCGCCTGCGTGTAGGTGGCGGCGGCGATGTCCGGCCCGCCTACGGTGGCGTAGAAGGCGAGCTCGGGGATGTTCCACCAGGAACCGCCGTTCAGCGCGGTCACCGCGATGCGGAGACGGGCATAGGTCGCGGGTGCGGCGAGGCTGTATTTGCGCAGCTCGTTGACGGCCCAGCCGGTGATGCCGCTGCGGGTGTCGAGGAGCTCCCAGGCGGTGCCGTTCCACCCCTCGACAGTCCAGGCGTTGGGGCTTTCGGAGGTGGCGCCGGCGGCGCCGCGCAACCCGTACTGGCGGACGGTTTGCGGGGTGGCGAAGGTGACCTCGGCGGTGCGTGGCGAAGGCGAGGCGCCGATAATGGTCCAGGTGGATGGATTGCCATCGAAGATCACCGAGGCCGTGCCGCCTGATGCAGCGTAGGTCCTGGTGACCGCCGGCGGCCCGTTCAGTACATCGACCTCGTAGGCCTCGGAGGCTTCCGCCAGCGGCACGGTGCCGGTGCCGTCGAGCCATTCCCCGCCCAGCCGCGTGCGGCGCAGCCAGGCGATCGTGAGGTTTTGACTGCCGTCGCGCGTACCGGTGACCTGGCAGGGGGCGAAGGGCCGTTCGGCGCGGCCGCGCGCTGCCTTGGTGACGGTGCTGGCCGCGGTCTCCACCGTCTCGAACACGGTCACGGCGCGGTGGTGCCGGGTGGCGCTGGCCTCGCTGGCCTGGGCCTGGAACTGGAATCGCGCGGCATCGAGCAGCACGAAGCTGTCGCCGGCAGCCCGGGAGGCGATCATGTCCTCGGTCCCGCGCCGCCCACGCAACAGGCCGGTCAGGCGGTAGCGCGCGGCGCCGAGGTCGGTGGCGTCGCGGAACTGGATGATCTCGGCCCGCCCGTCCGGGCCGACCAGCGCCGCGCGGTTGGCGCCATTGAGCACCTCGAGCTCGGTGGCGCTGTCGAGCTCGCCATCGGCCAGTTGCACCTCCACCGTACTGGTCTCGTCCCAAGTCCAAGGGGAAACAGACACGGCGGGACCGACCTGGACGCTGCCCCAGGTCACTGGCGTGGTGACGGCGCCAAGGGCGTCCCAGCTGGCCTGGTCGGGGCTGCGGTTCAGCACCACGCCGCGGAACCGTTGGCCGTCATAAGCGCCGACCAGGGCGTATTCCCGCAGCCCGGCTTGGCCGAGGTCGTCGCCGTCATCGACCAGGGCGAGGTCGGGCAGCAGCAGCCGGGCGAAGTACGGTGCCGGCATGCCGGGCTCGGCCCAGCCGGCGCCGCCCTCGGCCGAGGCAGCCAGGGCGTAGCTGGCCGCGTCCTCGGTCACCGCCTCCAGCCGAGTGACCCAGTTCGCCCCGAGCTGCGTGGAGAGGACGCGGCAACGGATCGCCGCCCCGTCCCGGGTCGTCAGAGTGATGGGATCGGTCGGCACCAGCCGGGCATGTCGGGGACCAACGGCGCAGGTGAGCCTGGTGCGCTCACGCCAGCTGCCGGTGATCAGCCGCCGGGCGACTGCCTTGGCCTCGCCGGCGGTCAGCGGGGTGGGGAGATCGATGCCGGCGGACGCGTTGGCACCGACGGTGGCGGTCGGGCTCACTGGCCGCCGCCAGGACTGCGCGTTCTGCTCAAAGCCCCGCTCGACATCGAGAAAGCGCACGGTGAGCTCGCGCGGCAGGTCGGCATCCTGGGCGCGCTGCTCCTGCAGCACGGAGGCGTCCGGCTCCTCCCGCACCATCTCGCCATAGGGGATGGTGGCGACGACGGACCCGCCGCGCTTGCGGAACAGCAGCACGTCGTCCTGCTCGACCGCGTCGAACTGGAAGGCGCTGGCGAGCGGGGTGATGGCGTCCCGCGCCGAGGTGGGCCGGGGGAGGATGTAGCCGCGCAGGCTATCGGTCAGCGCGACGGTATTGATGTCCGTCCCCGTCAGGCCAGCGCGCTGGCACAGCGCGGCGACCACCTGCCCCACCGTCAGCGTGTTGGCCGCCGCGCGCGAGAGGTAGCGCTTGGCGATCTCGCGCACGCCGGCGCCGGCGCTGACCTGACCGAGCACCGCCTGCTGCTCGTCGAGCCAAAACAGCGTCTTGAAGTTGTCGCCCGCCTGGTTGACCAGCACGTCGCCCGAGCCGGTCTGGATCAGGAAATTGCCGCCCAATCCCCAGGTGGCGCCGAGCACGCGGGAGATCTGGCCGCGGCCGTCATGGAAGGCCGGCAGCACATGGTCGACCACCTTCCACACCACGCCGCCACCGGGTGACCACTTGATGGTGGAGAAGCGTCCCCAGCCGCTGAGCGGCCCGCCGGTGACGGAGAGGGTGATCACCAGCGTGTCGTCGCTGGCGTCCCAGAAGGCCGCCTGAAGCAGCGGGCGAACGGCGAGCGGGTCGATCTCCGCCTGGACGTCGATCGAGGTGTAGTCGTCGCGAAAGATGCCCATGGCAGCACCGCCGCCGAGGCTCGCGGCTCCCGAGTAGTAGCGGAAGCGCGCGACATCGATGCGGAACGGCGTCGCGAGTTCTGAGGCGCGCAGGTACCAGAGCTCGACGCCGCCATCGTCGCGGGTGCGGCCGGGCACCAGGATCACCGGGAAGGTCAGCGGGCCGATGCCGAGGCCGATCGGCACCGGCGGCGGCTCGATCGCCACATCGCCGGCGCCCCAGACATATTCCATGCGGTCGGCATCGATGGTCAGGGTCGCCGAGTAGGATCCCTGCACGATGACGAAGGTGCGCGGGCGCGCGCCGAGGCGCGGCACCGACAGGCTGGTGATCGCCATCGGATTGACCAGGCGGGTGCCGTTGTCGCCGAAGCCGGTGCCGTCGCCGAGCGGGTTGCCAAACACGCCCACCCCGCGCATGGCGTCAGGGTCGATCTTGAACAGCGGGACGCGATTGGCGTTGCCGCCGGTGAGATACAGGAAGCCATCGACGCCCAGATGCATCAGCCCGGTGCCGGTGCTGTCCGGGCCGGGGGTGGTGCCGAAGGGGAACAGCGGCCCCAACACGCGGTCGAGCGTGTGCTCGCCCAGCGTCTGCATCGTCACCAGGTCGTAGACCCGGATCATCTCGTTGGCGCCGCCGCCCGAGGTGGACGTCCGGACGCGGCCCTCGTAGATGCGACCCCGCCGATAATCGACCGCGACGTTGCAGGCCCAGTTGCCGAGGTAGGTACGTCCCGACGGCGAGGACGGCCAGAGCGGCGTGGCGGGCGGGATGGTGGCGACCTGCGGGAAGCTGCGCGCCGCGTCGCCGGCGAGTTCCACGGTGACGTTCGGCATGCGGCTGCCGAAGCGCTCCAGCGGCACCTCCTCGAAGACGATGTACGCCAGGCCCCTGTGCGCCGGCGCCTCGGTCGCACCGAGGGTGGCTGCGAGCAGCGGGTCTGGGAGCTGGGTCTCGCTGCCGGGATGGAAGCGCCAGACCAGGCCGGGGATCTGCACCACCTCGCTGGAGCCGGTGGTGTCGTAGACCAGCTGCGCGTCGAGCCAGATGCGCAGCACCTGCGGGTTGGAGGGCGGGATCAGCCATTCGCACAGCCCGACCGCCCAGGAGAGGTAGTAGCTGTAGGTCGTCGACTTCGCACCGCCACCACCCTTGCCCTGGCGGCGGGTGGTGGCGCGCTCGCGCAGGTCGGTTTTCCAGATGACGTTGCCGGCGAGTTTGATCCGGCCGACCGCTAGCGGGATGGGCAGGCCGTAGCCGGAGGTCTGGACGGTGAGGTCGTTGAGCCGCGGGCCCTGGGTGTCCTGGCCCTTGGGCGGGAACAGCAGCGCGCCGGCGGCGCCGCCGAGGGCCCAGCCGATCGAGGCCCCGAGCGGGTTGAAGCCCGAGACCACGAATCCAATCGCAGCACCGGCGCCGGCGACGGCAAGCTGGGCCATGGCTCAGGCCTCCGCGACTGCCGAGAGAACGGGCAGCCGGAAGGCGCCGAGCAGCGCAGCGCGGAGTTCAGCATCCATCGGCTGCTCGACCACCTGGCGGCGCGGCGCATAGGCGTGCAGGCAGGCCGGCACGCCCCAGGTGGGATGAACGGAGGCGACGCCGACATGGCCGCCGTACAGCCCCATGCGGAACAGCAGCACGTCGCCGGGCGCGGCCTCCGCCACCCTGGTGGCATGCGCCAAGATGCCGTCCAGCAAGCGGGTGCCCTGTGGCGCGCGGGCGTAGGGGGCGGGATCCGGCAGTTCCACGCCCGCCTCGCGGGCGGCCAGCAGCACTAGGCCGATGCAGTCCACGCCCGTCTGCCCACGGCCGAGATGGCGCCAGGACACGCCGACATAGCTGCGCGCGGCGGCGACGAAGGCCTCCGCCGTCGCGGTGGCCTGCACGGTCACGCCGGTGTCTCCAGCACCGCCAGCGCGCCAGGGATGAAGGGCTCGCCGCGGAAGTTCAGGTAGTTGCCGAATACCGCCTGGCAGGTCGCCTTGCGCTTGTCGCAGCCAGGCTGGATGCGCAGCACGTCGCCCACCGTCGGCGCGAAGGGCGGCGGCGCGAACAGCGACAGCACGCGACCCGCCTGGTTCCAAGCCAGCACCTCGCGCGCGACGCCGGCGTTGGCGCCAGACTGCCAGATGGCGACGCCACCCTCGAAGTAGGCGTTGGCAAAGCCGGCGATGGCGGCCGACATCGCCAGCGTCACGCTGTCGGTCACCGTCTCGACGATCGCCTGCTGCGTCCAGCCGGCGCCGAAGGTGAGGTCGACCTTGCAGCGGGCATCGCCGAGATCGGCACGACATTCCGGCTGGTAGATCGATCCGATGGTCTGCTGCAGCGGCTGGGCGAGGCCGCGCAACTCGGCGCGGAAGCCGCCGTCATCCTGCGCGATGACCTCGCCGAGGCGGCCGCGGCGGAGTTTCAGCTCCCCGTCCGCCAGGCTCGCCCAGTTCACCGCGAAGATCCGCACCTCGGCGTGATCCCACAGCCCGGCGCGCAGTTCCGCCGGGTCGATGGCGGTGCTGTCGAGCAGGCCAAGCAGCTCGGTCTCGTCCACCGCGAGCTCGGCGCCGGCCGAGATGGCGGCGCGCTGGTAGCCGAGGGCACAGGCATAGGTCTCGCCGCCATAGACGAGGTCGCGGTCGTGATCGGTGAAGGTGAACACCGCGCCATCGCGGCGCACCACGCGCCAGAGGGTGGCGAGCGTGGTCGCCTCGCCAGCAAGATGCGCGGCGAGTGCGGGAGAGACAGATTTCACTCGCGGATCTCCACCACGGGAATGTCCGACCACTCGCCGATCTGGAAGGCGGTCAGGCGCAGCGGCAGCGTGTCGGTGTCGAAGCGCGCCGGGACGTCGAACTCGCAGGCGGCCTCGATCGCCTGGCCGGTGGTGCCGGCGAGCGCGCTGCCGAGGGTGATGACGCCGGTGGCGAGGTTGACCTGGAACTGGCTGGACCCTGTCCCGAGGCTGCGCTCGGTGCCGTTGACCCAGCAGCGCACGGTGCCGGAGACGGGGCGGGTGATGCTGCGCGTCACCGAGGTCGGGCCCGAGGTGTAGGTGCGCAGGATCTGCCAGGTGGCATCGCCACCGCCGGTAGTGCCGATGACCTGCCGGTCGAGCTGATAGTCGGACCAGTCCTTGAAGCGGAAGGCGTGCAGCCGTCCCGCCCGCGCCCGGAAAAATGCGATCAGGACGGCGAGGTCGTTGTCGTCCTGCAGCCCGGTGGCGACGTTCCACCGGCCGCGGCCGGCGGACCAATTGCCCTGGCGCTGCTCATACCCGCCGGAGGAGATGATCACAGAGGTGGAGAATTCCGGGCCGCCCTCCGCCCCCTCGGCGATGCGGTCGGGGAAGCGGACGTCGTGGAAGGCCATGGGTCAGCGTCCGATGCAGAGCTGGGGAGGCGCCGCCCCGCCAAACCTCCCTGCCAGGTAGCAGTGCCACCTGGATCGCCGGCACTTGGTGCTGGGAAGGATGTGGGCGCCGTGGGCGAAGATCAGGAACACGGACGCGGCCGTTGCGCAGGGCGCGAAAGCGCCGATACGCTCACCGCGGCAGCAGGTTGCCCGATGATCGAGGAGCGGCGGTCCTCTGACGATGCCCCGCGTGCGACATAACTACAGCCGATCCGCTGCCGAGAGGCGCTTCGCTCGCGTTTACGAAACAGTGGAGGGCGATCGCTGCATCTACTGCGGTATGCCCAGCGATGGCGCCTACGACCATCAGCCGCCGGTATACGTGCTCCACAGATTCGCCAGCGGTCGGCTCGTCACAAAGAGGGAAATCCGCGAACGTTTCGGGCGGTGCGAGCTGGTCCCGTGTTGCACCATCTGCAACATGGGACTCGGCGCCTACCATGGCGAAAGCAACAACGATCGAAGACGAGAGATCGTGAACTGGTTTCTCTGCGACAGCGAGTTTCCGGAGGACAAGCTGATTCTCAATGTCGGGTATGGGTTGATTCAGAAATATCTAAGCGGACATCGAGAAAAGAATATCTACGTCTTTCCCGGCGTCGGGCGCGCCATTTACATCGAAGCGTTGCATGGGTTTGTCGACGGGAAATTCAGCAGCCCTGATGATTTCCCGGACTGGCTAAAGCTGACCCAATCCGAGCTCGCAGAGTGGCTTCGCGGCGCTCCCAAGCGAAAATCTCAGTACTTCCTGGATATGGCGAGCCTCCAAAGCTACGACCTCGTGCCTGACGCCCGCAGTGATCCTCGCGGTCAGTTCGAGTAGGGCGCGTCACCGCCGAGATCTCGATTGTAGCTAATGATCGGTTGGCGTCCGAAGGTGCAGCAAGGGATTTGAGGCTGGAACCTCATGCGTTGCGCATCGCGCGGGCGAGGTCGCGTCGCATGGCGCCGGCCATCTGCAGCCGGGTGCGATGGAAGGCGGCCGGGTCCTCGGCGCGGACGATGATGGTCTGCGACACGCTGGGCGTGGCCGCGCGGGCGACGGCCTGCTGCTGGCGGCGGTTCAGCACCACCTCGCCGCGGCGGAGGATGGCGGGGACCTCGTCGCTGGCGAAGGGTGTCCCGCCCGCAAAGCCGCCGCTGTGCAGTCGCGGCGCCCCATGGAAGAAAATCTCCGGGACCAGGCGGCGCGGGGTGGGGTCGGCGCCGACGACGCCGCCCTCGTGAAACAGTGGGGCGGCGGCGGTGACCAGGCCGGCGGCGCCCTCGATACCCTTGGCAAGGCCGACGCCGGCAATCTCTGGACCACTGCCGCCCAATCCGATCAGGCTCAGCAGGCCGCCGAGGCCGCCACCACCGCCTCCCGCACCTCCGCTGAACGCCGTCGATGCCAGACGCCCCAACGCATCCTCCAGCGGCTTGAGCAGCAGGGCGCGGGTGCCGAGGTCCAGCAGCGCGCGTTCCATGTCGCGCAGCACGTCATTGGCGCGGCGGCCCTCGAAGGCAATGGCACGGAAGCCGCTGACCAGCACACCTGCGGTCTCACGGCCGTATCCCTCGATCTCCTTGAGCAAGCGGACATCGTCCTGCGCCCGAGCAATATCGACGGCGTTGGCAACATACTGGTGGCCGGTGTCTGTGTCGGAGGCCCCCGGCGAGCGGCGCTCCAACTCCGCGCGAGCGCGGATGGCGGCGATCGCCTCCGCCCTGTCGCGTTCACCAAGGCCGATGGTGCCAGCCTCGGCGCGGATGAGATCGATCTGCCGGCGCTGCTCGTCCAGCGACGCGGCGGTGATGCGGTCGGCCTGCGCACGCGCGAGGCGTAGGTAGCGCTCGGTCAGCTCGGCGACCGCTGCCGCCTCCTGCTCCGTGCCGGCGAGGCCGGCGCGGCGGACGTCCTCCATCGCCTTGGCCCGCGCCTCGGCCTCCTGCATCGCCCCTGCGCCGCGACCCATCGCCTCATTGAGCCGCCCCTCCGCCTCGATCTGGCGGTCCACGTTGGCGGTCAGATTCCGGTACTGGCCAGCGGCGCGGGCGAGCACCGCCTCGCGCACCACGGCGCGTTCCTCCGCCGTGGGGTCGCGCCCCTGCGCCCGGGCGGCCTCCTCCAGGCCCTGCATGGCCTGGGCGAGCTCACGGGCAGCGCCCTCGCTGGTGGTGGCGATCCGCGCCGCCTCGCGCTGGCCGCGGATGAACTGCTCAATCGGCCGCTCGGTGCCCGTGATGCGGGCGCGGATCTGCTCGATGGCATCGCCGAATTCGCGGTACTCGACGCTGTCCGGTGCGGCCTGACGCTGCGCCCGCTGGAAGCGCTCCAGGTCGCGCGTGAGCTCGGCGACGTCGCCGGTCGGCGTGCCGCGGCGGCGGACCTCCGACAGCGCACTGTCGTAGAAGCGCTGCTCCGGCGTCGGCGTGGGCGGGCCGGCAACCGATGCAGGCTGGGGGTTGGCGGCAGCCCCGGCAGCAGGCGCCGACGGCGCTGCCGGCGTGACCGGCTGCACGGGCCCGGCGATGCCTGAACCAGAGTAACCAGACCGGATGCCGCGGACGTAGCGCGCGGTCTCGTTCGGCAGTTCCGCCTGGCCGCCGAGCACGCGGTCCACGCGTCCCGGGCCGGCGTTGTAGTCGGCCAGTGCCAGGGCGACGTCGCCGCGCGCCTGCAAGCGCTCGCGCAGATACAGCGCGCCGGCGATCGTATTGCTGCGCGGGTCGTCGATGCCGCCGGATAGGCTATACCGCCCAGCCAGTTCGGCAAAGGTGCCCGGCATGACCTGCATTGGACCACGCGCGCCCGCGCTGCTGGTGCGCCAGCTGCCATCCGGATTGCGGACGCCCTCGGCGCGCTGGACGCGTTCCAGCAGAGCGCGATCGACGCCGGAGACGCGCGCCGCTTCGTCCAGCAGGGTCGCGACATCGGCGGCGGGACCTGCGCGGGTGGTCTGCGCACCCGGCGCGGACGGCCCAAGCATCTGCTGCAAGCGCAGACCGAGGGCGATAGGCGCCCCACCGGGCAACGCCTGCAGGACCGCGAGGCCGCCCTGTTCTACCAGGAAGCGCGAGTGCCGCTCCGACCGCGCCAGCCAGTCGATGAACGGACCGCCGGCCCGCGTCAGCCCGTCGGTGATCCGGTTCCACAGGCCCTCGAGCGATTTCTCGACGTTGTTGATCGCCCGCTCGAAGGCGGTGCCACCATTGGTCGCGCCCTGCACCACGCTGGTCAGGCGTGCGGTCACCTGCGCCGCGGCGCCGCTGGCATCACCGGCGCGGACCATGAGCTCGATATGGCGGCGGAACTGCTCGTCGAAGCCGCGCACTCCCTGCTCGGCGAGCTCCCGCGCCACCTCCTCCGGCCGGCGCAGAGCGCGGGCCACCCGCTCGGCCGCGGCGGAGAGATCCTTGTCGAGCGTGCGCGAAAGGTCGAGCGCGAGGGCGACGTAGTGCTCCAGGTTCTCCCGATCCTCCGGCCGCACGACCTGGGCAATACGGGCCTGCGCGGTGCGCACCTCGCTACGGCCTGCCCCCGGGGTCAGCACGCTCTGCTCGCGGGCGCGGCGCTCCAGGTTGCGCGCGAGGCTCTCGTAGTCGGCGGCATAGCCGCGGAGCTCATTGCGCAGCCGGGCGACGCGACGCTCGGTGCCCTCATAGGCCGCGAAGGTGCCGATCAGCGCCCCGCCGACGGCAAGCACGCCGACGCGGACGGGGGAAAACAGACCGCCGATGGCGCGGAAGGTGTTGCCGACCCCGCCCATGGCCTGCGTGATCTGGCCACCCTGCTGGGTCAGCACCTGGAAGGCGCTAGCCCCGCCGAGCAGCGAGGTGATGACGTCGTTGACCTGCGGCGCCAGCTGCTGCGCCTGCCGCGCCGTCACCCCGAAGGCGTTGGCGGTCTGGTTCGCCGCGGCGGTGACCGCCTGGTGGCGCTGCTGCAGGGGCACCAGCAGCCGGGCATGGTCGTCAAGGCTGATCAGGCCGAGTTTCAGCGCACGATCGAGCTTGGCCTCGGCATCGGCCAGCTCGACGGTCGCCTTGACCGCCGGATTGGTGCGCTGGGCGAGGGCGGCGACCTGCCGCGCGGTCTGGTCCATCCCACGGGTGATGCGTTCCTGCGAGCCCGCGACCTTGTCGCCGGAAGCGCGCAGGCGCTCATTCGCCCCCTCGACCTGGCGCGCGCCGGCGACATAGCCGGAGGCGTCGAGCGAGGAGCGGATGATCGACAGCAGTTCGACGCCGCCCATGGTGCCGCTCATGGATCGTCGTCCTCCAGATCGACATCACGGGGGCGGCGCGCCGCCAGTCGCTCGGCCTCGACCGCGCGGCGCTCGCCGTCGAGCGCGAGCACGGCGACGATCTCGGCGGGGTGCAGCGACACCCGCATGGTGCGGCACCAGGCCTCGACGTCGCGGTGCTGGATCGGCTGCGGGATGCCGCTCTCCGAGAACTGGCGCTGCGCATCCAACTCACCGAAGGCGCGCCACACCGCGTCGGATCCTGGCGGCCGCGGGGGCCCCAGGAGGCCGGCTGGCGGGCGGCCGGTCTGCCGCTGCACGGACAGAAGATGCTGGCGGCGTGTGCCGCCGTCCTTGAGGCGGTGGCTCAGCCAGAATTGGTGGCGGCCATGGGCGCGGAGGGCGTCGAGCCAGCCAAAGGGAAGAAGTTGCCGCTGACGTTGAGGAAGGCGATCGCGGCGTTGCGCAGCCAGCGCAGCCCGGTGGCGTTGTAGGCGCCGGCGGCCACGTCGAAGGTGCAGGGCGCGGCGATAGCGCGGCCGTCGAGGCCGACCAGGTGCCAGGCCTTGGTCAGGCGGGCCAGCATCTGGCCCATATCCTCCCATTCCTCCTCGGCGGTGAACTCGCGGCCGAGCTTGCGCTGGGCGTTGTCGCGCGCCAGGCGATGCGCCTGCGCCTGCTCGCTCTCCCAGGAATAGAGCTCGATCCAGCCCTGCTCGCCGGACTCGTCGGTGAGGGGCGCGCGCGTCACGGGGTGGATGAGCAGCAGCTTGGCGCTGCGATCAGTCGGCAGCGCCAGGGTGTCGAAGATGGTGGGCATGAACGTCCTCTCTCTCGCGCCAAGAGCCGGCGCTGGCGTCGGGGCGACCCGGCCTCATCTCGATGAGGAGGGAGCGCCGGGTGATATCGCGAGCGCGCACGCACACATCGCGTCGAAGGTCGATTTGCCCTTGGCGGCGCGGAGCTACCGCCCCGGGGTGCCTTGTGGCATCCGATCGCGATGTCGCGTCGTTTGAACCAGCCCATCGCCCTCAGCCTCATCGGCTTGCCGGGCGTGCTCTCGTTGCTCCTGGTCCTGCCCGAGCTGCCGGGGGTTCCCAAGTGGGCACTACTCATCAACCCAACGGTGCTTCTGGTCACCGCGGCCTGTGCGGGGACATGGGCTGCCAAGCGCTGCGGCCTGCGACTTTCGGCCGCACCTGTCATGGAGCCCAAACGCGCTGTTGATATCGGAGCGGGGGTTCTGATCGGGGTTGTTGTCGCCCTTGCCGACCACTCAGGTCGCGCGCTCTGGCAAGGCCCTCTGGGGATGCCGCCTTCCATCATCGAAGGTTGGAGCGCGACATCGCTACTCGTCGGCCTGCTCTATGGCGGCGTCGTCGAGGAGATCGTGTTCCGCTGGGGCCTCATGAGTCTCGTGGTGCTGGCGCTTTGGCGCATTCTCGCCCGTAGGGCTGTGACGCCCTCGACTGGGGTCCTTCTCACCGGCGTCAGCTTTGCCGCCCTAATCTTCGCCGCCAGCCATCTGCCCGCCGTCGCTGCGACAGGTGCGGAACTCCTTCCCAGCGTCGCCTTGCGCACCCTGTTGCTCAACACCCTGTTGGGTCTGCTGTACGGCTGGTTCTTTGCGCGATCGCCGCGGCAGGCGTCGGGCCAGTCGATCACAATCGGCTGGTCCGGTTCACCGAGGACATTTCGTGGGTGAAAGTCGCCGTGGCAGAGGTCGTTGCCGTCAGGCATGCCACGGAGGCCGCGGAGCAAGACGTCCCTCTGCTCTTGCGCAAGGCCAGCCACCCGCGTGAGCCGTGCAGTCAATCGATCCTTCAGCGCGCGAAACCCGTTGCCGGGCTGGGCATGAATTTGAGCCTGAATGCGGGCGAGCGCCTGCAGATGCCGATCCATCGCAGACGGCTCAGCCTGCATCCGGTCAGCAAATGTCCGCTCATCAAGCCGATCCAGAATGAGGCCCCAGCGTGAGCCGACCTTCGCCACGCCCCAGATGGCGGGAACCGGCAGCCCGAGTTCCTCCACGCGCGCATGGCTCGCCGCCTCCCGGAACACCGACGCTTTTGCGGCATGACTTCGGTAGAGCTTGAGAAGCCTGCCATCCCATTCGATGAGGTCCGCAACGTTGCCGCTTGCGAGCACGCGGCCCACTGAATTGGTCACCACTAGTCCCTGCCACCGCGTCTGCAATTTGGGAGAGACTATGCTCCTCGGCGTCGGAGGGCAGCAGTCCAAGGACCCAGCGTCCTTCATCCTCGGATGTGCGACAGGAAAATGGGCTTCCCACGATCGCAGCATCACACCGCCGCCGTATCGGTGCAGCGCAGGGTGGTGCCGGTCATCCCCGGCGCGCTGCCGAGGTATTCCAGCGCCTGGAACGGCACGTTCATGGTCTGCGAGCCCTCGCCCTGCACGTTCTCCTCGTCGCCGTTCAGCTTGAGCCGCGGCAGGTGGAAGGCCACCGCGTCCGCCGCGGCGCCGCCGGCGGTCAGCATGAACAGCAGCTCGACCTCGAGCTCCTCCTCGAAGGCGGCGCTGATCGCATCGGTGTCGTCCACCAGCGCTGTGAAGTCGCCGGTGACGTCGGCAGTGCCGAGCAGCACGTCCGGCGGAAAGGCCTGACCGAGCACCGCCGGCGCGTCCGCCGCCATGGCGAGGTTCAGGTTCAGCCCGGTGACGGTACCGACCGTGCTGCCGGCGATGCGCAAAATGCCGTTGAGGCTGTTGCAAACCTCGGTGGTGGTCGCCGCCGCCGGCGAGGTGAAATAGGGCGCCGCCGCGCCGGTCAGCGTGCGGCGGTTCCGCCCCATGACATTGATGCCGAAGGTGCTGTTGCCCTCGGCCGGCACGGCGAGGCGATAGCCGGTGACGCGGAGCTCGGTGTAGAGCCGGGCGCGGTCGAGATCCTCGTGGTAGCGCTCGATCGCCAGCTTGCGGCGGACATGGCCCGAGGCCGGGATGATCGAGGACTTCCCCGGCGTAGTCAGCATGAAGCTGGTGTCCGCCGCCATGGTGGTCGGCGCCGGAAAGACACTGACCTCGCGGTTCGAGGTGCCGCCGAAGCCGGTGACCAGGAAGCGCACGCCGTTGTTGCCGGCGGCGGACAGGCTGGCGAACTGGATGATCGCCCCCTTGCGCAGGCCGAGCGCGACCGGGTCACCCCCGCCGAAGGTGAACTTCGAGGTGGTGCTGTCGGCGGCGGCGCTGGTCAGCTGCACCTCGGTCAGGCCGGAGGGCAGGATCGGCGCGGCGGCATCGCGATGCGCGGCCTCGATGAAGTCGAAATAGCTGCCGGGGGAGAACTCGCCATCCAGCGGCCCCTCGACCCGGCGGGAGGTATGCCGGGAGCTCCGCACCTGGCGCGAGGGGAGGATCTCGGCCGAGCGGGTGGCGTTCTTGCGCAGGTTCAGCCCGGCGCTGACGCGACGCAGGATGCGGCCACCGGTGGATCCCGGCGCGGTGGCGATATCCGCCTCCGCATTCGTGGTCATGGTGCCGTCCGCGTAGAACTTGTACGCGAAGCGGGCCGCGCTGCCTTCGGCGAGGGGCATGAGGAATTCCTCGGATTTTCAGGACGCCTTGCCCAAGGGCGGCGAGGGCAGCTGTGCGGCCGGATCAGCCGCGGAAGCGATAGACGAAGACGGCGATGCCGCTGCGCACCCACCAGGCGCCGTCGGCCGAGGCGCCGGGCATCTCAATCACCGAGGTGCCAAGGAAGGACAGCGGCCCGTCGCGGCGGCTGCGGAACACCCCGAGCGCCTGGTCCAGAAGGGCGAGCTGGGTGGCCTCGCCCAACCCGCGGGCGGCCATGACACGGACGACGACCGAGCCGTGCAGTTCCTTCTCGTGCACGCCGCGGCCAGCCCCGAAGGCGACCAGCCGCTCGCTGCTGTGCTCGACCGCCAGATGCAGCCAGTGCTGCGTGCTGGCGCGCGACGGCACGGCGTCGCTGCCGTTGTGATGCCACAGCACCGGAACGCCGGCGGGCGCCGGCCAGCCAGACGACCAAGCCGCGGCGATGGCGGCGACGCTGTCGGCGTAGGGCGCGGCAGTCATCGACCTAGATTCCGCAGCGGCCGTATCACGATCGCCGGGTAGCGGACCTGGCTCTCGATCTCCTGGCCGCCAGGCACGCGGCGCGGCGAGCGCTCCGTCACAATGCCTCGCCGCCCGAAGCGCCGCCGCCGCGTCGCCTCGACGCTGAGAGCAAAGGCGTCCGGCACATCGACATAGGTGAAGCGCGGCTCCCAGCCGAGCGGGCGGAGCACAGGCCGCAGCGCGACCGCCGCCTGCTCGACGAAATGCATGGGCACCTGCAGCACGAAGGGGCCGCCACTGTCGCGCTTGCCCACCTCGAGCCGGCGGGCGTAGTCGCCGCGCACCACCACCACCGCCTCGGTGGCGCCGGCCGGCAGGCGAGCGGTGCGTGGCACGGCGGTGTCGTCGACAAAGGTGGTGATGCTGGCCTTCCAGCCGCCTTTGCGCTCCGGGCCATTCTCCTCGAGGTAGGTCACGGTGCGGATCACCGCCTCGGTGAGGTAGTGCCAGGCGATCAGGATGACGCCGTCCGGACGGACCTGCTCCGGCGCAGCGCCCGGACGGCCATCCACCGTCGTCGTGTGGTCCGGTACCACCCCGCCGGAGCGGGCCGCCTGCTGCCGCTCGACCTCGGCGATATGGGCGCGGGCCATGGCGGCGAGGCGGCGGCTGGCGGCCGGCCCAGTCAGCCCGCGCGTGCCAACCTCAAGCTCGCGGGTGAAGTTGCGGAACTGGCCGCGGGTGAAGGCCATGTCAGCCGCCGCGGACCGCCAGGGTCCAGCCGATGCGCTCCGTCCCCTCCCACACGGGGGCGGCGAAGATCACGGTGAAGCTCTCCGCGCCGTCCAGCACCTCGTCCGGCTCGCGCGGCGGCCACGGGAAGCCGGCGGCGACCAGGTCGGCATGCAGGATCTCGAGGCGGCGATCGCCCTGCACCAGCGGTGGGACAAGATCGTCCGGCGCGGAGTCGGCCGAGAAGCCGGTCACCGCCGCGGTGGCGTAGGTGGTCGGCGGGGTCACGAGACGACGCAGCGTCATCGGCCGCCCGCGCCGCGCGAGGGCACGGCGGCGGGCCTCGCGCAACGCGCCCATCAGAGGTGGAACCGCCGATAGCGTTCGAGGGCCGCCAGCCGATCGGGCGGCAGCGGCAGCGTGTCGCCGCGGTGCTCGAAATAGCCGACCGCGCCGACGCCCTCGGTGGTCTCGTTGCGCACCGCCGGATCGCGCCCCTGGCCGTGCCACAGCCCAGCGAGCAGATCGAGGCAGGCGCGTTCCAATGCGGGCGGTGCGTCGTCCGGCAACACGAAGCCGGCCTGGTACTCCACGACCACCAACCGCGCCGTCCATGGCACGCGGGCGCCCTCGCGCAGCCGGTAGAGCAGCACGCCGCCCCGCTCGTAGTCGGCCGCGGCCAGCGCGACGCCGTCCTCCGTGACGGCGGTGATCGTCACGCCGAGGTCGCGGTGGAGCACGATGACATCGACCGGGGACACCAGGCGTGCGGTCTGTCGCAGCATCTCGCGGCCGAAGCCCGAGCGATTACACCACTGCGCGACCAGGTCGGACGCCTGGCGGATCAGATCGGCGATCCGGGCGTCCTGTGCCGTGTCCGTGACGCCGAGCTCGCGCTTGGCGGTCGCCAGCGTCGTGAGGTCGCTGGTGGCGGCCGGCGTGACGATCTCCAGCATCTGCCTTCCCCGTCAGGCTGGATCGCGAACGGGCGGACGGCGCCGTGCGGGTTGCTGCCGAGGCGAAGGATCCGCAGCGACCGCCTCGGCATATCCCTCGGCGACCAGTCCTGCGGCGGCGCCCGCGCGCAGGCTGACCTCCTCGCCGGGGGCGACGGCGATCAGCCGCACACCGTCCAGCGAGTAGGCAAACGCCCGCAGCGCGCGGATCCGCCGCTGCCCCTCCGCCGGCATGCTCACACCAGCGGATTGGGCGTCGGCGCGTTGCGCGGATGGCCGAGCAGCGCGATCGCCGCGAGGAAGATGTTCCCCGTGTTGTTCGCCGGCGTGACGGTCAGCCGGACATAGCGCTTGCCGCCGACATAGCCGATCTTGCGGGTCTTGTTGTCGTCGGCGAAGGACAGCCCCGCCTGCGCCTCGGTGCCGATCAGTTCCTTGTCCGGCACCGCCTCGGCGCCGGCCATGTTGGCGGTATCGCTCGCCTCAACCAGCACGGTGAGCGTGGCGTCGGCATCGGCGATGTCGCCGGCGGCGAGCAGGAAGGTCAGGCTCTCATAGCCCTTGGTGTCGATGATCTCCGACACGAAGAGCGTGTTGTCGGTCTTGGCCGCTGCCGGGCTGATCGCCCGCACGGGGTGGACGTTGTGGCACAGGTCACGAGTGGCCATGGCGGGCACCTCGCCTTTCAGTTGCGTTGATGGAACAGTGAATTGTGTGGATAACCGCAGCGGCGGCCCGCGCGGCCGGGACTGGCACCGCGGGCCCGGCGGTCAGGCCGCGGCGCACTTCAGCTTGCGCATGGTCTCCGCCAGCACGACCGCCCCACCCATGCGCCGGCGGAACAGGAACCGCACATTGCCGCTGGTCGCCTGCGTGAAGGGATCGCGCAGCATCGTCATGGCGATGCGATCGACGATGACGTACCCCCGCCGGAAGTCCCCGAAGGCGATCGGGAAAGCATCCGCCCCCTCGTTCGGCATGTCCGGGCATTCCACATACTGCGCGCCGAGGATGGTGTTCGGTACGCCATTCGCCAGCCCCGGCATCCAGACGTAGTTCTTGTCGGCGTCCTTCAGCTTGCGCACCGAGCCCAGCGTCACCCGGTTCAGCGTCCACACCGCATTCCGGGCATAGGCGGTCCTGAGGGCATGGAAGAGCGTGATCAGCCCATTCCCCTGGCCCTCGGCATCGGCGATCGTGGCGGCCGAGCCCGACACGGTGAAAGCGATGTCGGCATTGGTGAGGATCCCCTCCGCCTCGCCGACGCCGGAGCCGCCGACGAATTCCTGCCCCTCCTTGACCGCGAACTGCTCGACCGCCTCGGCGCGGATCTCGCTCTCGAGGTCGTAGGCGCTGTCTTCCAGGTTGTGCTGCGAGATGTCGACCAGCGCATAGACCTCCGGCGCGGTGATCTCGATCATCCCGTAGGCAAGGCCGGGGGTCTCCGTCCGGGTGCCCTGCTCGGAGACGCGCCGGGCGGCGAACTGGCCGGTGCGCTTCGGCAGCATGATCGACTTGGTGGAGGTGCCCCGCACGCGGGCGAGGGACCGGACGGGGCTCATCTCGGTCACACCCTTGATGATCTCGCGGACGTATTCCGAGGGGGCCAGGTAGCCGCCGGTGGTGTCGTCGGCGATCGACATGGCCTTGTGCTCGGCGGCGACGTCGGAGAGGGCCTTCTGCTGCTCGGCGGTGAGGTTCGGCACCCCGAGGGTGTGGGCGTTGATCACCGCCCGCGCCCAGGTGTTCACCCGGGCCTTGAGCTCGGCCTGGCGATCGCCCGATCCCATACCGGGGCGGTTCAGCCGGGTCTCGATGCGCTCCAGCGCCTCCTTCGAGCCCTCCGCCGCGTCGCGGCCGGCCTTGGCCTCGAGCTCAGCCTTGGTCAGGCGCTGGTTCAGCGTCTCGAACTGGTCGAGCGCCGTGTTCACCCGCTGGAGCTTCTCCTCCAGCAACACGTCGGCGCTGCCCTTGCGGGCGAGCTCATCCAGGCGGCTGTCGTTGGTCGCCTTGAATTCCTCGAAGGCGCGGCCGAGGCCGTCGAGGGCCTCCTTCACATCGGTGTCCATGAATCTGCTGTCCCGTCAGGGCTGGAGGATCTGCTGCAGCCGGCGGATGCCGGCGAGCACAGCGGCCGTCTCTCCTCCCTCGTCCCGAGGGTCGGCACTGGCCTTGAAGCCGCGCGAGGCGATGGCCTTGGCGCGGTCACGCGAGAACCCTGCCTCCCGCAGGAAGTCCTCGAAGTCGCGAATGGTCTGGATCCCGCCGGCGCGGGCCTTGAAGTCGGTCACCACCGCGGCGGGGTTCACCCCGTGGCCGCGTGGCGCCAGCGACACCTCGTCCAGCCAGATGGTCTTGAGGCGGCGCAGCTCGGCGGCGCGGTCGACCTCGAACAGCATGGCAGTGTAGCCGATGGAGAGATCCATCGCACCGTCGCCACGCAGGGTGCCATAGGCCTTCTGACCGTCGGGATGGTCGAGATCCAGCTGGCCGGCGCAGTACAGGCCCCGCTCGTCCTCGCGGAACTCGGACCAGGCGCCGATCGCCTTGCCCGGGTCGTGGAACCACAGCATGCGCGGGGCGGTGCCGCGGCGGGCATGTTCGGCGAGCGTCTCGGCGAAGGCGCCGGGCAGGATGACATCGCGATAGGTGTCGACCACGTCGAACACCGCGCCGTAGCCCTCGAAGGCGCCGCTGTCGGCGGCGACCGACTTGACCTCGAAGCGGGCGCGGATATCGCCACGATGCCGCATCAGGGGGTCTCCAGCTGGGAGAGGACCGTATCCAGCGCGTCGCGGGCGCCGCGGATGCGGGCTTCGTTCGCCGCCGACAGGATCCGGCCAATTTTCTGTTCCAAGGCGGGGTCCTCAGCGCCGATGACACGCGCGACCGCGGCGATCGCCGCCGCCTTGCCCTCGGCGTCCTGCCGTCCGGCGGACTGGCCGCCACTACCACCATCGGGGCCCTGGGGCGGCGACTGCCGGGCACGCAGAGCCGCCTCGGCCTCCGCCTGGGTCGCCAGGTTCAGCGGCCGCAGCGGCTCGTCGAGGCCGGGCAGTGGGTTTAGCTCCTCTAGCGCCCGGGCCTCGTTGCGCGTCAGCACGCCCAGGGTGATGAGCGCGCTGTAGAACTCCGACCGGGTGCGGGCGTCGCCGCGCATCAGCGCCTGCAGGGAGAATTTCGCATAGAGCCGACGCTGTCGTTCCTCCCGCGTCATCAGATCGACGCGGATGCGTTCCTCGAAGCGCCGCGTCCAGCGCCCCAGCGAGTAGACGACATTGGCGATGAAGAACTGCTCCGCCGAGGCGTAGGTGCTCGCCTTGTCGGTATGGCCGACCATGGCGGGATAGACGCCGAAGGCGCGGCAGATTTCCTCAATCTGAAAGCGCCGCGTCTCGATGTGCTGGGCATCGACGCCGGTCATGCCCATCGGCTCCCATTTCAGGCCGGAGGACAGCACCGCAGTGCGCATGGCGTTGGACAGGCCGCCCTGGGTCTGCTGCCAGGCGGCGCGGAGCTCATCGACCTGCTCGCGGGTCAGCCGCTGCTCGGTGGTGAGGATGCCGCCAGGGCGGGCGCCGTTGGCGTGCAGGCGGGCGTGCGCCTCCTCAGTGGCCAGCGCCAGGCCGATCGCCTCGCGGGCCAGCTTGGTGGCGTCGAGGCCGGAATAGGCGTTCCACGACGGGGCGCGCAGGTGGAACACTTGCTCTCGGCCGACCGTCAGGCTGCGGCCATCGGCTAGCACGAGGTGATAGACGAGGTCGTAGCCCTGGCGCTGCTCGACCGAGACGGTTCCAGGCACCAGCGGGATCAGCTCGCGGATCGGCCCGCGCGAGTTCGGCCGGTTGATGAAGGAGATGCCGTCGCCGCACAGCACGGCGTGCATCAGCGTGGTCTCGATCCACTCGGGCCACGTCTGCCATTCGTTCGGCTGGCCGGCGAAGAACTCCCACAGCGGCTCGACCGTCGCCACGTCCCGCCCGCCGCCCGTGCGCGGGCGGTAGATGTCGAGCGGCAGCATGGCGACACCGCAGGCGATGGCCTGCACGCAGGCGAGCGCGGTGGTGCATTCCAGCGCGGAGGTGGCGTTCACGGTGGCACCGGACTTCGCCGCCGGGCGCAGCGCGTCCCAGAAGCCCGGCGCAAAGGTCACGGCTTTCCGTTCTCGCCACAGACGGGCGAGACCATCGAGCAGACTGGGCATCAATGAGAAGCGCGCGCGTTGGCCGGCGCGGCAGATCTACACAGGCGGCGTGTCCGCGCCATTCTGCTCATCCTGGATCGCGCCGATCGGGCAGCCATAGGCTATCGCCTGAAGCGGGAAGCAGTGCACCGCATGTCACCTGTCCTCTCACCACTCGGAGCCCATCGACACGTCAGATGACGAGCGTTGAATGTCTGCCAGCATTGGCTCGTGGCGAGTCGCAGAGATGGGATAGGCAAACACATGACAAAGAGACATACACAGTCTCCCAGTAACGTTTTTTCTAACGTCCTAAATCAGGCAGAAACTCGGCTAGCGCTCGACGCCTCTGGAGCCGAAAATTTTGAACACAGAGGCATAAAAGGAAATGAAAGAGCGCTCGCACTTGCAGATTTTTTGCGAAGTCATTTGCCATCAATTTTCGCAGTCGGGAAAGGAGAGGCCATTGATTTCAAAGATAACAGAAGTGGAGAGTTAGATTTATTTTTGTATGATCGTATGAGCGCAGCTCCAATTCAATCTTCGTCTGAAAATATTCTTGTTCCTGCAGAAGCGATCTACGCTGTAATCGAGGTAAAATCCATTCTGACGGGCGACGAAATCGAAAAATGCCTAAATTCTGCGAAGAAAGTCCGGGCGCTCCGGCCTTTTAAAGAAAAATTTCTTCCCGCCGCCACTGACGGGAAAACTTTCGAAAATCACTTCAGATGTCCATATTATGTATTCGCTTATCGAAGCAATCTTAGTGAAAAAAATTGGGCGCAGAAGGAGTTTGACAGGATCAAAGCTTCTGCAAAATTGTGTAAATGCGAAGTCGACGTTGTGGATCGCGTATTCGTACTTGATCGGGGTATTATACACCCTCAGGCCAGATCGGCGGTTGCAGAGGAGAATCCAAAAGGCTTATTTCTAGAATTTTATGTTCATCTAATGAATTTTCTTACGCGAGAGCGTGGGCGGCGCCCTCCGATTGATTGGATGGCTTATGCCAAGACCCGCAAATGGGCTCGATTGGTGTAGGCGGCACAGGGCGGCCGCTCGGGGTTGTCGATATTCCAACGCCCGCAGATTCCAAGTTTCGCAGCTCGCTAGATGATGACGATCGTGGGTACCGAACGTGCCTCTGGGTTCCGCGACATCAGCTCCGCGGCGTTGAACGCCGCCACGAGTGGGTCGATCTTGGCCTTGCCGGCGGCCTGCTTGGTGATGGTGATGGCGTTGCCGCGCGGCTCGACCCGCGCATTGCCGGCGCACCACGCCATCAGCGCCTGCCCGGGATGCCACAGCGTGCCGTCTGCCAGCTTTCGCTCCAACGTCTTGATCGCCCCGCTGATCCGCCAGCCCTGCGGGATCCCGACCACGCGGTCGCCGGTGATGTGCCTCTCGGCCAACGCATCGACGATGCCACCGATGCCCACGGGGTCGAGCCCGACCGCATGCAGCAGGCCCGCGTGGTCGATGTCCGCGACCAGGTCGGCAACCTCCTCCACGTCGTCGCCCAGCCGCGCCACGATGCGCAGATCGCCATCACGGGCGAAGTCCGTCAGCCGGGCCGCCTCCGACTTCCGCCGCTCCAGCACCACCGGATGCGCCCAGGCGCGCGACCACAGCAGCCAGTCCCGTGTCACGGCGTCGCGGCCGATGACGGACAGGCCGAGCAGGTCGTCCAGGCCGCCGCCATCGATGCCGACGGTGACCACCTCGGCCCGGCACAGCAACTGATCCAGCGTCAGGTCAGGATCCGCCTGCGGCTCCCAATGCTCCGCCCCGGCCCAGGCATCCGACAGAAGAGCCAGGCCGATCTCGACATTGAGGTGCTGCGACGCCCATCGGCGCAGCTCCTCCTCTCCCGCCTCCACAGCGGCGTGATAGTCGGGGATCAGCCGCTGCACGGTGATGGAGCGGCCGTCGTTCGGGGTGACCATCTTCCAGTTCGCCGGATCCCGCCATTCGACCTCGGGTGGGAACTCGTACAGCACAGGCAGGATCGGCGCCTGCAACACGCCGTCCCGAACCTTGCGCGCCTTCATCAGCTCGGCGCGGAACACGCCGGCGGGCGGACGCTCCGACTGCGTGGTGATGGTGATCAGGAACCCCTCGGGCTGCGAGATCAGCCCGCCGCGGATCTGGCCGATCACCCGGTCGGCGTCCGGCGCCTCGGCGATGACATGCAACTCGTCGAGCAGGATCCCCGCCGGCTTGGTGCCGGTGACGATCTTCGGATCGAAGGACTTCACCTTCAGGAAGGCGTTGGTCGGCCGGTAGGTAATGCGCTTGAGGTGTTCCTGGACATGGAACTTCGCCGCCAGCACCGGATCGGCCTCGATCATGCCCACCGCCTGGCGATAGGCGAGGTCGGAGACGTCCTGGGTGGGTGCGACGATGATGAACTCCGCCCGCGGGCGGCGGTTCATCAGCAGGGCGGTGACCATGATCGCCGCGCCGGCGGTGGTCTTGGCGTTCTTCTTGGGGACGAGGGCGAAGATCTCGCGAATGTGCCGCTCGGTCCCATCCCACGAGCCGAACAGGGCGCGGACGATGTCGCGCTGCCAGTCGCCGCCGGCGGTGGACAACGGCGGCCGGCCCGGCACGTCCGGCAGCCGCAGCCGGTTGAAGATGGTGACCGCGCGCTCGGCCTCGGCGCGCAGGAGCAGCGGCATCTCCGGCAGCAGCGACTGCCCCGCCTGGATGCGCGCCGCCCAATCGGGGCAGGCCAGCGACCAGGCGGTCACTGCAGCCGGCTACTCGCCGGTTCGAGAAGGCTCTCCCAGGAGGTACCGCGCTCGGCGGTCTCGGCTTCCAGAGCGCGCTGCTCCTTCTTGCTGAGCTCGTCGGTGGCCGGGCGCTCGCGCCAGCCGGCGCGGCACTTCAGCCAGAAGATCGCCGCCACCACCGCCTCGCGGCCGTCGCCGGTCGCCTTCTTGAACAGGGAGGCGGCGACCTTGGCGTTGGCCTCGACATGGCCGACCTCGAGCTCGGTCCAGAAGTGCTTGCGCAGCGTCTTGGGGTCGAGTGCGAGCACGCGCGCGATCTCGTAGTCCGGAATGCCGAAGGCGGACATCGTCTTGACGGTGGCTCGGTCCTTCTCGGTGGGCGTGTAGGCCGGACGGCCGGGCTTGCGGGGCATGGGGTGCAGCGCCGCGATGCGCGGCTCCCTGATGGCGTGGCGCCGCGGCGTCACGAGATGATCGGATCGCGCTGAACTGAGCAACATCATGATCGGCAGATGCGCTTGGCTCGGGCGCGGCTCAGCGCGAATGGTCCGTCACGCGATGCGGAGGACGGAGACGACGATGACCAAGCGCGAAGCCAACCAGCTCAACAGCCTTGAGGCCTTCCTGATGAAGAAGGCCGAGTTCGACGAATTGCTCGCCGAACTGCAGCAGGCCAGCGCGGATCACTTTGGGACAGACCCCAACGCGGTGCTCTGGGGCGAAGCCGTCTGGCTCACCGACGCCACCGCGAAGCTGAAGGACATCGCCGACCAGCATTTCCGCCGCGGGGAATACGCGCCCTGACGGGACGCCGCCCCCGCACCGCCCCGACCGGGTGATCCCCGGCGGGGCTCGGGCTGGTAGCACCCGGATCCACGGGTGCCGAACCAGGAGCCCGACGATGAAACTCTCCGACACCCAGCGGATTATCCTCAGCCAGGCGAGCCAGCGCGACGACCGCCTCGCCGTCCCGCCCGAGCGCCTTCCCTCCGCGGCGCGGCAGACGGTGGCGAAGTCCCTGATCAAGCAGGGGCTGGTGAGCGACGAGCACGCCAGCGCCTACGCCGCGCGCGACGCCTGGCAGATCGACGGCCGGACCCGGCTGCTGCGGATCACCGAAGCCGGGCTGCGCGCCATCGGCGTAGAGCCGGAGGGCGAGCCGGAGGAGGTCGAGGACGCCCTACTGCGCGACGAGCGCAATGGGGTGAATCCCCGCCTGATCGAGGGCGACGACAACGGCGAGCCGGCCACGGTTGGCGCCACCGCGCTGACGGGCGCAGAGGAACCCGCCGCGCAGGACACCCCCGCGGCGCCAGCCGAACCGGCCTACGGCGCGCCCCTGGCGGAGGAGGTGGCCCAACTGGACCAGGCCCTCGCCACGCCGCGCCCGAAGGCGAACCCCACCCTGCGCGCTGCGGCCCAGCGCATCCTCGATGCCTGGGATGACGAGGCGAACATGCGCACCGACCTGCCGACCGCGATCGACGCCCTGCGCGCCGCCCTGGCCGCGAAGCCGGGTCGCCCGCCTCGGGAGCCGGGCGCACCTCGCAAGCCGCGCGAGGGCACGAAGCAGGAGGCGGTGCTCGCCCTGCTGCGCCGCCCCGAGGGGGCGACGGTGGCGCAGGTCGCGGAGGCCACCGGCTGGGCGCAGCACACGGTGCGCGGGTTCTTCGCCGGGCTGAAGAAGAAGGGCATCGAGGTCACGGTGCTGGAGCGGATCCGCCAGGTCGGGCCGAACAAGGAGGGCGCCCGCGGGTCCTACAGCGTCTACCGCACGGCTGGCTGACGCGAACTGCTGACGCCAACGAAGAATTCGCCACCCGCGTAGTTCGGGTGGCGAAACTCGAGAATTTCCTATGTACGAATAATCCGCGCCACAAGATTCAACCGACGTTGTGCGCTCTGGCAACGCCGATGCCTTCTCATCAGGAGCTGGTCGACGCCAACTCCCTCGCCTGACTGACCGGCAAGCATTCGCTCCGAAAATAGGCGCGCTGCTCAGCGGCCGATGGCACTGGACGCTGCGACAGAATCGCAGGGCATGCGAGGATCCGTCCACTGGCACAGATCGCGCGGTCGCCTTCCCGCGTGACGGCCTGGCAATCATGAACGATGGCGGTACCGACCCAGATGTCGCCCTCGCCCCTCACGGCAGCCGGCACGCGTCGCAGGATGAAGGACCCATACCCCGGCCGACGCTCATCAGCCGACCCATAGGCAAGCGATATCGTGTTGTCTCGCACATAGCCGGAAGCTACGCCGCGATGCCCAGTCCGCCTGTCCTCAATGTCGCCCGCGAGCGTGAGCATACCGCGTGCATTCAGCCTCCATGTCTCGATCGGGATTCCGTCCTCGGCATTCTTATAGAAAACCGAGATGTACCAATCCCCCGGAAGCTGGGATGCTTCCGACGCCGAAGCCGGCGGGGCTTCGATGATCCGGCCGACAATCCTCGGGAGAGTGCCAGGATTGCTGGTGTCGAACCAGACTACGGCCTTCCACAGCCCGGTCGCGATTAGGACCAGCATGAAGGCCGCACCCGTGGCAAACGGGATGGGACGTGCGCGCCACATACGCGCGAACACACTTTCACTCGTCTGCTTCTTCGTCATCGCCGAACCTCAGGATGATGTTGCGCCATAGCGCCAGGCGGGGCCTTCAACGCGCCCGCCTGGCGCCAGCCTTAAAGGCAGGCCTTGCGGTAGGTCATGAGGCAAACCTCCAACGGGTTTCAGCAGGAGGAAGGCTAGGCGCCCGCAAAGGCAGTGGTGGGGCAGAATCTCGTTGCGAATTGGGCACGCAGCACGACGTCCACAGCCCGCGTATTTCCCCCCATCTCCTTGAGCAACAGCGGTTCGGCCATGCACGATAGCTAAGGATTGTCAGATGTGGCTTGTCCCCAACGTCCGCTCTCGCGCCGATAGAGCACCGCTACGCGTTGCCGCGACATCCCCGAAGGTCAACTCCTCGGACGCGAGCAAGGCCCCTTTCCCCGTCAGCGCCTGCCAGCGCAGCACCGCGACGTCCACATATCGCGGATCGATCTCCATCGCGTAGCAGCGCCGCGCCGTGGTCTCCGCGGCGATGATCGTGGTGCCGCTGCCCGAGAATGGCTCGTAGACCGCATCGCCGACCGCGCTGTTGTTGACGATCGGCCGCCGCATGCACTCAACGGGCTTCTGCGTGCCGTGGATCGTCTCGGCGTCCTCGTCGCCGCCGAAGCCGATCGACCACAGCGTCGCCTGGTCGCGCGCGCCCTGCCAGTGGCCCGTCGCTCCCTTGCGGACGGCATAGAGGCAGGGCTCGTGTTGCCAGTGGTAGTCGCCGCGGCCGAGCACGAAGCGCGGCTTGGCCCAGATGATCTGGCTGCGGATCGCAAAGCCCGCCGCCTCGAGGCTGTCGATCACCGTGCGCGCGTGCACGCCGGCATGCCAGACATAGGCGACATCGCCAGGGAACAGCGCCCAGGCCTCGCGCCAGTCGGCGCGGTCGTCATTCGCGACCTTCCCCGTGCGCGCGGTGGACGAGACGCCGGCTTCGTTGCGCCAGGATGGGTCGTACTCCACCCCGTACGGAGGATCGCTCGCCATCAGGTGCGGCTTCGCCCCATCGAGCAGCCGCGCAACATCCTGCGCATTGGTGGCGTCGCCGCAGAGCAGGCGGTGCCGGCCGAGGATCCAGAGATCGCCGGGGCGCGACACGGGGTTGGCGGGCGGCTCTGGCGCGGGCGCGTCTGGATCGGAACCGCCCGCCTCGTCCTCCGCGGGGCCGGCCAGCAGCCGGTCGAGCGTCATGGCGTCGAAGCCGATCAGCCCGAGATCGAACTCGGCATCGAGCAGGCCGCGCAACTCGGTGGCCAGCAGCCCGTCGTCCCAGGTGGAATTGAGCGCCAGCTGGTTGTCCGCCAGCCGGTAGGCCTTGGCCTGCGCCTCAGTGAGATGCCCGAGCCGGATCGCGGGGATGCTGGCTAGGCCGAGCGCCTTCGCCGCCAGCACGCGGCCATGGCCAGCAATCAGCACGCCGGCATCATCGACCAGCACCGGCACGTTGAAGCCGAACTCGCGGATCGACGCCGCCAGCTGCTGCACCTGCGCCTCCGGGTGCTGGCGCGCATTGGCGGCATAGGGCGCTAGCACCGCGGTCGGCAGCATCTCGACTCGGAGATCAGGCAGCATCGGCCATTTCCTCCGCGCGCGCCGCGGCCACCGCGTCGTAGTCCCGCCTGTCGCCGTCCAGCGTCACCCTCAGCTCGGGGAACACCATCCGGTAGCGGGCGATAGCGAGGTCGACATAGGCTGGCGCGAGCTCGATTGCTCGGACCTTCCGCCCGGTCCTCTGCCCGGCCAGGATCGTCGTGCCGGAGCCGGCGAAGGGCTCGAACACGGCATCGCCGAGATTGGCGTAGGTCTGCAGCAGCAACTCCGGCAGCGCCACCGGGAACACCGCCGGGTGCTCGGTCTCGATCCCGCGCCCCTTGTGCCGGGTGATGCGCAGGACGCTGTCGGGAATGCGCATCTCCTGCACCGGCAGGCCGGCATGGGTGTAGGCCTTCACCTCCCCATCCGCGGCGCGCAGCCCGCTGCCCTTGTTCTCCGTGCCCGCCCATTTGCAGGGGATGATCTTGTTCGGCGGGCGAGACTTCCGGTTGAAGTGGAACACCAGCTCGAAGGCCGGCGCCAGCCGGCCGTTCCAGTCCCCCGGCAGGCCGGGTCCCTGGTCCCAGGCGTACAACCCGAAGCGGCGCCAGCCCTGCGCGCGCATCCATTCGACCCAGCCCTGCCAATAGGGCTGCCACTCGCCATCGCGGTGGATCAGGCCGAGGTTCACCAGCGCCTGGCCGTCCTCGGCGAGAATCACCGGCAGGTGCTGGAACACCCCCTGTATCAGCGCATCCCAATCCGAGATGCCGCCGGTGGTGTAGGCGCGCTGGTTGCCATAGGGCGGGGAAGTGAACAGCAGCGCTGCGCGATCCCCTGCCAGGATGCGGGCGACGCAGGCGGGGTCGGTGCTGTCGCCGCAGAGCAGGCGATGCTCGCCGAGCAGCCAGAGATCGCCCCGGCGCGCGACCGCCTGACGCGGCGGCACCGGCTCGGCATCGGCAGGATCCTCGTCCCCCTCGGCACCGCCACCAACACCGATGCCGGTGGCGCCGCCGGATCCGCCCTCGGACTCCCCCGTGTCCGTGGCCGCGACATCCGCCAGATCGCCGAGCAGCCCCGCCACCTCGTCCGCGCCGAAGCCGGTCAGGCCCAGGTCGAAGCCCTCGGAGCGGAGCTCGAACAGCTCGCCCTTCAGCAGGTCGGCATCCCAGCCGGCGTTCAGCGTCAGCTTGTTGTCGGCGAGCGCATAGGCACGCTTGTCGGCCTCCGACCAGCCGTGCGCGACCATCGCCGGCACGTCGAGCAGGCCGAGGGATTTCGCAGCCAGGACACGGCCGTGGCCGGCGATAAGCTGCCCGGCCTCGTCCACCAGCACCGGTACGGTCCAGCCCCACTCGCGGATGGCGGCGGCGATCTGCGCCACCTGGTCTGCGCTGTGGGTGCGCGCATTGCGGGCGTAGGGCAGCAGCGAGGCCACCGGGCGCCGCTCGACCGCATCGGCCGGCCATGCTCGCTGCATGCGTGAACTCCACCTTTTTAGGGAGGGAAAAATCCCTGCGTGTCCCCCGTCGCGGAGGGGCGCCCCAAGGCGCCAGAGATCCGATCCCCCCTCCCCATCGGCAGGGAGGGCTCGGGGTCAGCGCGCCATGCGCGCAGCGCGGGCCGCGACGGTTTTCGTCGTGTGGCAGGCGCCGCAGAGCGCTTGGCCGTTTGTCACGTCGAGCGCGGCACCACCGTCGCGCAGCTCGACGATGTGGTCGGCGTAGAGTCGCACGCCGCTGCGACCGCAGCGCTGGCAGGCGTGGCAGGCGCGGGCGAGCACGGCAGCACGCCAGTCGCGATGCGCAGCGGATGCGTAGTGCGGGTCAGGCCGCTTCGGTGGTGGCAGCGCGGTGCGGGTGTCGTGGCGGGCAACGCGGGACGACAGCATGCGCAACCTTCCCATCGCGCTTGCCCCACCAACGCGAAACGCCCGGGCCATCGGCGCCGGGCGCTTGCCGTGCGGACCGCCGCCCGCACTTCGTCATCGTGGGAAGAGTCTACGAGATGCGGATTCCGCGCCGCTAGCGGGTGAATTGTAACAGAGCGCGGCACCCCTGCCGCACGCTACGCGCTGGCTTGGAGCAGCACGCCACGTCGGCTCGTTCCCGGCGCGAAGACCACGCCGCTCCGCTCGAAGAACCGTTGCAGCGCGGCCAGGGTGATCCCCGGCAGCATGATGTGGCCCGCCTCGAACATCTCCAGGTCCATCACCGGGATGCGCGCCACGAACGCCACCTCAGCCATGTCCAGATCCAGCAGCGCGCGTGCCTCGCGGCAGAGCACCGGCGTCAGGACAGTTTCCATGCTGACCGCGACCTCCCTCGTGCCGGATATCAGCCCTTCGCAGCCTTGCGCTTGGCCTTCTTCAGACCGTCCAGCGCGGCAGCCTTCAGTGCGGGGCTCGCCTTGAACTTCACCGTCGCGCCCGCCTTCACGGGGACCTTCTCGCCCGTGCGCGGGTTCAGCGCCGTACGCTTCGGGGTCTCACGCACCACGAAAGCGCCGAAGTCGGGGATCGTGAACCGCCCGCTGCTGACGATCTCCGCGCGGATCGCCTCGATGATGTCACCCGCTAGCTTCGCGGAGGCGACGCCCGACAGATCGGACGATTTCGCAATCACATCGGTCAGGAACTTCTTCGACATAGACTGGCATCTCCCTGAATGCCTTCCCGCCATAGCGAAGCCTGGGCAGCGTGTCAGCCACCCAAGCCGGGCCGCTACAGCGCCTCGCGCGCCCGCTGCACCGCATCCCGCGTCGCGACCAGCGCCGCCAGGGTAATGTCGGCCTGCTTCACGGCGGCTGCTTCGTCGGGATCGACGTAGGACACCTGCTCCTCCGCATCGACGACGCCGGACGCCAGCTGCTCATGCAGTTCATCGAGTCGCGTCTTCACGTCATCAGGATCCGCGCCGGCCTCGCCGAGCCATTCGCCGACGATGATCTCGACCTCGCGCGCCATTCGGGTGGGCTGCACCCCGCGCGCTGCCATAGCCTGCAGGCGCACCAGCGCCGCATCGAGGGGGCGCATCGCCGCCCGCTGCCGTGCTGCCATGACCGTCCTCCTTCCTGGCCGGCCTTCCTATCATGTTCTTGTATTGTTCTCATAGGGGCCGGTATCGTCCGGCATGCCCGACAGCACGCCGCCCCGCCCTCCGCCGCCTTGGCTGGACGCGGCGACCCTGGCGGCGGCCCGAGCAGCACGGCGGCCGCCGGACGCATTCACCCGGTCGGATCCGAGCAAGGCGGTGCACGACGCCATCCTGGCGCGTCACCCCGCCCTGCCGTTCACCCTGATCGGCGAGGCCGTCGCCTATGTCCTCAGGTCGGAGTGACGGGCTTACTGCGGTTGCAGGCCGGCCAGGCGCACGGCCTCGGCGTACTGGGCGCGTTCGGCCCGGAGGAATGCGCCGAAGGCCGCCGCATCCATCCCGGTCGGCTCGATCCACAGCTCCGCGAAGCGGCTGCGAACCTCTGGGACGGCGAGCGGGGCACGCAGGGCCTCCGAGAGACGGGCACGCTGGGCCTCAGGCACGGCGGCATTTGTCAGGAAGCCGAACCAGGAATTCGAGGTGAACCCGGCGACGCCAAGCTCGGCGAAGGTCGGTACGTCCGGCGCCGCCGTGAGCCGTGTCTCATGGGCGACGGCAATCGGCACGAGCTTCCCTTCGCGCGCGGGCGGCAGCACCTCGGGCAGGATGGCGAGCACCATTTGCACCCGGCCTTCCAGGAGGTCGGGCAGCCACTGACCCGAGCCGCGATAGGGCACATGGGTGAACTCCGCCCCCGTGCGCGCCTTCAGGATCTCGGTGTTCAGGTGATTGGAGGTGCCGGTGCCGTACGACGCATAGCTGATGCCGCCCGGCCTGCTGCGCGACAGCGCGATGAGCCCCTGCAGGTCGCGCACGCCGAGCGAGGGATGGACCACCAGGATGTGCGGCAGCACAGCGACATGAGCGAGCGGTGCGAAGTCGCGCTCGGCATCGAATGGCAGGCTGCGCTGCACGAAAGGATTGATGGTGAAGGAGTTAGCCGCCATCAGCAGCGTCGTGCCGTCCGGGGCGGAGCGGGCCGCTTCCTGCGTTGCGATGACCGTGCCACCGCCAGGGCGGTTATCCACCACGATCGGGGCCCCGAGTTGCGCCGAGAGGATCGGAGCAAAGAGCCGTGCGACCAGGTCCATGGTGCCGCCGCCGGGGAATGGCACCACGATGCGGACCGGGCGCACCGATCCGCCAGTTTGCGCGAAGGCTGCACTCGGCAGCGCCGCGGCAGCGGCCAGGAGAGAACGACGGAACAAAGCTCCCTGATCGGTCATGTGCGCCCCCTTGGTGTTTTCACGCCGATCCTGTCGTTGCCACCGGAGCGCGGCAAGGGTCGTGTCGCGTGGCGACAGCATGATGACGCGCGACGCTGGTCACGCTGATCAGCGTGGCCGTCGCCTATGTCCTCGGCACGAAGTGACCGATCAGGCGACCCGTTGCCGGGGTGCCAGGCCGTACACCACCGCCAGCACGCCGAGCGCGGCCACCAGCATGCCCTGCGCCTGCGCGTGCCCGACGCTGCGCCCGCCCCATCCCTGGCGCTGCGCCCATTCACGCACGGAGTGCTCGAGGCCGACCACGTGCCAGACGATCGAGCCCGCGGCGCTGTCGAAGCCACCAAGGGCGGTGACCGCATCGGCCACCTCCGCGCGCGCCTTGGCCCGCCGCTCGGTGAGCCGGTCCCCCGAGCCACCCGGCAGACGGAGCAGCGGCATGGCGCGCAGCTGATCGAGCGCCGCAACGCGGAACTGCCGGCGGAACACTGCGCCTGCGTCGTGCATCTCCTGCGTGATTGTGTCGTTGGCGAGCATCTGCCCCAGCGTGTCGACCGTGCGGCGATGCACGACCGGCAGCCCTGTCTCGGGATCGGCTTCGCGCACGGGCTCGCCGACCGGACCGTGCTGCAGCCGCCACTTCGACGGCTTCGACAGGTCCTCGCGCGGCGCCGCCGGACGCTTGGTTCTCCGCTTAGCGGCCATGGCTGCTGCCTCCGCCGCGCCGCCCCCAGCGGCGATTGGCCTCGTTGATGATCGCCTGCCGCAGCCAGGGATCGGCGATCTCGTCGACCGCAATCGCCGCGACGCCGAGCCTATGCCAGGCCGCAGCCCGCATCGCGTTCACCTCCGTGTCGGTGGTCGGGCTGCGCGCAAGATCGAGCGACGAGCGCGGCGCGCGGGGAGCGCCAGGCAGCCTCATGCGCCGGCCCTCCGCCGGATCGGGGTATAGGCATGCGTGTCGCCCGTCTCGTGGCCGAACGGGATCGCGTCCCCGCGCGACCAGTCGAACTCGGCGCCGCGCGGCGTCAGGCGCAGCGCCTCGATGCGCGAGCCGGGGAAGTGCTGGTGAATGGCATCCACCCAGTGCCGCCCCTCCCAGGCGCAGATCACCCGGCCCACCTCGTCGAGCGTCCACACCTCGCGGTCGCGGCCATCGCGCGCCAGGGCGTGCGCCTCGGGCAGGGTGCGGACGATGGCCAGCACGACGCCGTCCGGCATTCGCGTCTCCCAGACCTCGGGCGCCAGGGGCTGGTGGCCGGCGGCCAGCGCGGCGGTGTCCATAGCGGCCCAGGCGCGCCGCATCGCCTCGGAATGGGCGCGCACCGCGTCGAGGTCCTGCGCGCCATAGGCTGCCTGCCACTTCGCCCATTGCCGATCGAACCGCTCGCGCAGCCCGGCCTCGACCAGCAGGCGCAGCCGGCCCACACCCCACTTCCGCTCCATGGCGTCGGTCACCGCATCGACCGACTGCACCAGGCCCTGGACGGCCATAGCGGTGGCCGAGCGATCGATAGCCCCTGACATCATGCCCTCGTCTCCGTGATGGTGTGCGCCGCTGCTGCGCCACTGGATGGCCGCCCACGCTCTCGAACCTGCTGGTCATCCTGCGCCGCTGCCCCACCGGTCCGGGCTGCGCCACTGCGCCACTGCCCCATGCCCCCTACGGGGCATGAGGGCATGGGCCAGGTCAGTGGCGCAGAGGCGCAGCCCTCCCCGGCAACCGGTCGCCGCGCCACTGCGCCAGTGCTGCGCCACTGACGGCGGGCAGTGGCGCATCTATCCGGGGTCGGCCTCATGCCTCTGCTCCCGCCAGCACTTTGACCCGGCGCTTGGGATCCCGATGCTCCGCACAGCGGCGCCGATCGACGCGCACGGCGCCAGTGCGCCGCGGCGTCACCAGGTCGAACGGGGCTCCGCAATCCGCGCAGCGGCCGACCCAGAGTGAGAGCTGCACGTCTCGACCGGCGCGCGTGACATACGGCCGGATCCCAACGCACTCGAAGCGTTGATGCTGTACGAAGGCGACGCAGCCGATCTCCGGCTGCCCAGGCAGGCTGAGCGCGGTCTTCATGGATGTTCGTTCTCCTGTGCGTGAAGCCGCATGCCGGCGACGGCCTGCGGGTCGTGTTCGAGCCCCTTGCGCGCCTTGCGCTGCTTCGGGCTCTGGTAGTCGACGATCCGGAGGGTCTGGCTTTTCAGGTACCCAGCCAGGATCGTGCGGGCCTGCTCCTCGGTGCAGCCGACGACGCTGGTGATGAGGGTGCCCGCCCAGCGATCGCTGTCCTGCGGGCGCGCGGACCAGCGCTCACCATCGTCGCGGGGGGAGCCGAGCTGCTCGATCAGGTCGGCCGAGGCGCCGAGCGTGAGTTCCTTGAACACCGAGGCAGGGCGCCACCGCGCGACAGCCTGGACGTGATCGCCGTTCGGCAGCGTGATCGAGCGCAGTTGCAGCCAGGTGGCGTCGAGCGGGCGCGGCGCGAGGTTCAGCTTCGCGTTGTCGGCGCGGACGAAGAACCAGCGCTCGTCCTCGTCGATGCCGAAGCGCTCGGCCTCCTTCTCGTCCATGGCGCGCAGCGCGACCGCCGCGCGCGCCGCATCGACCAGCGCCGAGGCACCGCGGAAGGCGTCAGCGTCGCCGGCGATGCCGCCCTTGCGGAAGTGATGCACCAGCAGCACGGCGCAGCCGGCGGCGTCGGCCACGCGCGACCACAGCGTGGCGGCGAAGTCGACCTGGTCGTTGCGGTTCTCCTCGAGGCGATGCGACTTCACGAAGGGATCGACGACCAGCAGCCGCACCTGGCGGCGGGTGAGCTCGGCGATCAGCGCCTCCACCAGCGGCGTGGCGACGGTGCTGCCGTCCGGCAGACGGGTCGCGAGGATCAGCGGCTGCTCGCGGCCGCTGTTGAGGAACAGGCGCCCGGCCAGATCGCTCGCTGGGATCCGGTGCGCGATCAGGGCCGCCTGCACGCGACGGAGCAGTTCGTCGCGCGGGTCTTCCAGGTTGTAGATCCAGGCCCGGCCCGGGCTGTGCACGGGCTCCTCAACCAACGGGCGACCAAGCGCGACGGAGAGGGCGACGCCGATGGCGTAGGCGGTCTTGCCGGTGCCGCCCGGGGCGCCGAGGACGGAGACAAACCGGCGGATCAGGAAGTGGCCGTAGACCCATTCGCGCGGCGCCAGGCTGGCGAGTTCGGCGGGGTCGAAGGGCGTGGCGACGAGGCCCGCCGTGGTCGCGCCCTGCGCGCCGCTGGGCGGGGAGACCCCTCGCGCCGGGACGTCGCCCTCCCAATCCGCATGGGCGCCCTGTCCGCCCGCCTGCGGCGCCGAGGCGGGCATGTGCCCCGCGAGCAGGGACGGCTTGACCCAGAGCGGGTTGGCCAGCCTGGCGAGGCGATACAGCGAGGCAAAGCCGATGCGGTCCGGTGGGCTGCGGAACCAGTGCTGCCAACGTTCGGCACAGGCGGCGTCCTGGTGCTTCGAGGACTTCGCGGACCACGCCGCCCAGGCGGCGAGGCCGGCGGCGCTGCCGCCCGAGGCGCGCCAGACCGCCATGCCGATGCGCGACCATTCATCCCAGGGCAGGTCGGCGTTGGGGATCTGCGCGAGCGCGGCGGCGATGTCCTCGGCCGAGGCGGCGGCGTCCGGATGCGAGCGCGGTGCGGGCGGACCATCCGCGAGAACCGGCGCGGTCGGCTTGGCGAGCAGGAGCAGGTCCGCGGCGACATCGCAGATCGGCCGCAGCGCGTCGGGCGCTTCCCGCAGCAGCCGGCCCGAGACCGTGACGTAGCGCGGGCAACGGTGAAAGATCTCGACGCTGCCGCCCTCGGGCATGGCGATGCGCCGATGGATCGGGGCGCTGAGGCTTTCGTTCAGCCCGATGATGCGCAGGCCCCGCCCGGAGGGCGTGACCTCGGTGTAGCTGTCGGCCTCCTCCACCAGGCGCTGCGCCCAATCGGTCAGTGCGCCGGTGACGGGCTCGCGGCAGGCATCGAGATCGAGAAAGATGTGCGCCGCGTCGTCGCGCAGCACGTAGCCAGCGCCGTCCGCCTCGCCGGCGGCGACCGCGCCCATGGCAGCGGCGAAACTGTCCCAGGAGGCGGGCTCCTGGGTTGAGGCGTGGCGCCAGGGATCGCCGGCACGAAAGAGCGGCTTGTCCGGCTTGCGGCCGTCGGTCGGTTCGGTCCAGCGCCAGATCACCCAGTGCGGCCGGGCGGCGAGCGCGCGCAGCGCGTCCGGCAGCGGGCAGATCAGCCCGTCGCCATCGCGATGCACCTGGCTCGCCGTCCCGTCCATCAGCTCAGAACTCGGTGTCGTGCGTGGCCAGCGCCGGAGCCGCCGTCGGGGGCGGCGGCGCAACCGAGACCGGAGGCGGCACGTGCCGGGGCGGCGCGGTAGGCGCCGGGGCAGGCGGCATGGCCGGCGCGGACATGGTGGTGGGGGCGGGGCTCGTGTCCTGCGCCCCGGGCAGCGCGCCGATCGGCAGATCGGCCGGCCGCGCCACCCATTTCTCAATGCGGAACACCGGCGCGTAGTTGGTGCTGCTGCCCTGCGGCCCCTTGCTCATCACGGGCGTGGTGCCGGCGAAGGTCACCACCGGCACCAGCCCCTGGCCGCGCTCCGGCGCCGCCTCATAGGTGCTGTGCAGCGCGTCCATCGCCGCGATCACCACCTTGGCCGAGGAGGCGAACTCGCGCAGGCCGCCGAGCAGCTTCGGAGCGAACACCCGCACCCGGAAGCCCTGGCGGTGGTCCTTGCTCGGCTGCGACGGCAGCGCCGCACCAAAGGGCACCAACCGCAGATCCGGGGTGCCGCCGGTGTAGGACAGCCAGCCGATCTCGATCTGGGCGAGGTCCATCAGGAACTGCGGCGGCGGGCTGGTGATGTCGACCAGGGTGGTTTCCCACCGGCCATCGGCGGCCTGGGCGCGGTCGGCGCGGAACATGCGCCCGGCGCGCGCGTCGTAGCGGATGTGGGGGACGAAGTCGGCACCGCTGGTGCTGGTGTTCAGGCCGAGGGCCATGGGCCTCTCCTCTCGGTGGGGGGGTGACGCGCGCCAGGTGCGGCGGGCGCGCAGCGCCGGACGCGTCAGGCGATCAGCGACAGGACGAGCAGGGCGAGCGCCCACAGCGCGGCCCAGTGCAGCGTCGCCGCCAGCAACTCGAGCGGGATCAGGGACGGTCGCCAGCGCCGCCGCGGCGTGGAGCGGAGGTCAGTAGCCATAGACCTCCCTCCCCAGCGCGCGGGCCTCGGGGGCGGACCACCAGAAACTCTCGAAGTCGGGGCAGAGCAGCCCGGCGAGTTCCTGCGGATCGCGCGACAGGCGCAGGAAGCGTTCGAGGCGGAGCGCGACCTCGCGCAGCAGGGCGAGAGGCGCGGCCGGGTCCCGCAGGGCGTAGACCGCGACCTTCTTGGGCGTCGCGTAGCAGAAGCGCATCTCGCGGTTGCTGCCGGCGACATAGACCGCGCCCTGCCGCGCGTGGGCGGGGCTGATCTCGGAGGCCAGGCGCAGCTGCGTCTTGAGGTCGAGGACGATGCCGTGCGCGTCCCAGACGAAGTCCTGGTAGCCGATCAGCGGCACCGGCACGTCCGGCAGCGTGACCTCGACGCGATGCTGGCGCTGCCCCTCCGGCGGCGGGGTGGGCGGACCGTATTGGCGCAGCTCCACCAGCGCCGTGGCGACGATGCCGGGAATGGCCTCGCGCTCCTTGCCGCGGTTCGAATCGGCGGAGAGCGCGGCGAGGCGGTCGAACTCGGCGAGTGATGCCGTCTGGCAGTCCTCCATAGAGAGCGCGGGGTCGAACAGGCCGAGGCTGACGCCATGCTCCGCCGCGATGCCGCGATACGCGGCGCAACCCACCGGCGCCCGCCGATGCAGCAGCTTTTCCACCACCCACAGCGCCGGTTCGGCGGCGTAGAGGTTCAGGCTGGTGGCCGACAGATGATCGAGGCCGTGTTGTGCGAAGCCGTTCATGCGGCCTCCGCGATGGCGTCGTGCGGGCGCCCCTGTTCGGCGGCGGCGCGGGAACGCAGCCGTTCCGTGTTGACGTCGGGATCGTGCTGGATGCTGCCCGTGCCGCCCGCAGCTCCGGCGGCAAGGCTCAGGAGCTCGAGCCAGACGTGCATGGGGATGACGACGATCGGCGCCTGGCGGTCCTGCCACAGGAACAGCGCGTCATGGGAGCCGAGCCAGCGCAGCAGCGTCTTGAAGCCGCTGCCATTGGCGCGCGCCTTGACCTCGGCGGTCAGCGGCGGCTCGGCCGCGCCGCGGGCGTAGATGTCGATGTCGGCGCCGTTGCCGCGGTAGTGCGACGCGCCGGAGAGCGGGACGCGCTCGGCAGGGATGCCGCACTTCACGTGCAGTTCGACGATGGCGCGCTCGCGGCGCAGGCCTTTATCGCGGGACGGCTTGCCCATCACGCGGCCTCCGCGAGGGGGAGCGTCAGCCGCCGTGCGCGCCGTGCCGGCGATACGCGCCGCGCGATGGCGACATAGGCGTAGTCGTGCGTCCCGAGACGGTGCTGCACGAGGCGGAGGTAGCCGTCCTCGGCCAGGCGCAGGGCAAGGCGCGCTGTCTCGGTCAGCGCCCGGCAGTCGCGCGGCCGCAGCCGGCCCATCACGGGCCAGGCGTCGCGAGCGATGTGCCCCTGCCAATAGATGGCGCGATCGCCCGGCAGCGCATTGATCGCCCAGGCGATGAAGGGCGCCGCGCCGAGCGGGAGCACGGTGTCAGGCAGGGGCGCCGCAGCAGACGCTGCGGGATGCGCGAGGCGATCATGCATGGCGATACCTCCGGAGGGAGCCGAGTTCGGCGAGCAGGCGTTCATCGACGGGTCGGCCGCTGAAACGCGCCGCCTCGGCGACCGCGGCCCAGTAGCGCGCCGGGATCCCCCGCCGCCGCCAGGCGCGCACCGTGACCGCCTCGACATCGAGCAGGGCGGCGAGGTCGCTGGCGTTCGGCCAGAGGGCGATCACCTCGGCGAAGCTGCGCGGCGGCGAAGGCGGGGAGAGCGGCGGCGCCCGCCGCGTTGGCGCGGCCGGTCGCGGGCGGGGGGATGACCTAGCGGGCATGCCGGACAGATACGCTCCGTCGCGGTACGCAAACAAGACTGTTTGTATATGCAGAAACCTGCTACACAATCGCGAAGAGAGCGCTACATATTGCAGCGCCATGGAATCCACCGCAGACCGCCTCCGCCGCTTTCGCGAAGCCAAGGGCATTGATTCAGGGGCCGAATTGGCCCGCCTCGCCGGCGTGCCGGAGGCGACCTATCGCGCCTACGAAAGCGGGCGTCGGCCGCTCACGGCGCGTGCGGCGCGCGAGCTCGCCGTGCCCCTCGGCATCACTTGGCAGATGCTGCTGTTCGGCAAGGAAGCGGGCGACGCGGGCATCGCCATCAACACCCCGGAGGAAGCCGCCGCGGTGCTTGGCCAGCGGGTGCGACGCAAGGCGACGCCGCCGCGACCGCCCACCTCCTACACCGGCCCGGCCGCGGCCGAAGTGATCAGCATGGGCGGCGACAACTGGGCGCTGCTGCCGGTCTACGACGCCCGCGCCTCTGCTGGCCCTGGCCACGAGATCGATCGCGAGGCGGTCGTCTATCGCATCGCCTTCCGGGAGGAGTGGGTCCGCACGGTCACCACCGCGCCGCTCGACCAGCTGGCGGTGATCAGCGTCGACGGGGATTCGATGGAGCCGACGCTGCGCACCGGCGACACGGTTCTGGTCGACTTCCGGCAGAACCAGCCGGGGGACAAGGACGGGATCTACGTCATCCGCACCGGCAACGGCCTACAGGTGAAGCGGGTGCAGGTGGAATTGGGGCGGCCGCCGCGGCTCAGCGTGCTGTCGGACAACCCCGCCTATCAGCCGCAGCGCGGCCTGAGCGCTGAGGACGTCCATGTCATCGGGCGGGTGATCTGGCTCGGACGGCAGGTCGGCGCGTAGGTGGCTGCCGAGCCCGTGGACAACGACGCCGTCGCTATCGTTGACTTGGCACAAGTAGTCGCGCTGCCGCCCAGGGGATGCCGGACGATCGATGAGGGTTAGCCGACGGAGCCTTGTCGCCAGCCTGCCTGGCCTGCTCGCGGCGTGCGCGTCGTCCGAAGCACCGCAGCCGTTGCCGCGCCCGTCAGCGCCGCAGGCGGAGGCCGCCCCGCCGGTCTCCCCCGCACCGCCACCCGCTGCCGTGCCGGCGACCGAGCCGGACTACCGCCGGATCTACGCGGCGATCACCACCGATCGCTTTTGGATCCCCGCGGTCAACCTCCGGCGCATCGATCCGCGGTTCCTCCGTCGCGAGGTCACCTATCCGCGCGACGACGAGCCGGGGACCATCGTCGTCGATACGGCCGCCCGCTACGCCTACCTGGCCCTCGAGGGCCGCCGCGCCATGCGCTACGGCATTGCCGTTGGCCGCGACGAGGCCTTCAACCTCACCGGCGAAGCCTTTGTCGAGCGCAAGGCAGCCTGGCCGAACTGGCGCCCGACGCCCGACATGGTCCGGCGCGATCCGCAGCGCTATGGCCCGTTCCGCGACGGCGTGCCGGGCGGCGGCCGCAATCCGCTCGGCGCGCGGGCGCTCTACCTCTACCAGGACGGCGTCGACACCTATTACCGCCTGCACGGCACGGTGGAGCCCTGGACCATCGGCACCATGGCCTCGGCGGGCTGCGTGCGGCTGATCAACCAGGACATCATCGACCTGTACCAGCGCGTGCCGATCGGGGCGCGGGTGGTGATCCTGCCGCCAGATGTCTCGGTCGCCTGAACCGGACGGGCCTGCCAGCTGGCGAGCCGCGTAGCGCTACAAATCAGCACTCCCCGCGACGATCTCCGATTCGTATTGTCACGCCATGCAGCGTGACGACCGTCCCATCAACGCCCATCTCCCGCCCCACCTCCGCGAGGTCTGCGACCTCCTCGCCCGCGGGCTGCTGCGGCTGCGCAGCCGCGCTGCCGAGGAAGCCGCGCCTGCGGCCGACGGTGAGAGCGTGGTTCGCCTACACTCCGTCCCCGGCCAGCGCCTTCGTGCGAACCCCAGGAGAAAGGGAGACGCATGACCCGCGCGAAGCCGAACACCACCACGACCACGATCACCGGCATCCCGAAGCCGGACGTGCCGGCGCGCCTCGCCGCGTTGCCGGGCATGCCGATCGGCGAGCTGAAGGCCGAATGGCGCAGCCTCTTCGGGACCGAGCCGCCGCCTTACAACCGGCGCTTCCTGGAGAGCCGCCTCGCATACCGCATCCAGGAGCTCGCCTATGGCGGCCTGAAGCCTGAGACGCTGGCGCGGCTGGAGGCGTTGGGCGAGCAGTTTGACGGCCGGAATATCACCCTGCGCCGCATCCGCCACGAGCAGCGCCCGATCGCCGGCACGCGGCTGATCCGCGAGTACCAGGGCGTCGAGCACGTCGTCACCGTTACCCGCGACGGATACGAATACCAGGGCCGTCCCTACCAGTCGCTCTCCGCCATCGCCCGCGCCATCACCGGCACGCGCTGGAACGGATGGGTGTTCTTTGGCTTGCGGAAGCCCGGCGCATGACCCGCCGCGACACCGCCATGCCGGCGAAGATCCGCAAGCTCCGCTGCGCCGTCTACACGCGGAAGTCCACTGACGAGGGGCTGGAGAAGGAGTTCAACTCGCTCGACGCGCAGCGGGCCGCGTGCGAGGCCTTCATCACGTCGCAGCGCTCCGAGGGCTGGGTGCTGGTGCACGATCGCTACGATGATGGCGGCGTGTCGGGCGGCACCCTCGATCGCCCCGCATTGAAGCGATTGCTGGCCGACATCGAGGCCGGCCTGATCGACGTCATCGTCTGTTATAAAATTGATCGCCTGTCCCGCTCGCTGATGGACTTCGCCAAGCTGGTGCAGACCTTCGACGACAACGAGGTCACGTTTGTTGCTGTCACTCAGAGCTTTAATACCACCACCAGCATGGGCCGGCTCACGCTGAACATCCTGCTGAGCTTCGCGCAGTATGAAAGGGAGATCATCGGCGAGCGCGTCCGCGACAAGATCGCCGCCTCGCGCGCGCGGGGCATGTGGATGGGCGGGCCGGTGCCGCTCGGCTATCGGGTCGAGAACCGCAAGCTGGTGGTGGACGAGGCGGGCGCCGCGACGGTGCGCCGCGTGTTCGAGGGTTTCGCCGAGATCGGTTCCGCCACTCGGCTGCTGCCCGTCCTCCGCGCCGAGGGCCTCCTCACCAAGACCGGACGGCCCTTCGACAAGGGTGCCGTCTACAAGCTGCTGGTGAACCGCACCTTTCTCGGCGAGGCGGTGCATAAGGGGACATCCTATCCCGGCGAGCACGCCGCCATCATCCCACGGGAGCTGTGGGACCGGGTGCACGCGATCATGGTCGAGAGCCCGCGCGCCCGCGCGGCGAAGAACCGCGCCAGCGCCCCGGCGCTGCTGCGCGGCCTGCTGTTCGGGCCGGATGGGCGGGCCATGTCGCCCACCCACACGCGCAAGAAGGGGCGGCTCTACCGCTACTACGTTAGCCAGGCGGTGCTGCAGGGCGGGGCGAACGACGCGCCGCACCGCCGCCTGCCGGCCGGAGAGATCGAGGGTCTGGTGATGGCGCAGGTGCGCGCGCTGCTGCGCCAGCCCGAGATCGTCGTCGGCACCTGGCGGGCCGCGCGGGAGGAGGCGCCGGACCTGACCGAGGCGGAGGTCCGCGATGCGCTCGGGCGGCTGGAACCGCTCTGGGATGAGCTGTTTCCCGGCGAGCAGGAGCGGATCGTGCGGTTGCTGGTCGAGCGCGTGACGGTCACCGAAGCGGGCGCCGAGATTCGGCTGAACCTGGAGGGGCTCGCCGGGCTGGCGCGGGACATGGTGGCGAAGCAGGAGGCGATCGCAGCATGAGCAGCGTGACGGTGATGGTGCCGATGAGCATCCGGCGCCGCGGCGGGCGGAAGCAGATCATCGGGCCGGACGGGGCGCCGGTGCGGGCTGGCGGGGACTGCGCGGCGGGGGTAGCCGAGACGAGAGGCGACCCAGCGCTCGTGAAGGCACTGGCGCGGGCGTTCCGCTGGCGGCGGATGCTGGAGGAAGGGCGGTACGCGTCGATCCGCGAGCTCGCTGCAGCGGAGAATGCGGAGCGCACCTTCGTCGCACGCGTGGTCGCCCTCAGCCTCCTGGCACCGGACATCGTCGAAGCTGTACTACAGGGTCATGAGCCCGCCGGGCTGACGCTCGCTTCCTTTCGCCAAGGGTTGCCGACGGCCTGGGAGGCCCAGCGGGCCGCGCTGGCCGGGTTCAGCCATCGCCCACCTCGCCCTCGACAATCAGCGCATGGCGGATGACATGGCCGAAATGTCCGGGCACAGTCAGACCTAGACGAATCGCTCCGGCGTCCGCCGCGACGCGCCCGGCGTCCCGATCGAGCCCGCTTCATGAGCCACGCTTCCCTCTCCGCCCTCATATGGTCCGTCGCTGATCTGCTGCGAGGCGACTACAAGCCGTCCGAGTACGGCCGCGTCATCCTGCCCTTCACCGTGCTGCGCCGCCTCGATTGCGTGCTGGCGCCGACCAAGGCGCAGGTCCTCGCGAAGAAGGCAGAATGTGAGGCGCAGGGCCTCAACCCGGAGCCCTTCCTCGCGCGCATAACCGGCGTGCCCTTCGCGAACACCGCATCGCTCGACCTCGCGCGCCTGATGGGCGATCAGGATCACATCGGCCCGAATCTCACGGCCTACATCCAGGGCTTCTCCACCCCGGTCCGCGACATCTTCGAGCGGTTCCGCTTCGCCGAGCAGACCGACCGGCTACAGAAGGCAGGCCTCCTCTACCAGGTGACGGAGCGGTTCGCCGGCTTCGACCTCAACCCCACGGTCGTCAGCAACCATGACATGGGCCTTGCCTTCGAGGAGCTGATCCGGAAGTTCGCCGAGATCTCCAACGAGACCGCCGGTGAGCACTTCACGCCGCGCGATGTCATCAAGCTGATGGTGAACCTGCTGTTCATCGAAGACAGCGACATCCTCACCCCCGGCAACCCGGCGGTGCGCACCATCTACGACCCCACTGCCGGCACCGGCGGCATGCTTTCCGTCGCCGGCGAGCACCTACTGGCGCACAATCCTGCCTCCCGCCTGACCATGTTCGGCCAGGAGCTGAACGACGAAAGCTACGCCATCTGCAAGGCGGACATGCTCATCAAGGGCCAGGACGTCCGCAACATCGTCCCCGGCAATACGCTCTCGGAGGACGGGCACCCGACCCAGAAGTTCGACTACATGCTCTCGAACCCGCCCTTCGGCGTGGAGTGGAAGAAGGTCGAGAAGGAGATCCGACGCGAGCATGAGCAGATGGGCCATGCCGGCCGCTTCGGCCCTGGCCTGCCGCGCATCTCGGATGGCTCGCTGCTGTTCCTGCTGCATCTGCTCTCGAAGATGCGCCCGGCGAAGGATGGCGGCAGCCGCATCGGCATCGTCCTCAACGGTTCGCCGCTGTTCACCGGCGGCGCTGGATCGGGCGAGAGCGAGATCCGCCGTCACGTACTGGAGAACGACCTGGTGGAGGCGATCATCGCCCTGCCCACCGACATGTTCTTCAACACCGGCATCGCGACGTACGTTTGGATCCTCTCCAATAGGAAGCCCGAAGCGCGGCGCGGCCTGGTACAGCTGATCGACGGCTCGGCGCTCTGGCAGAAGATGCGCAAGAGTCTCGGCTCCAAGCGCAAGGAGATGGGCGAGGACGATATCGCCGCCGTCACCCGCCTGTTCGGCGATGCAGCGGAGGCCGATCTCGCCACCGTTACTGACCCTGCGGGCAAGATGACGCGCGTCGTTGTCCGCGCCGGCGAGGCGCCGACGCCGGCACCGGAGGGCGGCAAGGTGAAGATCGCTCCGCTCTCGCGCATCTTCCGCACGCAGGTTTTCGGCTATCGCAGCATCACCGTAGAACGGCCGCTGCGCGATGCGGCCGGCAAGGTCGTGCTCGGCCAGAAGGGTAAGGCCAAAGGCAAGATGCAGCCCGACCCGGCGCTGCGCGACACAGAGAACGTGCCTCTCGATCAGGACATCGCGGACTACATGGCGCGCGAGGTGCTGCCGCACGCCCCCGACGCCTGGGTGGACGACGAGAAGACGCGCGTCGGCTACGAGATCCCTTTCAACCGCTTCTTTTACGTCTTCGAGCCACCGCGGCCGCTGGCAGAGATCGATGCCGATCTGAAGCAGGTGACCGACCGCATCCGCGCCATGTTGGAGGGCCTCGCGGCGTGACCGCGGCCGTCCCCGACCACCCCAAGATCTACCACATCCTCCATGTCGATAAGCTTGCCCCGGTGCTGGCCGAGGGGCGGCTCTACAGCGACGCGGAAGTGCGCCGGCGGGCCCTGGGTGGCACGACCGTCGGTATGCAGAAGCTTAAGGAGGAGCGCCTTGCCCTACCGGTTACCTGCCATCCCGGCACTATGGTCGGGGACTATGTGCCGTTCTACTTTTGTGCTCGTTCGGTTATGCTCTACCTGCTACACCGAGGCAACCATGAGAACCTGGCCTATCGCGGCGGGCAGGATCCCATCGTCACGCTTGAGGCCGACCTTAGGACTGTTGTCACTAGGGCAGACGCCCGTGGCCGTCGTTGGGCCTTCTCACTCGGCAATGCTTCGGCCCGGTACCAGGAGTTTCGCGCCGACCTCGGCCAACTGCACGAGATCCGCTGGGATCATGTGGCGGCGCGCCAATGGAGTGCGTCGGACGTGAAGGAGGGCAAGCAGGCGGAGTTCCTGGTGCACAAGAGCTTCCCCTGGTCGCTCGTGCAACAGATCGGGGTGAACAGCGTCGCAACGCGGAACCAGGTGGTGCGCCTCCTTGACGGCGCCGCGCACAGGCCGCCTGTCCATGTGAAGAGGGACTGGTACTATTAGAGCCGCGGGGAGAACGAGGCGATGATCACCAGCAAGACGGGAGACCTGCTCGCCGAGCCGGCCGAGGCGCTGGTGAACACCGTCAACTGCGTCGGCATCATGGGCCGGGGCGTGGCTCTGCAGTTCCGCAACGCCTTCCCAGAGAACTACCGTGCCTACAAGGCAGCCTGCGACCGTGGCGAGGTCCAGCCTGGCCGGATGTTCGTCTTCGAACTCGGGCAGCTGACCCGGCCGCGCTGGATCATCAATTTCCCCACCAAGCGCCATTGGCGCGGCAAGAGCCGAATGGAGGACATCGAGGCCGGGCTCGTGGCCCTCGTGCAAGAGATCCGCACGCGGGGCATCCGCTCGATCGCCCTGCCACCGCTCGGATCGGGCCTTGGCGGCCTGGACTGGCGGCAGGTGAAGCCACGGATCATCGCGGCGCTCGGCCCGCTGGAAGATCTGGAGGTCACGGTGTTCGACCCGGCCGAGCCGCCGGCAGAAGCCCGCGGCATGGCGGTCCAGGACGTCCCGCGCATGACGCCGGGCCGGGCGGCGCTGGTGGGACTGATCCACCGCTATCTCGGTGGGCTGATGGACCCGTTCGTCACGCTGCTCGAGGTCCACAAGCTCATGTACTTCATGCAGGCGGCGGGCGAGCCGTTGCGCCTGCGCTATGCCAAGGCGCTGTACGGTCCCTATGCCGAAAATCTCGGCAAGGTGCTGGCGCAGGTCGAAGGGCACTTGGTAGCTGGCTACCGCGATGGCGGCGATGCGCCGGACAAGGAACTCAGTCTGGTGCCGGGCGCCGTCGAGGACGCGGTCGCCTTCCTGGACGCGGCGGCGGAGACGCGCGCGCGCTTCGACCGGGTGGCCCGGCTGGTCGAGGGCTTCGAGACCCCCTTCGGCCTGGAATTGCTCTCGACCGTGCATTGGGTGGCGCTGGATGCGCCGGGGGTATCGCCCGAGGAGATCGTGCGGCGCGTCCATGCGTGGAACGAGCGCAAGCGCCGCTTTTCACCCCGACAAATCACGCTCGCGCTGGAGACGCTGACGGCGCAGGGCTGGTTGGAGCGCCAAGCGGCGTGAGCTTTCCGGCGTATCCCTCTTTTCGGCCGAGCGCTTTCTTTGTGAGTGAACGGCTGCCAATGCACTGGCAGGAAGTACCCATCAAGCGCGCCTTCGATGTGACGTTGGGCAAGATGGTGGTCAACTTCACCGAAGCGGATGTTCGCACGACCCGCCCGTACCTGAGGTCCGCAAACGTCCAGGATGGATATCTCGCGTTAGATGACACCAAGGAGATGTGGTTCTCAGACGAGGAGGCCGCATCGCTTGATCTTCGCGCGGGTGATCTTGTCATTTGCGAGGGTGGCGACGTTGGTCGCTGCGCATTCCTCAACGTGGGTTTGCCTGGCTTCGGCTTTCAGAATTCCGTCAACCGCGCACGCGCTAAAGGCAAGAACTCGGCGCACTTCCTAGGCTTCTGGCTAAGGAAGCTGAAGAGCGACGGGTACATCGACATTCTATGTAACCGTTCCACGATTGCGCACTTCACGGCGGAGAAGGTTGCCGCCACGCCAATGTTTCTCCCGCCACCAGCCGAACAGTCCGCCATCGCGGTCTTCCTCGACCGCGAGTGCGGCAAGATTGACGCCCTGGTCGCCGAGCAGGAACGGCTAATCACGCTGCTAAAGGAGAAGCGGCAGGCCGTCACTTCGCACGCCATCACCAAGGGCCTCGACCCCAGCGCGCTGATGAAGGACTCAGGCGTGGAGTGGTTGGGGCAGGTGCCGGCGCATTGGCGGGTAGGACGCATCGGCCATTACGCCGTCGTTGAGAACGGTTCGACGCCCAGTCGCTACAACGCGTCGTTCTGGTCGTCGGATGCTACTGTCCCTTGGGTCAGTTCCGGAGAGGTAAATCAAGGGCTCGTCACAGAGCCCTCGGAGTTCATCACGTCAGATGCAATGGCGGCCGCCGGTTTGCATCTCATTCCAGCGGGCTCGGTGCTCGTTGGCCTGGTGGGCCAAGGACGCACCCGTGGCATGGCGGCTCTCTTGATGATCGATGCGGCAATTAACCAGAACGTGGCAGCCGTGATTCCTCGTGCTGAACTCGATGGTTCGTTTGCATATCTGGCTCTTGGGGCGGCCTACGAATTTCTGCGGGACTATGGCCGTGGCGGGAACCAAGCAGCATTAAACTGCGAAATTCTGTCGTCGTTCCGCATCCCAATACCTCCCCTGGATGAGCAAGCGCGGATTGTTCAGATCATCAGGGAGAAGACAGCGCAGCAGAGTGCGCTCATCGCCGAAGCGGAGAAGGCCATCGTCTTCCTTAAGGAACGCCGCGCCGCGCTGATCTCTGCCGCCGTCACTGGCAAGATCGACGTGCGCGGCTGCGTCGCGGCGGAGGAGGCCAAGGCCGCATGATGCCCCCTATCGGCCGTTCCCTCGAACTCTACTACATCGACGGCCGACCGGACGGCATGCTAACGGCCGAGCTGTTCAACTGGACTGGCCATGTCCTGATGGCCCCACGCACGCAGATCGCTGCTGCGCTACGTCGCCCTGAGGCGAGCTATGCCGGCATCTACCTGCTAATCGGCGAACTGGATGGCGAGCCTAGGGCCTATGTCGGGGAGGGCGAGGACATCAGCGCCCGCATCAGGGCGCACGACACTGCGAAGGATTGGTGGACCACCGCGGTGCTGATCACCACGGCAGGCAACAAGCTCAACAAGGCCCATGTCCGTTACCTGGAAGCGCGCCTGATCGCGGAGGCGCGCGCCATCGGCCGCGTTCCCCTCGACAATAGCACCAGCCCTCCGCGCCCCTCGCTGAGCGAGGCGGAAACGGCGAAGATGGAAGCGTTCCTGGAGAACCTCCTCATCGTCCTGCCCGCCGTGAGAGTGGACATGTTCATTCGGCGCACGCGGCCGGCCGTCGCGCTGTCTGGTCCGGTTAGTGGGCTCACCGCTCCGACACCCGTGCCCACATCGGCCCCATCGGCCCGCTTCGTTCTCGAATCTCGACGACATGGCATCAAAGCCACAGCGACGCTGACCGATGGCGAGTTCATCGTTGAGGCCAACTCTCGGGCCCGGCTGCGATGGGAGGGGCAGGCGAATCACAATTACGCACCGCTCCATGATGAACTGAGCCGGGCGGGAATCCTCGCCGCTGAGGGGGAGCACTGCCGGTTCACCGAGAACTATGCCTTTCGCAGCCCGAGCGCTGCTGCCGCGGTGGTCCTCGGACGCCAAGCAAACGGCCCGAATGAATGGCGAGACGAGGCAAGCGGCATGACCTACAGGGAATGGGAGGCCCACCAGTTAAGCACTGCTTCGACCATCGCGGGGTCCTGACGATGCCGATCTACGAAGCACGCCCCGAGGGCCTCCAGCCCCTCACCGCCACGAGCTTCGAGGCCGAAGGCTGGCGCGAGCGCGGCGACATCCAGCGCCTGCTGAAGGACCGCATCGCCAGTCTCGAGGACGGGCTGATGGTGCTGACCGACGAATTCAGCGGCTGGGCCGACAGCACGCGGCGCATCGACCTCCTCTGCCTCGACGACGAGGCGAACCTCGTGGTCGTCGAACTCAAGCGCAACGAGGATGGCGGCCATATGGAGCTGCAGGCGCTGCGCTACGCCGCCATGGTCTCCGCCATGACCTTCGACCTGGCGGTGGACACGCTGGCCCGCTACCGCAACCGCGCCGATCCCGATACCGACGAGGCGCGCGCGGACATTCTAGCATTCCTCGGCTGGTCCGAGCCGGACGAGGACAGCTTCGCCATCGAGACCCGCATCATCCTTGCCGCCGCCGACTTCGGGAAAGAACTCACCACTTCCGTCCTGTGGCTGCGCGACCGCGGCATCGACATCCGCTGCGTCCGGCTGAAGCCCTACCGCATGGAGGATGGGCGGCTGCTGCTCGATATCCAGCAGCTCATTCCCCTGCCGGAGGCCGAGGACTTCCAGACCAAGCTGGGCGAGAAGCGCCTTGCCGAGCGCAGGGGCCGTGCCGAGCGCCATGATCTGATGTTGCGCTTCTGGCAGTCGCTGCTGGCACGCCCCGCCGCGCAGGCGAGGCCGGATCTTCATGGGAGCCGCACGGCCAAGGATGCCGGCTATCTCCCCGGCCGGATCGGCCGCGCAGGCATAACGGTCAACTATGTTGCAGGCGAGACGACTGCCCGTGTCGAGTTCCTGTTCCAAAGGCGGGACGGCAAGGAATTGCTGCACCGGCTCATGCAGGAACGGGCCGCGATCGAGGAGGCTTTCGGCGGCCCGTTGGACTGGCGCGAGCGAGAGGAGGCGCGGCAATGTCGCGTCGCGTTCGAGGTCGCGGGCGGCTACCGCTCGCCCGAGGAGGAATGGCCGAACATCCAGGATAAGCTGATCGACGCGATGGCACGGCTCGACGCAGCGCTCCGGCAACGCGTCCTCCAACTTCTGCCGTGACCGCCATCCACAAGGAGATCGCCTTCGAGGACGGCATCTGCGGCCACCTCGCTGCGCATGGCTGGCTCTACGAGGCGGACGCGGCCGCCCGCCACGACCGGGCGCGCGCCTTGTTCCCTGAGGATCTCGTTGCCTGGGTTCAGACCACGCAGCCGGAAGCGTGGGTGGCGCTGGAAAGGGCCCACGGCGGCGCCGCCACCGCCGCGCTGGCCGACCGGCTGCGCTCTGCGCTCGACCGGCAAGGTACGCTCGATGTGCTGCGCCAGGGTCTCGACATGGTTGGGCTGCGCCGGCCGATCAGCTTGTGTCAGTTCCGTCCGGCGCTGGCGATGAACGAGGCGCTCGCCGCGCGCTACACCGCCAACCGGCTGCGCGTGCTGCGGCAGGTCCGTTACTCGCCGCACCACGAGAACTGCCTCGACCTGGTGTTGCTCCTCAACGGGATCCCGGTCGCGACCGCGGAGCTGAAGTCGGACTACACGCAGCGGGTCGAGGACGCGGTGGACCAGTACCGCCATGACCGCCCGCCGAGGGTACCGGGCAAGAATCTCCCGGAACCGATCCTGGCCTTCCCAGGCGGCGCGCTGGTGCATTTCGCGGTCAGCAACAGCGAGGTGCGGATGTGCACGCGCCTCGAGGGGCCCGACAGCCGCTTCCTGCCGTTCAATAAGGGCCATGACCTCGGCGCCGGCAACCCGCCGAACCCGAACGGCACGCCGACTGCCTATCTGTGGGAGGCGGTGTGGCAGCGCGACTCCTGGCTGGAGATACTCGGCCGCTACCTGGTGCCGATGAAGGATGAGAAGAAGCGCCTGGCCGGGTGGATTTTCCCGCGCTTCCATCAGCTCGATGCCACGCGGAAGCTGGTGGCGGAGGTGCTGCGGGAGGGGCCAGGCGGGCGCTACCTGATCCAGCACTCGGCCGGGTCGGGAAAGACCAACTCGATCGCCTGGACAGCGCATTTCCTGGCCGACCTGCACGACGCGGAAGGCCGGAAGCTGTTCGACACCGTCCTGGTCGTCTCCGATCGCACGGTGCTGGACAAGCAGCTACGCGAAGCCGTGGAGGGCTTCGAGCGCACGCAAGGCGTGGTGGCCACCATCACTGGCGACGGGGCGAGCAAGAGCGCGGAGCTGGCGCAGGCTCTGGCGGCGGGCAAGAAGATCGTCGTCTGCACCATCCAGACCTTCCCCTTCGCGCTTACCGAGGTGCGTCGACTCGCGGCGACGCAGGACAAGCGCTTCGCGGTCATCGCGGATGAGGCGCATTCCTCACAGACCGGCCAGGCCGCGGCGAAGCTCAAGGCAACGCTGACGGCGGAGGAGATCGCCGCGCTGGACGATGGCGGGGAGTTCGACGTCGAGGACGTGCTCGCGGCGGAGATGAAGAGCCGGGCGGCGCAGGATGCCGGCATAAGCTACGTCGCCTTCACCGCAACGCCGAAGGCGAAGACGCTGGAGCTGTTCGGCCGGCGGCCTGATCCGTCGCGCCCAGCGAGCAAGGACAACAAGCCCGCGGCCTTCCACGTCTACTCGATGCGCCAGGCGATCGAGGAAGGCTTCATCCTCGACGTTCTGCGCAACTACACCGCCTACCAGATGGCCTTCCGCCTCACGCATGCCGGCCAGCAGATGGACGAGATGGAGGTGGACGCCAACGAGGCGAAGAGGGGCATCATGGGCTGGGTGCGGCTGCACCCGCACAACATCGCCGCGCGCGTGCAGATCGTGGTCGAGCACTTCCGGCAGAACGTTGCCCACCTGCTCGGCGGCAAGGCGAAGGCGATGGTGGTGACGGCGAGCCGCAAGGAGGCGGTGCGCTGGATGAAGGCGATGGAGGCTTACATCCGGCAGCGCCGCTACCCGATCGGTGTGCTGGTAGCGTTCTCGGGCGAGGTGAACGATCCGGAGACGGGCCCCGATCCGTTCACCGAGGCCAACATGAATCCGGGTCTGCGCGGGCGGGACATCCGCGAGGCCTTCGCTACGGCGGAGTTCAGCCTGCTGCTGGTGGCCAACAAGTTCCAGACCGGCTTCGACCAACCCCTACTCAGCGCGATGTACGTAGATCGGCGCCTCGGCGGCATCCAGGCCGTACAGACGCTGTCGCGCCTGAACCGTGCGCACCCGGGGAAGGACACCACCTACATCGTCGACTTCGTGAACGAGCCGGCGGAGATCCTCGCGGCCTTCAAGCAGTACCACACCACCGCCGAGCTGGCGGATGTGAGCGACCCCAACGTGGTGCTGGACTTGCGCGGCAAGCTGGACGCGATGGGCCTCTACGACCGATTCGAGGTCGAGCGCGTGGCGAAGGTCGCGGTGAACCCGAAGGCGACGCAGGGGGATCTGGATGCCGCCATTGGCCCGGTCAGCAGCCGGCTGTTGACGCGGTACCGCCAGGCCCAGCAGGCCTACAAGGCAGGGGCGGATGGCACCAAGGCACGCGCCGCTGCGAAGGACGAGATGGACGTCCTGCTGCTCTTCAAGCGCGACCTCGGCAGCTATGTCCGGGTGTACGAATTCCTCGGTCAGATGTTCGACTACGGCAACACCGAGTTCGAGAAGCTCTACCTGTTCGGCAAGCTCCTGTTGCCGCTGCTCGACTACGGCCGTCAGCGCGAGGGGGTGGACCTCTCGGCGCTTCGGCTGACCCATCACAAGATGCGTGACCTTGGGCAGCAAAGGCTGAACCTCGGTGGCGGTGATCCCGCCGATGGTCTGAAGCCGCCGACGGACGTCGGATCGGGCCAGGTCCAGGATCGGCAAAAGCAGCGCCTGGCGGAGATCATCCGCGCGCTGAACGACCTGTTCGAGGGTGAATTGACGGACGGCGACCGCGTCGCCTTCGCGGAAAGCGTCCGGTCCAAGCTCATGGAAAGCTCAACGCTGCGCGCCCAGGCGTCGGCGAACACGCGGGAGCAGTTCGGCAACTCGCCGAACCTGCGCGAGGAACTGCTCAACGCCATCATCGCGACCATGGAAGCGCACGGCAGCATGAGCCGGCAGGCCCTGAATTCGGAGGCGACGCAGGCGGGGTTGCTCGCGGTGCTGCTTGGTCCAGGAGCGTTGTGGGAAGGGCTTCGGACGGGCGAGGAGCCGGGTGCTGGCCCGGCGGCAGGATAGGTTCGGTGACAGGCGCCCTGTGGTGGGCGTCCGATTCTCCAACTCGCAGCGCGAGGCGCCCAGACAAATCATTGAAAACGCAGGCGTCTCGGCTGGCGGCATAATCGCTCAGGTCGCCAGGTCCGGAGAACCTTCGCCCGTTGGAGAGAAATCCGGTGCGAGTTCGACGACTGCGCGGCGCCAGCCGACGCGCGCCAACTGCGCAAAACCTGCGCCAGTCCGCGAGTGCCGCGAGGGGCGAGACAGCTCAGACGGTGTTGAAGTGGCGTCCCCGGCGAGATTCGAACTCACGGCCCCAGGATTAGGAATTAGGTGGACAGGGAACGTTCAGAGCCTTGGGATACGATCATAAGCCCGCAAGAACCAGCGTTTTGCCGTTTAGGTATCCCTTGCTCATCTGTGGATAACCATCGTAAACCCTAGGCGTCGCGTATCCCCCCTGTATCCCCAGGCTAAGGCGCCCGCCATGGCTGACACCCCGGCCACCGTCCCCATCGCATTCACCGAGCGTCGCGTATCCCTGCTTGTCCCCCAGGGCGGCCGGACCGAATACCGCGACGCCGAGGTGCCCGGATTGCGGATGCGCGTCGCGGGCACGGCAGAGGATCCGGTTCGCACCTGGTCCTACGCCAAGCGGATCGGCGCCAAGTTCACGCGCACCAGCATCGGCCGGTGGCCAGCTGTAAGCGTCGCGGCGGCACGCAATCGTGCTCGCGAACTGGCCGGCATGGTGGCTGGCGGGAAGAACCCCGCCGAGGAACGACGGGCCGAGCGTGCCAGCACCATCACGCTCCGTGAGGCCTTCAACGGCTACATGAAAGCGCGGGGCTCGCGCTTGAAGCCGCTGACAGTCTGCACCTACGAGTCGGACGTGAAGAGCGTCTTTTCCGGCCAGCTCGACAAGCCACTGGCGACCATCACGCTCGACGTGGCGAAGCGCATCTATGACGACCGTGCCGCCACGTCCCCCGCGCGAGCCAATGGCGGCTTCGCTGTGTTGCGCGCTGTCTGGCGCTACGTGCGCCTGAACCATCCGAACCTGCCCGAGCCGCCCACCACGGCATTCGGAGCTGCGCGGGTCTGGAAGCGCCTGCAACGGCGCGACCGGATGATCCCACGTCCGATGTTGCCGAGATGGCTTGTCGCGGTCAGCGAGCAGCCGGGTGGGGCGCGCGACTACCTGATGCTGCTCGTGTTCACCGGCATGCGGCGCGATGAGGGCCTCACTCTGCGGTGGGAGAACGTGGACCTCGACGCGGCGACGATCCGCTTGCCGGACAACAAGGCGGGACGGCCCATCACCCTGCCGGTTGCCGCCATAGTGCGGGACATGCTCGCCCTGCGTCGCGAAGTCGTGTCGGCGAGTAGCCCCTGGGTTTTTCCGTCGGCCGACCCCAACAAGAAGCACATGCTTGCCCCGCGCAAGGCAATGGCGCGTGTTGCTAAGCAAAGTGGCGTGGAAGTCTCGCCCCACGATCTGCGTCGGACCTTTGCGAGCATTGCCGAGGTGACGGGCGGCGGCGGCTACACCCTGAAGCGGCTGCTCAACCACGCCCATGGCGGCGATGTGACAGCCGGCTATGTCGTCCTCGACCCAGAAGCCCTGCGCCCGGCGGTCGAGCGGATTGCCGACTTTATCGTGGCGGCGCTGGCTGAGGGGAAGCCGCAGCCGCAGCCGGCACAGGAGGCCGCGTGATGTTGGAGGAGGAGGTGGAGATTCCCGACTGGCCCGCGCCGACCCGCGTATACGAGTCCCCCCATCTTGGTTTGGTCCAGTGCTACGACTACGCGGAGATCATGCGGCGCGGGACGGGAGCCGATGCCAGCGCGAACCAGCCCAGCCGCCCGCCGACCAAGCTGGAGAAGCGCGAAGCCGCCCTGCGTGACGTGCTGCTCGCAGCCGGAGTGCTGGAGGAGGATTGGCAGCGCCTCGGCGCTCTCGGAATTTCGCGCAAGGCGCTCTGGCGTGAGCTGCGCGATTCTGCACCGGAGTTGTTCGCGGACCTGACCGAGGACGGCTTCCGAGTCCACTTCCTGCGGCGCCAGAAGCTCGTGCGCATCGACCGCCGGGCTCGGCGGTAGCGCGGAGACAGCAGCGGCAAGCCCGCGCGACCAGCGCATGCGCCTAGCCGCTCCATCGTTCCGGTCAGGCCTCAACGCCCGGGAGCGCCGTGGACGGGTCTCGGGCGGCGGCCGGTGTCGTTGGACCGGGCGGGCGTGGAAAGCCCGTCCCTGGCGCTCCCCGGCGCAGGACGGACCCGGCCGCGGGACCGGGGGTGTCGGGGGCATGGAGCCGGCGCGGTAACCGGCGTTCTCATACCCTACCCGGACGCGCGAGCTCCCCTGGGGAGGGTGCCGAGCGCGATCAGTGCTGCGGGAGCCGTGATGCAGAACTCCGGCGCCTCACCGGCACTCGGCGGGGCGGGCAGGCATCGCTGGTCGACGGAGGTCCTGGGAGGGCACCGACGAGTGCGTCGGCACCATGCACCGGGACGCCGAGCCGGTGGCCTGGGAGGGGGACAAGGCGCGCAGCCGCGGTGGCGGGGCAGCGCCAACGGGTCGAAGAGCGCTTCACGCCACCGCCCTACAAGCTCATTGAAAAAGCCAATTCAAATCTGACCCAAACCCACTCTGCTGTAACACGGAGTTGATTTCATTAGAATTGGTGATGAATCTTTGAGATTCAGGTGTAAGAGATCCTAAAACTAGTAGGCCATCGTGAAATACTAAATACTCAATCTCGCCCAAAAGATCTTTACCTTCGTCCTTGCCCTCTACAGACCAAAAACTTTTTTGCTGACCTACTGGAACTCTTGCGTTAAGCGGGGCACCCTTAAGTGATGCAAACGAAATGTAATCAATTGTGTATTCATTCCGCAGTCCGTCATAGACTGCTACATCGTTGTCTTTGCCCCCGATGAGTGTATCATTTCCGCCGCCTCCAAGAAAAATATCGTTGTCACGACCGCCATTTATTGAATCATTTCCTCCACCGCCTGAGAATATATCTTCAGTTAGGCCGCCATTAAGCGTATCAGCTCCCTCGCTGCCAACCAGCATCGTCAAACTATAGGAAGTTAGATCTCTTGTATTAGTCTCGCCAAAATACGGCGAGGCTTCAAAGTAAAAATTAGAAAATGTATCCGCTATATATGCAAATTTCTCGGCATAAGAGCTCGTATTGTCTCGGCTGAATCCATCGGCGGCATTCGCTATTGAGCCGGCGGACTGCACATAAAGACCCATGGCGTGTTCTTCAAAAGGGTCAAAGAGACCATTAAGTCCCTCTATTCGTTCAATTATGACGTCGGTTCCATAGAGAACGGCATCATCACCAAAAAAATCTCCCTCGCGTCCAGCGACAGGATCTTCATCGTGAATAATATTTACAATACGAACATCTTCCTTATTGATGTTTTGATTTTCCCAGTCTGCAACGGTGCTCTGATTGGAGCCTGGAGTGCCAAAGGTGAACGCAAGTGTGTTGTCTGCAGAAAATTGATTCTGCCCACCGTAGATATAATCATGATAGAATGTTTGAAGCAGTCCGCCTCCCAGACTATGTCCTGACACGATCAACTGCTCGAAGTCCGCATCTTCAGCATACGCCATCACGGCATCCATGAAGTTCTTGAAGTCAGCCCAAAGCTCATCCCATCCGAGGAACGCCTGCTGAAGATACTCTAGCGGGTCGTCGGTTCCCCGAAAGGACAGCGCGAGCGTGGACTTTCCGTCCACCTCACCTTCAAGAAGCAGGGCGCCTGACGCGATAAGCCCAATGATGAAGTCCGACTCGAAACGACCAGTCGTGCCGTCATAGCCTTCGATAACAGCGCCCGCCGCGAGGTCGAGGTTGGCCGCGCTAACCGGTCGCCATCCGCTATCCAGCAGAGCCGTGTATGCTTCCTGGCGCGCGGCCGTATCCGGAAGGTAAGCAGCAGTCGCAAGCGCCGCCGCGACGATCAATGGGTGATCCCCGGAAAGATCAATGCTCGAAAGCTCGATCGCCTTGACCTCCGGAAGAGGTGGCGGCGGTGGCGGAGGCTCCGCCGTATCGATACGGAAGACCGATGCCTTGATATTGAACCTAAAAGGATCATCCAACGCTCCGCTAGCGTCGCTCCACGTGATCACGAAATCGCTATTGGTCAGCGCGGTCACCGAGGGATCAACTTGTGCTCCTACAGTCAGGGTATTCACTAGGAACTCGCCGCCAACCTTTGCGCCGTTAACGTCGAACACCTGCGCCTTGATGCTCCAATCGTCCAGATCGCCCAGCGTTCTGCTTCGATCCTCCCATGCCACAACAAAGCCCCCATTCGGAAGCGCGGTCACCGCAGGATCAAGCTGTTGGCCGGCCGTCTCAGTATTGACCAGGAATTCGCTGCCCACCTTCGCGCCACCGGCGTCAAACACCTGCGCCTTGATGCTGGTTTGGTCCGCATCGCCCAGGGTGCCGCTCCAGTCTTGCCATGTCACCACGAAGCCACCATTCGACAGCGCAGCGACTGAGGGGGCCTCCTGACTGCTTGCGGTCTCAGTATTGACCAGAAACTCGCTGCCCACCTTCGCGCCACTGGCGTCAAATACCTGCGCCTTGACGCTCTGCGGGAACATGGGGCCTATCCGGCCGCTCGTGTCGCCCAAAGTGCCGCTATAGTCATCCCATGTCACCACGAAGCCGCCATTTGACAGTGCCGCAACAGAAGGCCGCGTTTGATCCATGGCAGTCTGGGTATTGACCAGGAACTCGCTGCCCACCTTCGCACCGCTGGCGTCGAACACCTGCGCCTTGACGCTTTGGAACTCCGCATCGCCAAGCGTTCCGCTGTAGTCGTACCATGTCACCACGAAGCCGCCGCCCGAGAGCGCGGTCACAGCGGGGTCCCTCTGTTGGCTGCCTGTTTCCGTGTTCACAACGAACTCACCACCCAACTTCGCACCACTGGCGCTGAAGACCTGCGCCTTGATGTCCCAAAAGCCACTTGTGTCTTCCCACGTCACCACGAATCCGCCGTTCTGCAGCGCGGTCACAGAAGGCGACATCTGACTATCGACCGTCTGAGTATTAACCAAGAACTCGCTGCCTACCTTCGCGCCGCTGGCGCTGAAAATTTGCGCCTTGATGCTAAGGAGGCTAGCATCCCCCAGCGTGCCACTTGAATCTTGCCATGTTACAACGAAATCGCCATTCGACAGAGTGGTCACCGAAGAATCAAACTGTCCGCCTACGGTCTGAGTGTTGACTAAAAACTCATTGACGATCTTCTGCATTGTGCCGGACATACTGCAGCTCCGTCGAAGGATGAATTGGCGAGGTTACTTTGTTCTCGCACGGTGTTGCGCGCTGCTGCCCTTGTCAAGCAATCAGTGATTGCAAAAGATGATCCGTCTACGGCTGGACAGTTTGCAAGAGCCGCTAGCCTGGAACATTCATGAAGGAGCGGAATGGGGCGCCGAGGGCATTCGGTGACGTGTCAGGGCGAGGAGCGTGCGCGCGTCGTTGACGCCGGCGTGATGGGCGTTGATGGAGTGCGGGTCGCGGGTCTGTCGGGTTTCGGTTCGTGGGCCTCGAGCGGGGCATCCGCCCCAATTGTCAGCAGGTGAGCCGCGGCAGACGTTTGAGCGCGAGGCGCAGGATGACCTTTTCGGGACAGGTGTTGAACGCCAAGCTGCGCCGCGCTGTGCGTGCCAGGGGCCATTTCCCCACCGACGAGGCTGCCCAGAAGCTGCTGTTTGTTGTCTTGAGAAGGATCGAGAAGGAATGGACCATTCCCCTGCGGAAATGGTCTATGGCCAAGGCCCAGTTCGCCGTTCTGTTCGGCGAACCCTTCACCAAAGCCATGGCCTGACCGTGTTGTTCAACAGACCGGTCATACACGGAATTCACGACAGTCCCTGTCGCAGCCGAATCCTATGGCCGTTCAATGGGTTGCACCATGCCCGCCAGCCCCCGCGATGAATTTTCCAGGTTAGCTAGTCTGGGCGCCGCCAGTCCAGGAGCCGCGCCTCACCCCTGCATCCGCCTAACCACCTCATCCAGCGTCAGCCGACGACGCGTGTGCGCGTCGCGGAGATCGCCCGCTGAGTCCACGATCAGCACCAGCGCATCGCCGCGCGGATGCTCCACGACACCGAGCATGACGGTAGCGCCCTGCGCTTCCTTCACGAGCGCGACACGCCAGTCGGGACCGCGAAGCGGGCGCGCGATGTGTCGGCGCAGCAGTTCCGCCGCGTAGCAGTCGACGGCACGCCAAACCTGGGGCGACGGCTCGCGCCGTGCCTTGATCGGCGGCGCGAAGGGCGCGGCAGAGCGCGGTACGAGTCGGTACGACGCGGCGATAGCGGCGGCAGCGGCCCGTTTCGCCCGCTGCTGGCTGTGCAGGCGTGCGGTGCGTCCGAACGGATCGTAGGACATGGAGGTTCTCCTTCGCTCAGGTGCGCGACGAGGCGCTGGGGTTGAGAGCATTCGCAATCCGGCGTGCCGGGCGGTCGCTACCGCTGTCGCGGCGGATCGCGGCTTCGGCACGTGTGGCGGCGACCTCGGCGCGCGTGGCATTGAAGTCGGCCCGCAAGACGGCGATCTCCGCCTGCAACTGCGCCTTCGCCATGGCGATCTCTTCGCCGACGAAGATGCGAATCGCGACGATCATTGCCTCATCGCGAGGCATCAGGGTGTCCACGAGGACGTCGTCACTTGGTGAAGTCATTGCGGTTCTCCCTCGTGGGCTTGGGCTGAAGCTTCGGGGCGTCGTTGCTGCGATGGATGATCAGGACGGCGGCACCGCTCGTATTCCGCGCGTATCGCGCCGGCGGCGCGAGATAGTCGGCGATGCAGCCGGCGATGGCGGCGAGGTGCGTGTCGATGGGTTCGCCGGCACCGAGCGGCCAGCGGGTCCAGTCGCGGACCGACGGAGCGGAAGTGCCGAGCAGCGCGCGATGCGCCATGTGCCGCGCGGCGTGCCACGTGGGCCGGGCTTCGTCATCGGGGCACGTCTCGACGACCGCATGGCCGGCGGGGTGCTCCGCGACCTCCCACAACTCGACCGCCGCGCGGACGATCAGTGCGGCGAGCGCTCGTGCTGAGATGCCGACGTCGTTGTGATGCTGTTCGTCTTCGAGATCGACGCCCTGCGTTCCGGCTGCCGGCAGCGTGATCGTGAGGTTCCGCAGGTCGTAGAGCATGTGCCGCGCCCAGGCCGGCCAAAAGCCGTTGGCGCAGATCGTGATTCGCGGCAGCGTGGTGATGTTCTGCGGCGGGTCGAAGTGCCGCCAGAGCCTGGTGAGCGTGCGGTCGGCAACGCTCTTCTGGTGCCGAATGGCGGCGCGCTGGTCGATGGGGACGAGGAAGTCGGGCGGGCTGAAGTTCAGGCGCGGGTGCCGGGGGCCGATGCGGGGAGACGCCGCGGAACCCGGCGGGGCTGTGGTGGGTGGCATGGGCTGGGTGACCTTCCGGATGGGTCCGCAGCCCAAGCGGCCGGGACCGTCGGATACGTCTCCTGACGCGTGCGCCGAAGCACTGGAAACCGGCCGGTGGCGGCGTCGAATCCGGAACCGCTTCCCCTGCGCCGTGGACCGGTTTTCGGGGCGGCCGGGTGGGAAGGACCGGGGGCGGGGCTGGGACCGGTCCACGGCGCAGGGCACGGGGCGCGCGGGGGTATCCATTCCCGCCGATCCCCGGAGCGGCGGGCCGGACCGGGCCGGGACCGTCCGAAGGCCTTGCCGGGTACGGCGGGCTTCCCGAAAGCGGACACTGCGCCTTGCGGTTTGGCGACCAGTTTAGGCGGTATGCCGACGCGCTGCTGCTTATCCGGATAGTGTGCCCGTCGCGGATCTATGGGCTACGGCGGCAGAACCGTCCGCGCCTGCCCCGCTGCGCGTGGTCTCGTCACGGGCGCGGCGGGGGAGAGGCGAGTGACATCCAGCTTCAGCGCGCCGCGCCGCGCTGATCGGCCTGAACATGACCCAGGGCAATCGGTTCCGGTCCATCGCCCTCGCTGCGGATCGGCGCGGACGAGCGCGGCGTCAGTAACATTTTCCAGCGCCAGCCAAATATGCGGCTTTGGCCTCCTGCCTCCTCAAAGCGCCAGAGAGCCAAACGCTCTTGCATAAGCGATCACGTGAATACTCGATACTGGACTATCCGCCACTGGCCAAAAGCGGAACACTAAAAGAGGAGGCGCGGCTAAGGTCTCCACGATTCGCAGGGGAAACGAGCGGTGGCTGAAGACGGAGCTCTTCGCGAGGCATTTGGCCTCGATGGGAACGAGATCATTGTAGCGCAACAAGCGGCACGGGCCTTCCTGGCCACCGCCAAGGACCGCGCAGCGCGAAACATCCTACAAAGCGCCGCACCCATGACGGCTGATGCGATTCGCAACGAGCTCAATGGACAGTGTTTCAACATGCTGTCGAACGCCGGCCAATATCTCCTTGTCGGCTTTCACCAGCACAGTCGAGGCGCCATTGAATCGCTTGATGGCTTGCTCACCAATGTGTTCTATGATCCGGTCGCCTTCCGAGACCTTCCTGCGTGGTGCCTGCTGTTTGCAGCAAGGCAGGCGTCCGCCACCGTGCAGCTTGATCATTGCCAGAGCCCGAGTTCCGAAAGCCATTTATCGGGCATGTTGCTAGCGGCGCTGGGGCAGGCGTGTGAGCAGTGGAGGGCGGTGATTGCGAAACCACTTGCTCGAACCGGCAGCACTCTGTCGTTGCAGCGGATCGATCTCTCGATCTTAGGCGGTGAGCAGGCCACCGGTGGTGACTTTGGGCTTGTGCTTGATTTTGATGGGCGCGGCGCCCAGCCGGGACATCAGGCACATGCTCGAATAGTGCCGCTCGTTTTCCAGGCCAAGCGATATGGCCGCCCTACGGCCGACGTATCCCAACGCCACCCGGTGCGTGGATACCAGCATCACTCATTAGGGCTGAACGGCTGCGCATCCGCTTACATTTTCTATGAGAATGGTACCAAAAAGGTCCAGCGCCCGTTGCCGCCGTTGGTCAAAGATATCCGCGCGGTCGCCACGCCAAGCCGGACCAATCCATTACAGGAAAGCGTGGATCTGGCCACATATCTTCTGAAAGCACTCTACGATTTTAAGGCGGCACCGGCAGCCAGTTCGCCCGAGGAGGCGCTACGTATGCTTTATGCCCAAGCAGACCCGGGCCAGCTCGCTTACCTCGCCGTAATATCTGGCGATGCCAAAGCACATTCTCATTATGAAGCCATTCTTGCATCACTTGCTCCAATTTTCCGTGGAGATCTGGATGATCGCGCGATTGAAGGGGAGTCACACGACGGCCGATGAGTGGTTCAGGTAATCGAGCGGGTTACCGGTGAGCACGTAGCCGTCACGGTTCAGGCGGTGATGCGGCGGAGCGTGAAGCGGGAGCGTGATGCGGGAGATCGCAGCGTGGATCATCGCTTCGCTGGTACAGGCGTTCAGGCTGCGCATCAGCTGTCGAAACCCGATGTGTCGCTGTCCGTCGTGGTAGCGTGCGCGCGCCACGGCGGCGGAATCGCGGGTGCCGGATCGCCGCGTAGTGTCGGCACGTCGAACAAGGGCGGAGCCGCCGACTGATCGGCCTCGGCGCGCGCGATGGGCGAGAGGCGCAGGTTGCGCGCGAGCTTCAGCATCAACTCGACGGCCCGAGTGTAGCTGGTCACCGTTGCGGCGACGGACCGGTCGATCTCCATACGCCGCACTTCGGTGCAGGCAATCGCGTAGGCGCTAAGCAGGCGACTGTCCGCGGGGGTGAAGAATCCTGGCCGGGATGCGACCGCCTCGGCGAAGGCGCGCTTCGCGTCCGCGCTCAGATGTGCGGGAGGATGCAGGTCGGCCGCGGGACGAGGGGCACCACGTCGAAAGTGAGCGCGAAGCTGCGGCACGTTTGTCTTCTCCTGATGATCTGCTGCCAGGGCGATTTTCCGGGTATTCGCTGAAGGCCGAGTCCCCCCGTCGGTTTGGGTGATCCGAACCAGGTTTCAGACTCCCCCCCTGGGTAAGCCGGCGGGACCGCATGCCCCGAAAGCTCCGCCCAACATACCGACGCGCGCGCGAGTTAGGACTGCCCCACATGCGCCGCCTGCTGCTGCTGCACCACGCCGAGGCCGCGCGCACGACGGGGGGCAGCCGGGGGCCGCCGCGGTGGCCGGTCCGGCGGGTGCCAGTGGGCTTGGGAGGGCCAGGCAGGGCAGCGCGCCGGGTGGCCGGCGTGACGGGCCGGGCGGGGTGGCCGGACGTCCTGGCAGGACCTCGCCGGGCGAGCGGGCGCGCATGCCGGCAGGGACTACAAGCCGGAGGGGCCGAGGCAAACTGCGAGTGCAGGGTGCCGGGTGCCGGGTGAATGCTGGCCGTGGTGCCGTGCGCCGAGGCGTGGGTTGCGGCGCGGGCCGGGACGCCCTGGCGTACGTGGGTGGGTGGGTTTGCCCCCCCTAAAGGGGGGCGTAAACCCACCCACCCACGCCTCCGCCGGCGTCCTGCGTGGGTTGCGTGGATCAGGCGTGGGTTTAGGCGTGGGTTCCAGAAACCCACGCCGCGGCCTACGGTACACCCTGCCGGCATACGGTGGTCGCGGAACTCCGGCGCTGACACGGTGCCTCTGCCGGCGTGGGTTGCGTGGGTTCCCCCATGCCGGCGTGGGTTGCGTGGTTCACCCCCAGCACCCGGCCCGCACCGATCAGAACGGCAGATCGTCGTCATCGGGCGCGCTGCCCCCGGCCGCCTGCTCGGCTGCGCTCAATGCGTCGCGGTCAACGATCAGCCCCGACGCCTCGGCTCCGCTCGGTCGCGGCCGCGTATACTTTTCCTCGCGGACGACGCCACTGCTGACCCAGCCGTCCAGCGCGGCTTTGACCACCGGCTCAGGCAGTCCCAGGTGTTCCGCGAGAACCGGCACGACGCGCCTATTGCCGTTCTTTTGACCATACCGCGTCCAACGCTCACCCGGCGATGGCTCGCGGGCGATGATCCGCAGCGCCGCAAGCTTCTGCGCTGCCGTCAGCCCCTGCTGCGGCTGCTGTTCCCGCTGCACCAGATGGACTCGGCGCAGCACCTGCACCGTGTCGCCCTCCGGTCGATACTCGTCGCCGTTGCGCAGCGGGACGCCCTCGAAGCGGAACCACGTGGACGAGGCGCGCGGAAGGTAGTTCTCCTTGGCCGACACGAGAGAGACGTAGAAGCCGTGCTGCTCGTCGGTGATTTTGGGTTCGAACGTGCCGGCTAACTTCTTGTCCATCGGCATCAGCGCGAATGCGGCACGCGCGGCATCCGTGATGACCACCGCGCCGCGCGCGGCACCGGAAACCTCGCGCCCCGAGCCGTCAGCACCCGATCCCTTGCGCGTATGGTGCAGCACCAGGATCGCGCAGTTGGCGCGCCCGGCGATGCCGACAAGTGCTTGAAGCACGGTGTCCATCGCCTCGTTCGAGTTCTCCGGCACGTTGTGCGTGCGGAGCAGCGGATCGACGACCAGCAGGCGCACGTCGTTTGCCCGACAGAATGCGACGACGCTGTCGCAAGCCTGCTCGTTGATCTCCGCCTCGGCACCCGCCTTGCCGATCTTCATGCTGACGAGATGCGGTTTCTCGGTTGCGAACAGGATTTTGCGGCCGTCGCCGAGGTCCACATTCGACAGCGGCATGTCGAGGTCGTTGTGATACCAGGTGGTCGCGGCCTTCATGCGGCGGTCGAACTCCTTGCGGTCGTCCTCCAACTGCATGAACCACACGCTGCCCGGCCGATGCACCCGCCAGCCCAACAGCGGCAGTCCGGTCGCCACCGACAACCCGGCGCCGATGGCGAGCGATGTTTTGCCGCCCGCCCCGGCACCAATCAGCACGGTCACGCCGCCTTCGATCAGCAGGCGCTCCATCACCCAGGGCCGAGGCGGAGGGTTCAGCGCATCGAGATCGACGGACTGCGCTCGCCGCTGCCAGTGGTTTTCGATCTGCTCCTTGCGCCGCCGCTCGCCTAGCTGGCGCGCCTTCTCAAATTCTTGTCGTAGCCATTCCGTGGCGCGTTTACTACGACGTCGCTCGACGAACTGCTCCAGGTCAGCAAGAGAGCAACCGAATTCACGACCAGCGCAGACATACGCTTCGCGGCGTTCTTCCGATGGGAAACGCTCGCTTGCCATCGCGTCAACGAGTTGATCGAGCGTCTCGAATTCCGGTGCGGCATCGGGAGCATCACCAGGCGCATTGGCCGCCGAGAGATTTTCGTTGACCTCGACCTCTGCGTCGCCGTTCACGTCATCCGGCATGGGCGACCTCCGCTCCTGCTGCCTACGAAATTCCTTTTCCCTGCTACCGCCCCGCGCCGGTGCCAGCCGACGCGGGGCATCTTCTGTGCGGCGTTCACCTCGGCGCTTCCTCCTCCGGCCCGCCGGCGGCATCGCCGCACCAAACCGGTGTCGGCCAAGTGTCGAGGGGCCAGCCCGCGCGTCGGAGCCGGGCCTGCATGTCATGGTCGTGCCGCGCTTCCCAAAGCAGCAGATCGACCGCAGCGGGGTGGTGTGCGCCGGACCCGAGGACGATGCCGCGCAGGTCTCGCTTCGCCAGGTAGGAAGCCATGCGGGTCGCGTAGTCGCGCGCTTCCGTCAGCAGGTCGGCGTCCTTGAGCATGCCGCGCATGTCGATGTAGGGGGACGAGAACCACGCCCGCGGCTGGTGCCTCGGATCGCGCGGATCAGTCAGGCGCACGCCATGATCCGCGAAGGAATCTCGCCACAGACTACCGTCGCCAATGCGTGACAAATGCAGGCCGAGCGCAGCCGCGGCACTACGGCGAATGGTTGTCGTCGCCTCGCGATGGGCCTCGGCGTCATAGGGTCCGGTGCTGCGCCACTCGGGATAGACGATCTCGGCGATGCGCAGCAGCTCCGCCTCGCTGGCGATGCTCGGCGGCCATCTCACGCAACCGCCAATAGCGGCGGTCAATTCCGTCAGCCTGTGGTGCAGGCCTTCCATCGCGGTGACGTGGAACGGGTCGGACGTCATGGGCAGGCTTCCGTCGACCAGGGCAGGGCGGGGATCATGGATCGGTGATCGGGAATCAACGCGGCGTCAGGCTCCGCGAAGCCGTTCATGCCGCTACTTCCGCCAAAGAGGCGCGGGACGCGCTCGCCGAGATCCAGGCATCGATATCGTTGACGACATAGAAGATTCCCGCGCGCGTGCCGGGGCCAATCCGGTAGAAGCGCGGGCCGACACCCTGCCGGCGCCACGCCTCAAGGGTGCTGGTTGACTTGCCGAGATACGTCGCGGCCTCGCGCGGCGTGAGCCGAGCGTCGCGGGGGAAGCGCGGCGCGACGGACGGTGCCGCGACGGGAGCGGGATTCGAACGGCTCTGGGTCGGCATGGTGGTCCTCCTAGCTTGCGGTGGGATGCCGCGAAGGACCGGAACACACCTCGGCGTCTCGAGGCTACCTGCGGTATGGGGACGTCCCCATACGGAGAGACACCATAGTGTCTGGAAGAATCTGCATGCTGGAGTGTCTTTGCTGGTCCGAGCCGGTCCGGATCAAGCCCGACTCCGTCCGCGCACCCGCTATCGGGGCTGCTCCATCACCGCCCGGTTGCGCCCCAGTCCCCCCCCCGGGCTCTCGGGCATCGCGTCGTCGTTCACGAGCGGCGGAATAGAGGGGGGCATCGCCGTCGCGAAATGGCCTTCGTCTGTCGACCGCAACCAACTCGCCCGACGAGCTTCCGGAAGGAATGCCGCGAGCCGGTCGAGCGCCGCAGCGACGCCAGGCCGCGCCGCGCCACCCTCGAACAGATACTCGTGCACGCAGTCCAACCAACCTCGGCAGGATCGTTGAAGTTTCTCGCGCTCACTGTCGCTCGGCGCTTCCGCTTCACTGCCGGCGTTCTGAATTTCGGCGACGTGACGGAGTGCTGTTTCCACATGAACCGACATCTCACGGAGCATCGTCGCCATCCGATGAAGATGATCGTCCAAGGCGCGCCAATGGGGGTCGGTCGGGCTTTGGTCGGGCTGCGGCGTGCCATCAATCTGCGGAGAGCTCTGCGAAACCTGCGTGATCGGCTGATGAAGATGTGGCGGTGTCCTGGAAGCGGCCTTGGGGGTCGTCTTCGAGCCCGCCGGTCGTGCGGTGGGCGCACCTCTCCCGTCAGGCGAGTAGCCGTTCGGCGCGGCGCAGGTTCATCGCGGTGCAGAGCAGGTGCAGATGGGCGCCGTTGCGCAAAAGGCCGCGATAG
>NZ_JACADR010000010.1 GCF_016106005.1 Roseomonas rosulenta
CCGCGCTTGCCGCCGCGGCCGGACGCGCGGGGCTGCCGTTGGCGGCGACGCGGCGCGACCTGGCGCGCCAGCCGCTGAACGTCGCGGAGCTCGCCCCCTTCGCCGCGGTGGTGCTGGACCCGCCCTTCGCCGGCGCCCCCGAGCAGGCGGCACTGCTGGCGCGCAGCACGGTGCCCGTGGTGGTCTATGTTTCGTGCAACCCGGCGGCGCTGTCGCGCGACGCGCGGGCCTTCGCACAGGCGGGTTGGCAGGTATCGGCGGCCACGCCGGTCGACCAGTTCGTGCATTCCGCGCAGGTCGAGGCGGTGGTGGCCTTCACGCGGCCGCGGCGCTGAGCGGGCGGCTCAGCAGGGCTCGAGGTTCGACAGATACAGCGTGCTGACGCGCCGCGGCCCGAGCAGGTCGTCGATGGTGCAGGGCTTGGCGCGGGAATCGCCGTCGACGAAGCGCAGAGGGAAGCGCGCGGCGAGCGCGGCGAGCATCGGCCCCGCATCGCGGCAGCGATCGGCGTTGTGTTCCAACAGGATGCGCAGCTTCGGGCTGCGGTCGATCAGTTGCGGGATGCCGGCCACGATGGCATCGGCAGATGCCGCGCAGCCGATGCGCAGGAAGTCGACGCTGCCGGGCACGAGGTCCTGCAGGGCGGCGCCCGGTGCGATGCAGGTGCGGCTCGAATCCTCGACCTCGAAGCGGTCCGCGAAGGGACCATGCGCCGGGCCGCTCAGCAGCGCCGGCACCTTCACGGCGTCGCGCGCTGCCTCGGTGGCGGCGACGCGATGCACGGTCACGTTCGCGTCCAGCCCATTGACCACGACATTGCGCCGCAGCAGCCAGTGCAGCCAGGGGTTCGGCTCGAGCGCCTCGACCCGCCCGTCGGCCCCGACCAGGTCGGCCAGCAGGATGGTGTAGTAGCCATAGACGGCGCCCACATCCATCGCCGTCTCGCCACGCGCGACGTTGCGGCAGACGAATTCGGTGACCCAGTATTCCCAGTAGCCGTCCAGCAGGAGGTGCGGCGCGATGCCGCCATCGGCTGCGTCGGTGAACATCTTGAAGCGGCCGAGCGCGCGGCAGAGCACGCTGCCATCGGGCAGCGGCACGGTCTGGGTGCGGTCGCGGATCAGGGCCTCGACCTGGCGGCGGTTGCCGCCGCGCAGCAACTCATCGACGGTGGCGATGTCACGCCGGCCGACGACGCCATGGATCGCTTCGAGTTCGGCACGCAGCATGGCGAGTTCACCACGCATGCGGAACAGTTCCTCGTGCGTGCGGTGCAAGGTGCTGCGTGCAGGCCCCCCGCCGGTCGCGAACGGCCACGACACGAATCGCGGCACGAGGCCCGCCCGGCGCGGCGCCTGCTCGGACATGGGGAGATGTGTATCGTCCTTGGGCACCGGCACTCCTGGGCCAAACCGCGTTCACGTCGCGGCGTGGGCAAGTTCCCACCGGAGGGCACATGTTGCAACCCGTGGATCGAACGGGGCTTGAAGCGCCCGCCGTGATCACCACCCTGCCTGAGGCTCAACCGAATCGGAACACCGACGTCATGATCCATCGCCGCATCGCCCTACTGGCCGCCGGGAGCTCCATCGCGGCGCCGGCACTGCTGCGCCCCGCGGCCGCCCAGGCCCCCGCTGCGGCGGTGCCCGCGCAGGCGCCAGGCTTCTACCGGTTCCGCGTCGGTACGCTCACCGTCACGGTGGTGCATGACGGATTCTTCGTTTTCCCCAACCCTACGGAACGCTTCGTGCGCAATGCGACCCCGCCCCAAGTGGAAGAGGCGCTGCGGGGAGGGTTCCTCGACGCCGCGGGTATGCGGAGCCCCTTCAACGTGACCTTCATTGAGTCGCCGCGCGGACTGATTGCTTTCGATGTTGGCACGGGGGGCCAACTTTCTCCCCAGGCGGGCACGCTCGTCGCCAACATGCACGCGGCAGGGCTCGATCCCGCGCGCGTGAACATGGTGGCGTTCACGCATTTCCACGCCGACCACATCAGCGGGCTGACAACCGCGCAAAACGAGGTGGTGTTTCCCAATGCCGAGATCGTGGTACCGGAGGCCGAATGGGCCTTCTGGATGGATGACGGCGCAATGTCACGCGCACCGGAGGCCGTTCGCGGCGGTTTCATGAATACCCACCGTCGCTTCGGGCCGTATGCTGCGCGCATCCGTCGCCTACCGCCGAATGCCGAACTCATGCCCGGGATCGCGTCCATCGCGACTTTTGGCCATACACCCGGACATACATCCTACCTCGTGGCAGACGGCGCGGATCAGGTTCTGGTGATGGGCGACGTGACAAATCGACCCGAGATCAACCTGCGGCATCCGGACTGGCACATCGTTTTTGATATGGACCCGGCCACGGCAGTAGTGACACGCCGGCGTCTGCTGGACCGTGTGGTGGCAGACCGTATTCGGACGATCGGCTACCACTGGCCTTTCCCCGCGAACGGCTTCGTGGCGAAAGACGGCGAGGGCTACCGCTTCGCCCCGGCAGACTGGTCGCCGGTCGTGTGACCTTGTCGCTTGATGTCCGGGCCCGCGACACGATGTCTTGCGGGCCCAAGCCGGGCTGGGAGAGCACGCAATGACCCTGTCTCGTCGCGCCGCGATCGGCGCCGCCGCAACACTGTATGCCGCGCCGACGCTACTGCATGCGCGGCACGCCGCCGCGCAGGCCAGCGCACCGCCCGTTGTGGGTCCTGCGTTCCATCGCTTCGAGGTCGGTGCCCTGAAGGTCACCGTGGTGACCGACGGATCGAATGTCCGTCCCAACGCCACGCAGGGCCTGGTGGTGAACGCGACGCCCGAGCAGGTGGGCAGTGCGATGAGCGCGGCCGGCCTCCCGGGGCCGGCCATGCGGAACCCGTACAACGTGACCTTCGTCGAGACCCCGCGCGGGCTCGTCGCGCTCGATGTCGGCACGGGCGGGGCCGGCGGTCCGGGCACCGGCGCCCTTCAGGACAACATGCGCGCGGCCGGACTCGATCCGGCCCGGGTGCTGCTGATCGCGCATACGCATTTCCATGGCGACCACATCGGCGGGCTGACATCGAATGATGGGGCCGCGCTGTTCCCGCAGGCGATGGTGGTGGTGCCGGAGCGCGAATGGGCCTTCTGGACGGATGCCGGCGAGGAATCGCGCGCCACCGAGGCGCGGCGCCCGGGATTCGCCAATGTGCGCCGCCGCTTCGCGCCCTACCTCGATCGCATGACGCGCTTCGCGCCCGACGCGGAGGTCGCACCGGGCATCCGCGCCGTGGCGACGAACGGGCACAGCCCGGGCCACACCTCCTTCCTGATCGCCGATGGCACCGCACAGGCGCTGGTGATCGGCGACGCCATCACCGCGCCGGCCTTCTTTATGGTAAACCCGGACTGGTGCCCGGTGTTCGACATGGATCCGGCGATGGCGGTGGATACGCGCAAGCGCCTGCTGGATCGCGCCGCGACCGAGCGGATGCCCGTCGTGGGCTACCACTTCGACATGCCGGCGACCGGGCGCGTGGAGCGTGCCGGCACCGGCTATCGGCTGGTGCCCGGCGCGGCGTAACGCCGCCGGTCAGACGTGGAAGGATTCGCCGCAGCCGCAGCGGCCCTTCTCGTTCGGGTTGGTGAAGGTGAAGCCCGCGGTCATCGCCTTCACCTCGTAGTCCATCACCGTACCGATCAGGAACAGCGTGGCCTTGCGGTCGATCAGCACGGTCACGCCGCGGTCGGTGATGACCTCGTCCGAGGGCGCCGCCTCCTGCGTCCAGGACAGGTCGTAGGACAGGCCTGAGCAGCCCTTGGTCTTGACCGAGATGCGCAGAAGCTTCCCGTGCTCGCCCGTGGCGTAGAGCGCGCGCAGTCGATCGGCCGCACCCTCGGTCAGCGACATCAGCGGCGGCAGGGCGCGCTTCGTGCGCGGCGCTTCGGTGGTGGTGCTCATGGTCTGCCTCAGAACATGTTCAGGGCGAGGCGGGCGTCCTCGCTCATGCGCGAGGGATCCCAGGGCGGGTCCCAGACCACCTCGACGGTGACGTCGCTCACGCCGTCCACGGCGCGCACGGCGTCCTCGACCTGGGACGGCAGTTCCTGTGCGGAGGGGCAGGAGGGCGTGGTCAGCGTCATCTCGACGCGCACCTTGCCGTCATCCTCGATCTCGACGGCATAGACCAGGCCGAGCTGGTAGATGTCGACCGGGATCTCCGGGTCGTAGACGGTCGCGATGGCGGCGATGACGGCGTCCTCGCTCACGCGCGGCGCTGGGGGCGTGACTTCGCCGTCAGGGGTCCAGGCGGCGCGCGTCTCGGTGGGCGCGGTCTTGGTGGCGTCCTCACTCACTGCTCGCCTCCTTGGTGCCGTCCAGCGCGGCGTTCAGTGCGTGCCAGGCCAACGTCGCGCATTTCACGCGCGAGGGAAACTCGTGCACGCCCGAGAGCGGCGCGAGGCGCTCCATGTCCTCGGCCAGCGCCGCGCCGCAATCCGGGCAGGTGCCGGTCATCGCGAGTTCGCGGAACGCCGCGCCCAGCGCCCTGGCTTCCTCCGCCGTCTTGCCCTTCACCACCTCGGTCATCAGCGAGGCGGAGGCGGTGGAGATGGCGCAGCCGCGCCCCTGGAAGGCGGCGTCCTCGATGCGATGGTCGGGCGTGGTCCTGAGAAACAGCTCGATCCGGTCGCCGCACATCGGGTTGTCGCCGCGCGCGGTGGCGGTGGCGTCCTCGAGCCGGCGGAAGTTCCGCGGCTTGCGCCCGTGGTCCAGGATGACTTCCTGATACAGGTCACGCAGGTCGTCGAACAGGCCGCTCATTTGAAGAACTCCCGCGCCTCGGTCAGCGCCTGGGCCAGCAGGTCGATCTCGTCCTTGGTGGTATAGAGGCCGAAGGAAGCCCGCGTGGTGCCGTTCTCAAGGCCGAAGCGCGCATGCAGCGGCTCGGCGCAATGCCTGCCCGCGCGCACGGCGATGCCGGCGCGGTCGAGCAGCGTGGCGAGGTCATGCGGATGCGCGGCATCGAGCCCGAAGGCAAAGACGCCGCCGCGATCCTGCGCCGCACCCAGAAGCGTGAGGCCCGGCACCTGCGCGAGCCGCGCCGTGGCGTGGTCGACCAGCGCGCGTTCATGCGCCTCGATCGCGCCCATGCCGATGGCGGTGACGTAGTCGATCGCGGCATGCAGGCCGACCGCCTCGACGATGGCGGGCGTGCCGGCCTCGAACTTCGCCGGCGGCGGCGCCCATTCGGACTTCTCGAAGGTCACGACGCTGATCATGTCGCCGCCGCCGAGGAAGGGCGGCATGCGCTCCAGGTGCTCGAGGCGCGCCCAGAGCACGCCTATGCCGGTCGGCCCGTAGAGCTTGTGGCCGGTGAAGCAGTAGAAATCGCAGCCGATCGCCTGCACGTCCACGCGCCGATGCACCGCGGCCTGCGAACCATCCAGCAGCACCTTCGCACCATGCGCATGCGCGAGCGCGACGATGCGATCGACCGGCGTCACCGTGCCGAGTACGTTCGACATGTGCGCGACCGCGACAAGTCCGACCTTGCCGTCGGCCAGCTTCGCCTCGAGATCGTCCATGTCGAGCTCGCCGGCATCCGTCACGCGGCAGACACGGAGTTCGTTGCCGCGATCGTCACGCAGCATCTGCCAGGGCACGATGTTGGCGTGGTGCTCCAATTCGCTGATCAGCACCGCCTGGCCCGGCTGCAGCACGCCGCGGCCCCAGGAATGGGCGACCAGGTTCATCGCCTCGGTGCTGTTCTTCGTGAAGACGATCTCGCGCGGGTCGGCGGCGTTGAGGAAGCGGGCCGTGGCACCCCGAGCCGCCTCATACGCGTCGGTGGCGAGCTCGCTCAGCCGATAGGCTCCGCGATGCACGTTCGCGTAGGCCGTCTCCATGCAGCGGACCATGGCGTCGATAACGACGCGCGGCTTCTGCGCCGAGGCGCCCGAATCGAGGAACACCAGCGGCCTTCCGCGCGCCTGCGGCTGCGACAGGATCGGGAAATCCTGCCGGATGCGCGCGACGTCGAAGGGGGAAGCCGCCACGCCGTCCATCACGCCGCCGCCGCCTGGCGCGACCACCAGGCATCAAGGGCACGGGTCAGGGCGCCGCGCAGGGTTTCGTCTGTCACGGTGTCCACCGCCTCGTGCAGGAAGGCCTCCACCAGCATGGTCCTGGCCTGGGCCTCCGGGATGCCGCGGGCGCGCAGGTAGAACAGGCTGTCGGGGTCGAGCGCGCCGACCGTCGCACCATGGCTGCACTTCACGTCGTCGGCGTAGATCTCAAGCTGCGGCTTGCTGTCGATCTCGGCCTCCTCGCTCAGCAGCAGGGCCTGGTTCATCTGGTAGCCATCGGTCTTCTGCGCCACGCGATGCACATGGATGCGCCCCTGGAAGACCCCGCGCGAGCGGCCCGCCAGCACGGTCTTGTAGGTCTGGCGGGACGCACAGTCGGGGGCGGCGTGATCGAGCGAGGTGGTGGTGTCCACATGCTGGCCCTCGCCCGCCATCTGCGCGCCATTCATGTGGCAGGCGGCGCGCGGACCCACCAGCGCGGCGTGGATCTCGTTGCGCGTCAGCCGCGGGCCTGCGGCGACAGTGAAGTTGTCGTAGGTGCCCTCGGCGGCGATGCGCGCATAGATGGTCGAGAGGTGGAAGGCGCCCGACCCTTCCTGCAGCATCCGGCCATGCGTCAGCGAGGCGCGTTCCGCGACGTCGATCTCGAAGACCGGGTTGTGCAGGCAGGCGCCGCCGCCGGTCGCCGTCTCGATCAGCGTCAGGCGCGCGCCCTCGCCGAGCCGCACCAGGTGGCGCGGATGGAAGGCGAAGGGCCGGCCCGGATCGACCGCGACCGAGACGAGTTCCAGCAGCCCGCCATCGACACCGTCGGGCAGGTCGACCAGCAGCCCGTCCTCGAACAGCATGGTGTTAAGCGCGGCGAGCGGCTCGGCCTCGGGCTTCGCGAGGGAACCCAGATGGGATTCGGCATCGCCGAGATGCTGCGCGAGGCCGGTCGCGCGGAAGGCCAACCCGTCCAGCGTCGAGAGATCGGCACGGAAGCGGCCATCGACGAAGACCGCGCGATTCGGCGCATTGGCGGCCGGCAGGGCGATGGCGCCATCCACCATGGTCAGCGGTTCGGCGAAGCTCGCCTGCGCCACCGGCGCGAGGTCGGTGTACTTCCACTGTTCGACGCGCCGCGTGGGGAAGCCGCGTGCGGCGAAATGCGCCGCGGCGTCGGCGCGCAGCGCATTCAGCCACGGCTTGCGAGCGCCGGGCAGATGATCCTTCAGCCCCTCGTAGCGGGCGAGGAAGCCGGCCGCACCGGTCTGCGCGACGACCGTCATGCGGCCGCCTGGACGGCGCCGTAGCCCTGCGCCTCCAGCTCCTGCGCCAGTTCCGGCCCGCCCGACTTCACGATGCGCCCGCCGATCAGCACATGCACGCGGTCCGGCACGATGTAGTCGAGCAGCCGCTGGTAGTGGGTGATGACTAGCGCCGAGAAGCCCGGCCCGCGCATGGCGTTCACGCCATCGGCGACGATCTTGAGCGCATCGATGTCGAGGCCGGAATCCGTCTCGTCCAGGATTGCCATTGAGGGCTGCAGCAGCGCCATCTGCAGGATCTCGTTGCGCTTCTTCTCACCGCCGGAGAAGCCGACATTCACGCCGCGCTTCAGCATCTCGTCCGACATGGACAGCGCCTTCATGCGTTCGCGCGCCAACTTCAGGAACTGCATGGCGTCGAGTTCGTTCTCGCCGCGCCCCTTGCGCACGGCATTGAGCGCGGTGCGCAGGAAGGTGGCATTTCCCACGCCCGGCAGCTCCACCGGATACTGGAAGGCGAGGAACAGGCCCGCGGCGGCGCGTTCCTCCGGTTCCATCGCCAGGATGTCGAGGCCGTTCAGCGTGGCGGACCCGCCCGTCACCTCGTAGCCGTCGCGCCCGGAGAGCACATAGGACAGCGTCGACTTGCCCGAACCGTTCGGGCCCATGATGGCATGCACCTGGCCGGTCGGCACTTCGAGGTCGATCCCCTTCAGGATCTCCTTGCCATCGATTTCGGCGGTCAGTCCTTCGATCTTCAGCATGGTCAGCCCACGGACCCTTCAAGAGAAATCTGCAACAGCTTCTGCGCTTCCACCGCGAATTCCATCGGCAGTTCCTTCAGCACCTCGCGGCAGAAGCCATTGACGATGAGGCCCACCGCTTCCTCCTGCGTGAGGCCACGCTGGCGGCAGTAGAACAGCTGGTCCTCGGCGATGCGGCTGGTGGTGGCCTCGTGCTCGACCTTGGCGGTGGCGCAGCGGTTCTCGATGTAGGGCACGGTATGCGCGCCGCAGAGGTCGCCGATCAGTAGGCTGTCGCACTGGGTGAAGTTGCGCGCGCCGGCGGCCTTGGCACCGATGCGCACCAGGCCGCGATAGGTGTTCTGCCCATGCCCGGCGCTAATGCCCTTCGACACGATGGTCGACTTCGTGCGCGGACCGATGTGGAACATCTTCGTCCCGGTGTCGGCCTGCTGGTAGTTGTTGGTGATGGCGACGGAGTAGAACTCGCCGACCGACTCCTCACCCTGCAGGATGCAGGAGGGATACTTCCAGGTGATCGCCGAACCCGTCTCCACCTGCGTCCAGGAAATCTTGGACCGCGCGCCGCGGCAGGCACCGCGCTTGGTGACGAAGTTGTAGATGCCGCCCTTGCCCTCGGCATCGCCGGGGTACCAGTTCTGCACGGTGGAATACTTGATGGAGGCGTCGTCCATCGCGACCAGTTCCACCACCGCGGCGTGAAGCTGGTTCTCGTCGCGCATCGGGGCCGTGCAGCCTTCCAGATACGAGACCTGCGAACCCTCGTCGGCGATGATCAGCGTGCGCTCGAACTGCCCGGTCGACTTGGCGTTGATCCGGAAATAGGTCGACAGCTCCATCGGGCAGCGCACGCCCTTCGGGATGTAGACGAAGCTCCCATCGGTGAAGACAGCGCTGTTCAGCGCGGCGAAGAAATTGTCGCCCTGCGGGACGACTGAGCCAAGGTACTTCTTGATCAGCTCGGGATGCTCCTGCACCGCCTCGCTGATCGAGCAGAAAATGACGCCGTCCTTCGCCAGCCGCTCCTTGTAGGAGGTCGCGACGGAAACGCTGTCGAACACCGCATCCACCGCGATCGGCATGCGCCCGGCCGCCGGCGTGCTGCCCGCGCCTTCGACACCTGCCAGGATCTCCTGCTCACGCAGTGGAATGCCAAGCTTGGCGTAGGTCTTGAGAAGCTCGGGATCGACCTCATCGAGAGACTTCGGCCCGACCTTCTCCTTCGGCGCCGCGTAGTAGTAGCTGTCCTGGTAGTCGATCGGCGGGTACTTCACTGCGGCCCAGCGCGGCTCCGCCATGGTCTTCCAGAGCGCGAAGGCGCGCAGGCGCCATTCGAGCAGCCAGGCGGGCTCGTTCTTCTTGGCGCTGATGAAGCGGACGATGTCCTCGTTCAGCCCCTTGGGGGCGAACTCCATCTCGATGTCCGTCTCGAAGCCCCATTTGTAGCCGGACTCGGTGGCGGCCTGGACGGTCTCGATGGTTTCCGTGACGGCGGGCATGGTCTTCTGCGTCCTATTCGGCAGCGAGGTAGGCGCGCGGCTGCGCTTCGGGATGCGGGACGATCGCGGGCGCGCGAGCCAGTTCGGCGATCGAGATGCCCGACAGCGCGCGCCGGATCGCGTCGTTCACCGGATCCCAGCGGCCCCGCACCGGGCAGGTCGCCTCCGCGTCACACAGCCCGGCGGCATTGTCCACGCAGGCCGTGAGCGCGATCGGCCCGTCTATCGCGGTGATGACATCCGTCAATGGAATGTCGGCCAGGGCCCGCGCGAGGCGATAGCCGCCCGCCGCACCGCGACGTCCCTCGACCAGCCCGCCCTGCGCGAGGATCTTGAGCACCTTGGACACGGTGGGTTCCGCGAGCCCCGTCCGCGCCGCGAGGCCCGGTGCGGTCAGCACGCCCCCTTCGTCGGCCTCTTCGAGCCGGGTGAGGACGACCACCGCATAGTCGGTGAGCTTCGACAGCCGCAGCACGGCCGCATTCCTTTCCGCAATCAGGACCGATCTGGTCCGCTTTGAGATGCGCCTGCCCCCTGCCCGTGTCAAGGCGCCTGGACGTGATGGCGAAGCACTCCCATCCTGCGCCGGCAACGACAGGACTGAATGGCATGCCGATCCTTCGCACCGATGATGGCGTTGACCTCCATTACGAGGAGGCCGGCAGCGGCATACCCATGGTCTTCGTGCACGAATTCGCCGGCGACAGCCGCTCCTGGGAACCGCAGATGCGGTTCTTCTCCCGCCGTTACCGCTGCATCGCGTACAATGCGCGCGGCTATCCGCCCTCTGCCGTACCGTCCGATCCGCGCGCCTACTCGCAGGACCGCGCGACCGACGACATCGCGGCCGTGATCAAGGGGCTGGGCCTGGCGCCGGCGCATGTGGTCGGGCTGTCGATGGGCGCCTTCGCGACACTGCACCTGGGGCTGCGGCATCCCGCCCTGGCGCGCAGCCTGACCGCAGCGGGCGTGGGCTACGGCGCCGCGCCGGGCAAGCGCGAGCAGTTCCGCGCCGAGGTGGAAGCCACCGCCACCCGCATCCGCGCCGATGGCATGGAGACGATGGGCGCCGTCTATGCGCGCGGCCCGACACGCCTGGTGTTCGAGGAGAAGGACCCGCGCGGCTACGCCGAATTCCGCGCGCAGCTGATGGAGCATTCGGCGGAGGGCTCCGCCAACACGATGATGGGCGTGCAGCGCGAACGACCCGCGCTGGGCGATCTGGAGGCGCAGTTCTGCAACCTGACCGTGCCCACCCTCGTCATCGCCGGCGACGAGGACGACCCGACGCTGGAACCCTCGGTGTTCCTCAAGCGCACCATCCCGACCAGCGCTCTGCTGGTGATGCCGAAATGCGGGCACACCATGAACCTCGAGGATCCGGACGCCTTCAACCGCGCGGTGCTCGACTTCGTGACGCAGGTGGATGCGGGGGCATGGCGCACGCGCATCCCGGAGAGCAAGACCGGGGCGATCATCGCGGCGAAATCCTGAGCGGCATCAGTTCGGGAAGCGTGCCTGCCAGAGGCCGAAGGGCTCGGGCGGCAGCATGAAGACCGCGTAGTCGATCTCGTTCGGGCGCCAGCCGCTGGCCGTATAGACCGGGCGGATGCAGCAGAAGGTGCCGGGATTGGCGGCGGCGTAGCGCTCCATGCGCCGCCACAGCCCGCCGCGGTTCACGCTTGCCGCCTGGGGGAACAGGTTGATGTCCATGCCCCCGCCCATGGTGTGGGCGAAGAAATGGCCGCGGTCGTCGCCGGGATAGGTGTCGGACCAGACGCCGCCGAGGAAGCCTGCCATGCGCGACGTGTCGCGCGTCCCGGCGGGCTCGGCGCGGGAGACGCCCCAGACCGCGACGACGCGGTCCTCTGCGCCGTGGTCGAACATGGTGCGGATGAAGGCGCCGGAGCCGTCCGGGGCGTCGAAGCGCATGGTCAGCAACTCGCCCGGACTCCCCGGCATCGCGAGGTACTCGTTCGCGATCAGCGGCGGCAGGGTATTGTCCAGGTGGTCCAGCAGCGCGGCATACCCGGCCGGGTTCGGGATGCCGTTCGCGGCGTCGTCGAAGATGGTCACCGGGCCCTCCATCGCGCAGCGCGCACAGACTAGCGCGGCGGGCACCGCACCTCTGCTGAAAATGCGCCTCGCTCACGGCCGCAATGTGATCTTCATTCCTTCGTGGCTCGCGACGAAGCCGAGCGATTCATAGAAGCGCCGCGCCTCGGCGCGCGACTTGTCGGTGGTGAGCTGCACCAGGCGGCAGCCGCGGTCCCGGCATTGACCGATGGCCCAGTCGAGCATCCGGCGCCCCAGGCCGGATCCGCGCTGATCGGCGGCGATGCGCACGCTCTCGACCTGGCCGCGCCAGGCGCCGCGGTGCGACAGGCCCGGGATGAAGGAGAGCTGCAGGCAGCCCACCACGCGCCCGTCCTGTTCGGCCACGGCGAGGAACTGGTTCGGATCCGCCTCGATGGCGGCGAAGGCGGCGACATAGGCAGGATCGCCCGGCGCCTCGCGCGCCGTGCCCAGCATGTCGTCGGCAAGCAGCGCCACGATGGCCGGCAGGTCGGCCGCGGTAGCGCGGCGCAGGATCATGCGTAGAGGTCACCGCGCGTCGGCGGCAGGCCCGAGGCGCCGCGAACGCGCTTCGTCGCCACCGTCTGGAAGATGCCGATGGTGCCGCGCTCGAAGCCGAGGCATACGCCCGCCAGGTAGAGCAGCCACAGCCGCGTCCTTGCCGCGCCGACCTCGGCCTCGGCGGCGGCGCGATTGGCAAAGAGCCGCTCGGTCCAGAGCCGGCAGGTCCGGCCGTAATGCTCGCGCCAGCCCTCCACGTCGTGCACCTCGAAGCCGCCGGATTCCAGCGCATCCACCGTGCCGCCGATGTGGTCGAGCTCGCTGCCCGGGAAGACGTAATTGATGATGGCGCCGTATTCCGGCCGCTTCCTGCGGAAGTCACGCTCGGTGCGCTTCATCGGGCGCGTGATGGCATGGTGGAGGTAGACGCCGCGCGGCTTCAGAAGCGCGCGGATCTGCTGGAAATAGCCCGCGCGGTTGGCAAGGCCGACATGCTCGAACATGCCGATCGAGGCGATCTTGTCGAACTCGATTCCCTGCAGGTCGCGGAAGTCGCGCAATTCGATCGTGACGCGGTCCTGCAGGCCGAGCCGCTTCACCTTCTCCACCGCGAAATCATGCTGCGCCTGGGAAAGGGTGACCCCATGCGCGCGCACGCCGTGATGCTGCGCGGCATGACAGACAAGCCCGCCCCAGCCACAGCCGATATCGAGCATGTGTTCGCCAGGCTTGAGGCGCAGCTTGCGGCAGATCATCTCGAGCTTGGCGCGCTGCGCGGTCGCGATGTCGGCGTCCCAGTCGGGGAAGTAGGCGCAGGAATAGACCATCTCGGGGTCGAGGAAGAGCGCGTAGAAATCGTTCGACAGGTCGTAGTGGAATTGCACCAGCGCCTTGTCGTCGCGTCCCTGCCCGTGCTTCGCGGCCTGCGCGCCGGCATAGGCGTGGCCATCGCCGCCGCTGCCGGGACCGAACAGGAACGGCAGCAGGGTGCGCGCCGCAATCAGCTTGTCGATCCGCTTCGCGAGCCCGCGCGTCGATCCCCCGCCGAGCCGCGCCGAGAGGTCCAGCAGCGTGCCGCCTTCGAGATCGACCGCGCCTTCGGCGATCAGCTCCACGACGGTGGTCAGGCGCGGCCGACGCACCAGGCGCGTGAGGGCCGCCGGCGTCGCGATGGCCACCACCAGGTCGCTGCGCGCCGCGGGCGCGAGCGGCAGCAGCACCCCGTCCCACAGTCGCAGCGAGAGGTCGATGGGGGCGACCTGCGCCACATGCGCGGCGAGCCGCCGGAGAGGCGCGATCCGACGATCCGCCGCCATGGCGCTCAGATCTGCACGCGGTCGGGCGCGACCCAGCGCAGCGGGTCGGCCCAGATCACGTCGTTCGTCGTCACCGGCCGGTCGAGCCGGTTCATCCCGCGCAGCTGGTCGATGGCGAGCTGGATGTTCGCCACGCTGTCCGGCGTAAGGTTCATGCGGAACGCTACCTTGGTCATGAGCTCGGCGACCAGCGCGCGGTCCTGGCGGAGGAAGCGCGCGACCTGCTGCGCGGCCTGGTCGCGATTGCTCTCGATGAACTCCTGCGCTTGGATCAGGCTGCGCATCAGGCGTTCAGTGGTCGGGCGGTTCTGCTCGGCCCAGGCCTTGTTCATGTAGACGTAGTTGCGGACGATCTGGATCGCCTCGTTGTTGATCAGGATGTGCGTGTTGGGAATGGCGCGCTGGGCGCGGGTCGGCCAGGGCTCCCACACGGCGAAGGCGTCGATGTTGCCGCGTTCGAGTGCCGCGACCATCTCCGGCGCCTCGACATTCACGATGGTGTAGTCGGCGGGGTTGAGGTTGAGCTTCGCCACGACCGAGAGCCAGAAGGTCTCGGACCCCGTGCCACGAGCCACGCCCACGCGCTTGCCCTTCAGCTCCTCCATTGTGCGGATGTTGCGGCCCAGCACGCTGATCCAGCGCAGCAGCGCGGTACCTTCCGCCACCGCCACGACATTCGCGTCGCGCACATTGGCCGAGACGCCGGCCTGCTCCGCGCCATAGGCGGAGTTGATCTGGTTGCCGATCAGGAAGGCGATCATGGCGCTGCCCGACGGGCCGGTATTGACCGTGACGTCGAGCCCGTTGCGCTCGAAGAAGCCGCCTTCCTTCGCGACGTAATAGGGCGAGAAGGACGGATCGACGCCGGTGGCGATGGTGATGCGCGTCGGCGCCTGCGCCGAGGCCGGCAGGACATAGGCGCCCGCGGCCGCGGCCGGCAGCGCCAGGATGGAACGGCGGTTCATCTTGCTTCTCCCTGTTGCATCAAACAGTCGCGTCATGCCGAAGGTGTGCTCAAACAGTCGCATTGAAGCGCCCGGCGAAGGCGCGGATCAGTACGCGGAACACCCTGTCCGTGGTGAAGCCGAGCAGGCCGAGCGCCACGAGCGCGACAAAGATGTCCTCGATCTGCATGAACAGCCGCGCGTCCCACAGCAGCTTGCCCAGTCCGTCATTCGACGCGATGAGCTCCGCCGCGACGATGGTGACGAAGGCGTTTGCCATGGCGAGGCGCATGCCGGTCAGGATGTAGGGCACGGTCGCCGGCAGCGCGACCAGCGTGAACACCTGCAGGCGCGACGCACCCAGGCACTGCGCCGCGCGGATCTTGTCGCGCCCCACCGCGCCCACGCCGGCCGCCGTGGCGATGACGACGACGAAGACCGTGGTGTAGGCGATGAGGAAGATCTTGCTCTCCTCCCCGATGCCGAACCAGATCACCGCGACGGTGATCATCGCGACCGCCGGGATGAAGCGGAAGAACTCGGTCCAGGGTTCGAGCAGCCAGCGGACCGGCTTGAACGACCCGATCGCGAGGCCGATCGGGATGCCTATCGCGCTGCCCAGCAGGAATCCCTGCAGGATGCGCCGCATCGAGGCGATGATCTGCTCCTGCAGGATGTTGTCCTCGATCAGCACGATGGCGCGGGCCAGCACCGGCAGCGGCGGCGGGAACAGCACCGACTTCACCAGCAGCGTCGCCGCCAGGTGCCAGATGAGGAACAGCAGCGCGAAGCCCGCGACATAGCCTGCGACGGTGGCGAAGCGGTCAGTGCGCACCGTGGATCTCGTCGTGAATGAGGGCGTGCACCTGGCGGAAAGCCGCCATGAAAGTGTCCGACGTGCGTTCGCGCGGAAATGGCAGATCGACCGGGATCACGGCTTTCAGCGTGCCGCCCGGCCCGCGCTTCATCACGCCGACGCGCGTGGCGAGAGCCACCGCTTCCTCGATGTCGTGGGTGATGAACAGCACGGTCTTGCGGGTCTCGGCCCAGATGCGGCTCAACTCCCCCTGCAGCACCGCGCGGGTCATGGCATCGAGCGCGCCGAAGGGCTCGTCCATCAGCAGCATGCGCGGGTCGTTCGCCAGGGCGCGGGCGATCTGGATGCGCTGCTTCATGCCGCCCGAGAGCTCGGAGGGGTGCTTCGCACCCTGCCCCGTCAGGCCGACCATGTTCAGGTAGTGCTCCGCCTTCGCCCGCCGCTCGCCGCGCCCCAGCCCCCGCAGGCGCAACCCGAAAGCGATGTTGTCGAGCGCGGTCAGCCAGTCATACAGGCTGTCATGCCCCTGGAAGACCACGCCGCGATCCGCACCGGGGCGCTCCACGGGCCTGCCGTCGAGCAGGATCCGCCCGGCGGTCGGCTGCTCGAACCCCGCGACCATGTTCAGCACCGTGGTCTTTCCGCAGCCCGAGGTGCCGAGCAGGCAGAAGAACTCGCCCTCGGCCAGGTCAAGCGTGAAGTCGCGCACCGCTTCCCACGCCCCGGTACGGCCGCGATAGGTCTTGCCCACGCCCTCGAGCGTCACCAACGCCACGGAAGCCCCTTTCCCGAATGCCCCATGTATAGGCCCGTGCGCCGGACCGGCAACCCGGCTTCACGGCCCGCGGGGCCGGGTCTAGAACCTCCGGCGGCAAGAAACCGACGGAGGGAATGCCTGATGCCGAACATGCTCGAAGGCAAGGTCGCGATCGTGACGGGGGCCGGCAACGGCATCGGGCGCGAGATCGCCATCATGATGGCCGGCCAGGGGGCCAAGGTCATCATCAACGACGTCGGCGCCTCGGTGTCGGGCGAGGGCCAGGACGCCACGCCCGCGCAGCAGACCAAGGCGATCATCGCGCAGAATGGCGGCGTGTCGGAAATCTCCGCCGAGAGCGTCGCCACCTGGGCCAGCGCGCAGAAGATCGTGCAGGCGGCGATGGACCATTTCGGGCGCATCGACATCGTGGTGAACAACGCCGGCATCCTGCGCGACCAGATCTTCCACCGCATGACGCCGGAGGAATGGGACAGCGTGATTGCCGTCCATCTGTCGGGCTCCTTCTACGTCTCGCGCGCCGCGGCCACGCATTTCCGCCAGCAGCAGTCGGGCGCCTTCGTGCACATGTCCTCGACCTCCGGCCTGATCGGCAATTTCGGCCAGGCGAACTACTCGGCGGCCAAGATCGGCATCGTCGGGCTGTCGAAGTCGATCGCACTCGACATGGCGCGCTTCAACGTGCGGTCGAACTGCATCGCGCCCTTCGCCTGGTCGCGCATGACCGGCACCATCCCGGCCGAGACGCCCGAGCAGAAGCGCCGCGTCGAGCGCATCATGCAGATGACGCCGGACAAGAACGCGCCGCTGGCTGTATTCCTGGCCTCGGACGCGGCGAAGGACGTGACGGGGCAGATCTTCTCCCCGCGGATGAACGAGCTGTTCGTCTACAGCCAGATCCGCCCGATCAAGTCGGTGCATCGCGAGAATGGCTGGACACCCGAGGCGATCGCGGAATACGCACTGCCCTCACTGCAGCAGGGCTTCTCGAAGCTCGAGCGCTCCGGCGACGTCTTCTGCTGGGACCCGATCTGAGCCCCCCATGCGGCGGGTGCTGGCCCTGGCGCTCTGCGCCATCGCTGCACCCGCCGCAGCCCAGGCTCCGGCCGAGATCCGCGACGCCGTCCAGCGCCTGGGCGCGACGGCGGCGCTCGAGGCGCCACTGCGCGCCGCGCCCTGCGCCTTCGCACCCGTCGCGCGCCACCTCGACCGACTGCCGTCGAACCTGCCCTGGGCGCAGCCGGCGGCGATCGTGCTGTTCCACGGCCTGCCCGGCATGCCGCCCGGCCATCGCGCCGTTGTCCTGCGCCCGACAAGGGAATTGCTGGCACGCGCGGCAACGCGGGAGGTGATCGCCGCCGGCGGCGTCTCCCTGCACGCCTCCGATCTCTCGCCGCTGCCGGCGGATGCGCCCACGCCGTCCTTCCTGGCGCTGCACGTCGCTCCGCCCGCGACACCACCTGAAGGCTGCGTCGCGCAGCCAAACCGCTGAACCGGAACACTGCCCCGATGACCGCGCTCGCCCCCGCCCTGCTGAACCCCCGCCGCATCGCGCTGGTCGGCGCCTCGGCCGACCCCACCCGGCTTACGGCGCGCGCGCAGATCTACCTGCGCAAGCATGGCTTCGACGGCGAACTCTATCCGGTGAACCCGCGCGCCGAGACCATCCTCGGCGAGCGCGCCTATCCCTCCATCGCCGCCATCCCCGGGCCGGTCGACCTGGCCTACCTGCTGCTCGCGACCGAGCACGTGGAAGGTGTCATCGCCGATGTCGCGGCCAAGGGCATCCCGGTCGCCGCCATCCTGGCCGATGGCTTCGCCGAATCCGGCGGCGAAGGGCGTGCGCGCCAGGAACGGCTGCTCGCGACGGCACGTGCGGCAGGCGTGCGCATCCTCGGGCCGAACTCCATGGGCCTCGTCAACGTCAATGCGCGCAGCGCGTGCTCGGTGAATGCCGCGCTGGAGGCGGAGACGCTGCCGGCGGGCCGGCTCGCGCTGGTGTCGCAATCGGGTTCCATGCTGGGCGCGATCATGGCGCGCGGCGCCGCGCGCGGTCTCGGCTTCTCGCACCTCATCAGCACCGGCAACGAGGCCGACCTCAGCGCGAGCGAGATCGCCAGCCTGCTGGTGGACGACCCGGACACCGACGCCATCCTGCTGTTCCTGGAAGCGATCCGCCGCGCCGACCTGCTGGCCGAAGCCGCGCGCCGCGCGCATGCCGCCGGCAAGCCGATCATCGCCTTCAAGCTCGGGCGGTCATCCTTCGGGGCGGAACTTGCGAACAGCCACACCGGTGCGCTGGCGGGTTCCGACGCGGCGGCGGATGCCTTCTTCCGCGCCAACGGGATCGCCCGCGTCACGATGATCGAGGCGCTGCTCGAAGCCCCCGCGCTGTTCATCGGCCGCAAGCCGCTGGCAGCGTCCAGGCGCGCCGTCTCGGTGATGACCACGACCGGCGGCGGCGGCGCCATGGCGGTGGATGCGCTGGGTGTCGCCGGGATCGAGACGCGCGCGCCGCATCCGGTCGCGGTGGAAGGCCTGAAGGCCGCCGGCCTGCCGCATCATGGCCGCATGATCGACGTGACGCTGGCCGGCACGCGCGCCGACAAGGTGCAGGCCGCGATGGCCGCACTGTCCGCCGATCCGGATACCGACCTGGCGCTTTCGGTCATCGGCTCCTCGGCGCAGTTCCGCCCGGCGGATGCCGTCGCGGGACTGGTGGGCGCGGCCAAGGCCGGTCATGGCAAGCCGATCGCGGCCTTCCTGGTGCCGCAGGCGGATGTCTCGCTGCGCATGCTGGGCGAGGCCGGCATCCCGGCCTTCCGCACGCCGGAGTCCTGTGCGGATTCGATCCGCGCCTTCCTGGAATGGCAGGCGCCGCGCGCCGTGCCAGAGGCCGGCACCGTCACGCACACCCTGCCCGCGCGACCGGATGAGGCGGATGCCCGCCGGCTCTTCGCGGCGCTCGGCCTCGACAGCGGCGTCGCGGTGTTCGCAACGCCGGATGGCGTGCCCGATGGTCTGCGCTACCCGGTCGCGCTGAAGATCCTGTCGCCCGACCTGGCGCACAAGACCGAGGTGGGGGGCGTGGCGCTGAACATTCCTGACGCCGTGGCGCTTCGCGCGGAGGCCGCTGCCATGGCGGCGCGCGTCGCGGCGAAGGCGCCCGGCGCCGTCATCACCGGCTTCCTTGCCCAGCCCATGGCGAAGGGACTCGCGGAGGCGATCCTCGGCTTCCGGCGCGACCCCGAGACCGGCCCGGTCGTGCTGGTCGGCGCCGGCGGCGTCATGGCGGAGTTGCATCGCGACACCGCGCTGCGCTGCGCACCCGTCGGCCTCGCGGAAGCCCACGCCATGATCGCCGAGGTGAAAGGCCTGAAGCCGCTGGCTGGCTGGCGCGGGTTGCCGAAGGGCGACCTCGATGCGCTGGCGCGCGCCATCGTCGCGGTCTCGCGCCTCGCCGCCGTGACGGAGGTGGCGGAGGCCGAGATCAACCCGCTGATCATCCACGCCGAGGGCCAGGGCGTCACCGTCGCGGATGCCTGGGTGGTCCGTGCCTGACCTTCCCGCGCGCGCGCCGCGGTGCCACGCTGCCCCCATGTCCACGCACGACCTGATCACCGCCCGCTACGGCATCCTGCCCTTCGAGCCGCCGGCGGAGATCCCGCCCGCCCTCGCCGCCCTGCTCGACCGGCGCGTCACGCGCCGCTACGCCGCGCGCGGCATCGAGGACGCGCTGCTCGACACGGTGCTGGCCGCCGCGCAATCGGCGCCGTCGAAATCCGACCTGCAGCAGTATTCGATCATTGTCACGCGCGATGCGGCGAAGATCGCCAAGGTCGCCGACTGGATCGGGACCATGCCCTGGATCAAGGATGCGCCGGTCCTGCTGCTTTTCTGCGGCGACATGCGGCGCGGCCAGGCGGCCTGCACGCTGCATGGCCGCCAGCACGCCAACAACAACATGGACACCTTCCTCAACACCGCGGTGGATGCCGCGCTGGCCATGGGCATGGCAATTGCCGCCGCGGACGCTGCCGGGCTCGGCACCTGCCCGATCTCCTACGTGCGCAGCCATATCGAGAAGGTCGCGCCGCTGTTCCGCCTGCCGGAGGCGGTCTACCCCGTGGCCGGGCTCACGCTCGGCTGGCCGGAGGCACGCAACGAACCCACGCCGCGCCTGCCGCCTTCTGCCGTGATCCACCGCGAAGCCTATGACGACAGCGCCCTGCCCGCCGCGATCGAGGCCTATGACGCGCTGCGCCCGCGCCAGAAGCCGCGCTACCCCGAGGTGCATGGCCCGGCCCCCGAAGGCTGCACCTGGTCGGAGAACGCCGCGCGGCAGTTGAGCGTGCCCGAGCGCTTCGGCTTCCGCACCTGGCTGCGGCTGCGGGGCTTCGCGCTTGACTGAACCCGCGCGCGAGGACCCGGCGGCCGACAACCCCGGCGGCGCCGACGCCGAAGGCCAGACGCGGCGCACCGCCCGCCCGCGCGACGCCGCCAGCCTGATCGTCTGGCGCATCGGCCCCGCCGGGCCGGAAATCCTGATGGGCAAGCGCCACGCGCGCCACCGCTTCATGCCGGATGTCATGGTCTTCCCCGGCGGGCGCGTGGATGCCGACGACCATCGCCAGGCGGCGGTGCGGGAACTGGAACCTGTCACGCAACGCATGCTGGAACGCCGCGCGACACCTGCCCGGGCGCGCGCCATCGCCATCGCCGCGGTGCGCGAACTGCACGAGGAAACAGGCCTGGTGCTGGGGGAGCGGCGCGGCGGGGGTGTCGCGGCCGACCTCGGCGCGCTGCACTACATCTGCCGTGCCGTCACGCCGGGCCGGCGACCGATCCGCTTCAACGCCCGCTTCCTCGCCGCACCGGCCGAGGCGGTGCACGGCGACATCGCCGGGTCGGGCGAGCTCGAGCGCCTCGACTGGTACACGCCGGAAGCGGCGCATCGCCACCACGTGGCGGATATCACCGGCAAGGTGCTGGTGGAGTTCCTCGACTGGCTGGAGATGTCGCCCCGCGCGCGAAGGTCACGCCCGCTGATCGTCTTCCGCGGGATGGACAATCGCCATCAGGAACGGTGATCGAGCGGTTCCGGCCGGCGTGGTTCGAGCATACGCAACCCGCCCAGCATCAGCGCCCCGCCGCCGAGCGCGAGTGCGGCGGCCACCGCCAGCGGAATGCGCCCCGGCGCCGTCGCATCGCCGAGCAGCAGCACGACCAGAAGCAGGTTGCCCAGGAGTCCGGTGGCGATCAGCGCGATGGGTATGACTGGCATGGCGGTTGCTCCGTTCATCAGGAATAGAACACCGCCGCGGGGCGCCACCGGGACGCTCGCAAGGCAGATTTGTGGCGGTCCCTGCATGGACAGCGGGGCAGCCATCTGGAAATGTTGCAAGGCACCACGTGAACAGGAGATTTCCACCATGCGCAGGCTCCTCGCCGCCGCCCTGATTTCGGCCGCCGCCGCCGGCCCGGCCCTCGCTCAGGGGCAGCCGCCGCTGCGCTGCGGGGTGGACGGCACCTTCGCGCCCCACGCCTTCCCCTCGCTGCAGGGCGGCGTGCAGGGCTTCCAGATCGACCTGTTCCGCGAGGTCGCGCGCCGCATGGGCCGTGAGATCGTGATCGACAGCGCGGCCTTCTCCGGCCTCATTCCGGCGCTGAACGCCGGGCGCTACGACTTCCTCTGCGCGCCCACCACGGTCACGCGCGAACGCGCCGAGGCACTGCTGTTCACCGAGGGCTACCTCTGGACCGAGCTGCAGTTCGGCATCCGCCGCGGCACGCCGCCGATCCGCTCCGAGGAAGACCTGCGCGGCAAGACCATCAGCGTGAACAAGGGCACGCCTTACGAGCAGTGGGTGACGAACAACCGGGAGCGCCTGAACCTCACGCTGCTCGCCTTCGACAGCCAGGCCGATGCAGCCCAGGCCGTCATCCAGGGCCGCGCCTATGCCAATCTTTCGGGCAATACGGTGGTGCGGTATTCGGCGTCGCGCACACCGCAATACGTGGCGGACTTCGTGCTTCCGGGCTCGCGGCTGCACTGGGGCACGCCGTTCCGGCGCGACAGCGCGGCCCTGCGCAACCAGGTCGAGGATGTGCTCACCTGCATGAAGCGCGACGGCACCGTGGCACGCCTGTCCGAGCGCTGGTTCGGCGATGCCCCCGGCCCCGACCAGGCCGAGCGGGTCGAGTTCCCTGGGTACGGCCCGCCGGACATGCCGGGCTACGACCCGACGCCGCAGAACCCGAATTGCGGCTGATGCCCGACGCCCCGATCGTCGAGGCGCGTGGGATCCACAAGCACTTCGGCCATCTCCATGTGCTGAAGGGCGTGGACCTCGTGGTGGCCGAGAAGGAACTCGTGTTCCTGATCGGACCGTCGGGGTCGGGGAAGTCGACGCTGCTGCGCTGCCTGAACCGGCTTGAGGACCCGTCCTCCGGCTCGGTCATGGTGGACGGGATCGACATGCTCGACCCGCGCACCGACATCAACAGGGCGCGGCAGCGCATCGGGATGGTGTTCCAGTCCTTCAACCTCTACCCGCACATGACGGCGCTGGGGAACGTGGCGCTGGCGCTGCGCAAGGTGCAGGGGCTGGGGCGGGCCGAGGCCGAGGCGAAGGCAGCGGCGGCGCTCGACCGCGTGCACCTGGGCGACCGTGCGGACCACTACCCGCTGCAACTCTCAGGCGGGCAGCAGCAGCGCGTCGCCATCGCGCGCGCCATCGCGCTCGAACCCCGCGTGATGCTGTTCGACGAACCGACCAGCGCGCTCGATCCCGAACTGGTCGGCGGCGTGCTCGCGGTGATGCGAGAATTGCGCGAGGACGGCATGACCATGGTGGTGGTCAGCCACGAGATGGGCTTCGCCAAGGCCGCCGCCGACCGCGTGGTGTTCATGGCCGATGGCGCGATCGTCGAGACCGGCGCGCCGGAGGAGCTCTTCGCCGCCCCGCAGCACGAACGCACCCGCAGCTTCATCCGCCAGATCGAGCGGCATTGATGCCGCGCCATGGCTTCGGGGGCGAGGCGCCTCGCCCGTCCTCAGGTGTCGCGGCCCTCGCATTCCCGCGCCGGGCGTGTGAAGGCGATCCAACCCTGCGGCGTACGCAGGCAGCCATTCGTCCAGTCGCCTTCGACGACGCGGCCGCGGATGACCAGGCGCCCGCGGCCATTCGGATGCGCGATGCTCCAGCCGCCCTCGTAGACGATGCCCGTACCCGGGAATTCGACGCGGCCCAAGACGAAGTAGTCATCGCGGAAGGTGCCTTCCTGGCGCAGGCGGATCTCCTTGCCGGTGATCAGCGTGAGCGTGCCCTGGCCGTCGTTCTTGCCCCGCCGCAGGTCGCCCTCGTAGATCATCGCCCGCTCGACGCCGTCCTCCTGCCAGCGAACCTCGGCGCGGCCCTCGCCCTCCGCAGGCCCCTCCGGGCAAGGGCCAGTCCAGGAGGCGGTGAGGTTCTGCACGCCGGCGCGGATGCCGCTCGCCCAGAGCCAACAGCCATCGGCCCCGTCGCTGACGAAGCCGCCGCGCCCGCCGGGGACCATGCGCTCGGCCTCCGGCGGCGGTCCGGCGGCGGCGCAGAGCACGGCCAGCACGGCCAGGGCAGCGGTCTTGGGCAGGGTCATTCGGCGCGATCCTTCATCGGCACTGCGGCGCAGCATAGCGTAAGCCGTGGCAGGAGTGGCGCGCCATGACCGGCTGGGAGCGCTTCACCGACAGCTTCTTCAACGCGCGCGTCATGGCGCAGTACCTGCCCAAGATCATCGAGGGCTTTGGCCTGACCGTGATGCTGGCGCTGTGCATCATCGCCGCCGGGCTGGCGGCGGGTCTCGCGCTCGCGCTGCTGCGCGCCTTCGGAATCCGGCCGTTGAACTGGCTGATCATCTTCGTGGTGGACCTGTTCCGCGCGCTGCCGCCGCTGGTGATCATCGTGCTGCTGTTCTTCGGGCTGCCCAATGCGGGGGTGGAATTGTCGGGCTTCGTCGCCTCCTGGCTGGCGCTGACGCTGGTGCTGATGGCCTTCTCCGAGGAGGTCTTCTGGGCCGGCATCACCTCGGTGCCGAAGGGCCAGTGGGAGGCAGCGCGCTCCACGGGCCTCGGCTTCCTCCAGACCCTGTCCTACGTGGTGTTGCCGCAGGCGCTGCGCATCACCATCCCGCCGCTGACCAACCGGACCATCGCCATCACCAAGGGCACGGCGCTGGCTTCGGTGGTGGCGGTGCCGGACATCCTGGGCGCGGCGAATGCGGGGGTGTCGTTCTCGTTCAATCCCTCGCCACTGACGCTGGGGGCCATCGCCTACCTGGTGCTGTTCTTCCCGGTGGTCGTGCTCGGTCGCTGGATCGAGACGCGCTTCGCGTGGAAGCGCTGATCCCGATGGATATCTTCCTCGACACCTTCCTGAACTGGCAGATCGTCCAGGATGCCTGGCCGATCCTGTGGCAGGGGCTGCAGGCGACGCTGCTGCTCTCGGCGCTGGTCGTGCCGCTGGGCATCGTTGGCGGCGTGATGATCGCGGTGCTCTCGACAGTGCATTCGCCCTGGGTGAAGTGGCCGCTGCGCGCCTGGGTGGACACCTTCCGCGCGCTGCCGCCGCTGGTGCTGCTGATCTTCATCTTCGCCGGCCTGCCCTTCATCGGCCTCGACGTCGGCGCATGGGGGGCCGTCGCGATCGGCTTCTTCCTCAACACCGGCGCCTACTACGGGGAGATCCTGCGCGCCGGCATCGAGAGCATTCCGCGCGGGCAGATCGAGGCGGCGCGATCGACCGGCCTCACCCGCGGGCAGACCATGCGCTTCGTGGTGCTGCCGCAAGCGGTTCGCAACGTGCTGCCGGACCTGATCTCGAACACGCTGGAGGTGGTGAAGCTCACCTCCATCGCGTCCGTCGTGGCGCTGCCGGAACTGCTGTTCCAGGCGCGCCAGGCGCAGAGCGTGACCTACAACGCGACGCCGATCATGGTCGCCGCGGTGGTGTACTTCATCCTGCTCTGGCCGGTGGTGCGGGTGCTGAGCCGGCTCGAGAACCGGCATCTGGCCGGGCGGCGCTGAGGCTCACAGCACCGCGTAGACGTCGTAGGTCGGCCCGCTGGGTGGCCGCTGGCCCACGCCGATGGCAATCACCCTGTTCATCCACGCCAGGTCCGCGGCCCCCGTCTCGAAGCGCGCCGAGATGCGGAAGTAGTACTCCGACGGATCGACCGGCTGCCCGCCATTGAGCCGCGCCAGCACCTCCGGCGCGCCGGTGCGGATACCACTGTAGTGCATGTAGGCCAGGCTTCCCGAGGCCGCCTTCAGCGTCAGGCGCACATCCATGTGCGCGGTGCCGTCCGGGTCCACGCGCAGCCAGTCGGCGGCGGTGCCGGGCAGCACCTCGCCATTGAAGCGCGGGCCTTCCAGCGTGCCGCCGGTGACCGGAACGATGCGCAATTCGCCGTTGCGCGCGGTGCCGACCATCTGCGGCGCGCCGGTGGACAGCACCATGCGGAACAGGAACTCGGACTTCAGCGGCAGTGGCGCCATGGCGTTTCCCCATCATTGCGGATGATGGGGGCAGGATGCCCGTGCTTCAGCGTTGCCGCCAGGGCAGCCCCTCGGCCTTCCAGCCGGCGACGATGCCGCGATGGCCCTCGGCATCGACCGGGCCCTCGAAGCCATCCGCGACGTTGAAGACGTGCGGAAAGCCCGCCGCCTGTGCCGCCTGGCCCGCAGCCAGCGATCGCGCACCCGACCGGCAGATGAAATAGATGCGGTGCAGCGGCGTCAGCCCCGCCTTGTGCAGCTGGTCGGCAAAATGCCCGTTCATCTGCATGCCCGGGTAGATCTGCCAGGGTATCAGCACGGTCTGCTTGGCGATGGACGCCAGGTCGGGCAGGCCGACGAAGTTCCATTCCGCATCGGTGCGCACATCGACCAGAGCGGCCTGCGGGTCGTTGCGCAGCGCCTCCCAGGTGTCCTTCGGGCTGATATCGGGCACGCCTGCCACGGCTGAACTCCTCCCGGGCGCTACGCCCGCGGTGGAAAAATGGTGCAGCGCGTCAGGCGAGGCAACCGCCCTGCCGGCATCGGCGCGCCGCGCGGTGCGGCCGCGGCCCGGGAGTTCCCGATTCGCCCGGGCATGACTCCCCGCGAGGCGCCCGAGCCGCCCTGCCCCCGCCGGGACCGTGCACGCGCCAATGCCGCCGGCGGGGTCCTGACGCGACGCCCGATTGGTGTAGCCTTCCCGCCTACGACGACCTGCCGCCCGGGGGCAGGACGGGTCGCGCAACGGAGGGACCGTGATGCTTGGCTTGATGCAGGATTGGCCGCTGCTGATGCACACGGTGCTGGACCACGCGGCGATCCAGCACCCCAGGCGCGAGGTGGTTTCGCGCTCGGTCGAGGGCCCCTTCCACCGCACCGACTACGCCACGGTGCGCGGCCGCGCGCTGCGGGTGGCGCAGCGCCTGGTGCGCGACGGGATCAGGCCGGGCGACCGTGTCGCCACGCTCGCCTGGAACACCTGGCGGCACCTGGAAGCCTGGTACGGCATCACGGGCGCCGGGGCGGTGTACCACACCGTCAACCCGCGGCTCTTCCCCGAGCAGATCGCCTGGATCATGAACCATGCCGGGTCGCGGCTGCTGCTGCTCGACCTGACCTTCGTGAAGTTGGTGGAGGCGCTGGCGGCCAGGCTGCCTGCGGTCGAGCGCTACGTGATCCTGACCGATTCGGCGCACATGCCGCAGACGACCCTGCCCAACGCCGTCGCCTATGAGGACTGGATCGCCGAGGTGGATGGCGACTTCGCCTGGATGCCGGTGGAGGAGAACGCGGCGGCGGGCATCTGCTACACTTCGGGCACCACGGGCGATCCGAAGGGCGTGGTCTATTCGCACCGGTCCAACGTGATCCACGCGCTGGTCTGCAACCAGGTGGATGCCTTCGGCCTCGGTGCGGCGGACCGGGTGATGCCGGTGGTGCCGATGTTCCACGCCAATGGCTGGTCGCTCGCGTTGTGCGCGCCGATGGTCGGCGCGGCGCTGATCATGCCGGGGGCGAAGCTGGATGGCGCCTCGGTGCACGAACTGATCGAGCGCGAACGGGTGAACTTCTCCGCCGCCGTGCCGACGGTGTGGATGATGCTGCTGCAGCATCTTGAGAGCACCGGATCGCGCGTCGATTCCATGCAGCGCGTCGCGATCGGCGGATCCGCCTGCCCGCCCGCCATCACCAAGGCCTACCAGGAGAAGTACGGCGTGCAGGTAATCCATGCCTGGGGCATGACGGAGCTCTCGCCCGTCGGCACGCTGTTCTCGGTGAAGCCGGAAGTGGCGCATCTGCGCGGCGAGGAGATGCTCCGCCTTCAGGCCAAGCAGGGCACCCCGCCCTATACCGTCGAGATGAAGATCACCGACGATGCGGGCAACGCCCTGCCCTGGGACGGTGCGACCTTCGGCCGGTTGAAGGTGAAGGGCCCCGCCATCACCCGCCGCTACTTCCGGCGCGAGGAGGAGGAGGTGCTGGACGAGCACGGCTTCTTCGACACCGGCGACGTCGCGACCATGGACGAGCACGGCTACATGGAGATCACCGACCGCTCGAAGGACGTTATCAAGTCCGGCGGCGAGTGGATCTCCTCCATCGCGCTGGAAAACGCCGCGGTCGCCTATCCCGGCGTGGCGGAAGCCGCGGTGGTCGCGATGCACGACCCGAAATGGGACGAACGGCCGCTGCTGATCCTGGTGATGAAGCCTGGCGTGCTCTCGCCCTCACTCGACCAGATGCGCGACTTCCTGGCAGACAAGGTCGCGAAGTGGTGGCTGCCGGACGACCTGGTGGTGGTGGACGAGATCCCGCACACCGCGACCGGGAAGATCCTGAAGACGAAGCTCAGGGAGATGTTCAAGGATCATCGGCGCGCGGACTGACAGCCAAGGCGGCCTGCGGCCTCGCCGCAGGCCGGGAGCGCACGGCGCGAAGCCAAGGCGGCCGGACGGCCGCCGCCCGGCGTCTGAGGGTCAGGTAAACAGACTCCAGAACATGCGCAGGCTCGTCACCGCCAGGAACACCGCGAAGGCGCGCTTCAGCCAGAGCGGCGAGATCGTATGGGCCAGTTTCACGCCCCAGGGCGTCGCCAGGATCGAGGTCGGCGCGATGAGCGCGAAGCCGATCAGGCTGACATAGCCGAGCGAGAAGGGCGGCACCCGCGCATCGTTCCACCCGCCCAGCACGAAGCCGATCGTGGCGGGAATGGAGATGATCAGCCCGAAGGCCGAGGCCGTCGCGACCGCCTGGCGGATCGGGTAGCCGAACATCGACAGCAGCGGCACGCCGAGCGTCCCGCCGCCGATCCCCATCATGGCACTGACCGACCCGATGCCGATGCCAAGCGCCGCGCGCGGTGGGCCGGAGGGCACGCTGTCAGTGATTTTGAAGTCCACGCCGGTGAAGCCCATGTTCAGCGCCACCAGCAGCGCCACCATGGCGAAGACCGCCGTCAGCCCCTCGCCTTTCACGTACACGCCGATGAAGGTGCCGAACGCCACGCCTGCCAGCATAGCCGGCCAGATGGAGCGCAACAGCGCCACATCCATCGTACCCGTCGCATGGTGCTTGCGCGCCGACTGGATCGAGGTGGGGATGATGGTGGCGAGCGAGGTCGCCACCGCCACCTTCATTTGGATGCTCTCCGGGATGCCGAAGAGCGGGAACACGTTGAACAGCAGCGGCACGATGACGATGCCTCCGCCCACCCCCAGCAGCCCTGCCAGCGTGCCCGAGACCAGCCCCGTCGCAGCCATGGCGGCGGCCAGCGCAAGCAGCGAGAAGGGATCGGTCAGGTGGTCCATGTCGCGGCGTCCGGGATGGGCGAGTGAAAGGGGATGTGGCATACACGCTGACCTTTCGAGCGTCACCCCGCCTTGGCCTTCGTCACCGACCCTTGGTTCTACGCCCTCGCCATCCCGGCCGTGCTGATCACCGGCATCAGCAAGGGTGGCTTCGCCTCGGGCGCGGGCAACCTGCTGGTACCGCTGATGGCGCTGACGGTCCCCGCGCCCGTCGCCGCGGGCATCGCGCTGCCCGTGCTGTGTGCGATGGATGTCTCGGGGCTGCGCGCCTGGTGGGGCAAGTGGGACAAGCGGGAGATGCGCGTGCTAATCCCCGGCGCGCTGGTCGGCATCCTGGTCGGCGGTCTGGTCTTCACGCTGATGTCCGACCGGGCGATCAAGGCGATGGTCGGCATCACGACCCTGGCCTTCCTGGCGCGCACGCTGTGGCTGGCGCGGCACCGCGAGCCACCCGCCCCCGCGCCGCACAACCCGGTCAAGGGCGGCCTCTGCGCGGCGGCCTCGGGCTTCACCAGCACCATCGCCCATGCCGGCTCGCCGCCGCTCGCGATCTACCTCTATCCTCGCCGGCTCGACCGCCAGGTGATGGCCGCGACGACCGTGGTGTTCTTCGGTATCGTCAATTATGTGAAGCTGGTGCCGTATTTCTTCCTGGGGAATCTCAGCATCGGCAACCTGACGACCAGCCTGGTGCTGCTGCCCCTCGCACCTGCTGGCGTGTACCTCGGAATCTGGATGCAGCGGCATGTGTCGGATGCGCTGTTCTACCGCATCCTGTATGCCCTGCTGCTGGTGACGGGCGTGAAGCTGACCTGGGACGGAGTATTCGCAGGATGACCGAGGCCAGGATGCTGGGTGTGCTCGGTGGCATGGGTCCGCTGGCCGGCGCCACCTTCATGCAGCGGCTGACCCTGCTCACGCCGGCGCAACGCGACCAGGACCACATCCCGACCATCCTGTGGTCCGATCCGCGCGTACCTGATCGTACCGCCGCGCGGCTGTCGGGCGGGGAGGACCCGCTGCCGGCGCTGATGCGCGGCATCCGCGGGCTCGAGGCCGCCGGCTGCGGCGCGATCGCCATCCCGTGCAACACCGCCCATGGCTGGTTCGAGGCGATGCAGGCGCAAACCCGCCTGCCCATCCTGCACATCGTGGAGGCGGCGGCGGACGAGTTGCTGCGCCTCGGTGTCACGCAGGGCCCGATCGGGCTCATGGCGACCAAGGGCACGCTGGCGATGCGCCTGTATCAGGACCGCCTTGAGAGCCGCGGCTTCGAGGTGCTGGTGCCCTCGGCCGAGGAGATGGACCGCATCGTCATGCCCGCGATTGACGGCGTGAAGGCGAACCGCGTGGCGGAGGCCTATGCGCCGCTCGCCGAAATGGCGGTGGCGCTGGCCGCGCGCGGCGCGCGGGCGGTGGTGCTGGGCTGCACGGAAATTCCGCTCGGGATCTCGGCAGGACCGCCCCTGCCCTTCCCCGTGGCGGATACCATCGATGCCCTGGCGCGCGCGGCGATCGCCTGGGCGAAGCCGGCGGGGTAGCGCTCAGTCGCAGTCGCAACCGGGGGTGGGGCCGGCCTCGGCGCGGATGATGTGATGGTCGATCCATTCCGCCACCAAGCGGCGCGCCTCGCTGACAGAGGCCTCCGGATGATGGATCCGATACAGCGCCGTGCAGGCCCCGAAGGCGCTGAAGTCGCCCGCGCCCTGCTCGCGCAGTTCGCGATAGGCCGTCACCACTGATCGCTCGCAGCGGCGGGCGATATGGCTGAAGTCGCGGCCCATGGCCGAACCCTCCGAGGCGTCAGTTGCGAATCACTCGCAACGGACCGCTACGATAGCGAGACACCCCAGGGGGTTCAAGTGACAGGCGCGTCAGGCGGGACCGTCGACGCGCGGGGTCAGCCGCGCGCCACCGCCTCGGCAATCGCCTTGCCCACATCGACCGTGCCCGCCTGGCCGCCCATGTCGCGGGTGCGCGGCCCACCCTCGGCCAGCAGCTTCTCGATGGTCTGCACGATGCAGTCGGCCGCCGCCTTCTCGCCGAGATGCTCGAGCATCATGGCGCCGGACCAGATCTGCCCGATCGGGTTGGCGATCCACTTGCCGGCGATGTCCGGCGCCGAGCCGTGCACCGGTTCGAACATCGATGGTGCGGTCTTCTCGGGATTGATGTTGGCCGAGGCCGCGATGCCGATCGACCCCGCCACCGCCGGGCCGAGGTCCGACAGGATGTCCCCGAACAGGTTCGAGCCCACCACCACGTCAAACCAGTCCGGGTGCTGCACGAAATGCGCGCAGAGGATGTCGATGTGGAACTGGTCGGTGGTCACGTCCGGATAGTTCTTCGCCATCGCGGCGAAACGCTCGTCCCAGTAGGGCATGGTGAAGGTGATGCCATTCGACTTGGTGGCCGAGGTCACCTTGCGGCGCTTGCGGGTCATGGCGAGCTCGAAGGCATATTTCATCACCCGGTCGCAGCCGATGCGCGTGAGGATCGACTGCTGCGAGACGAATTCGCGATCGGTGCCGGGGAACATGCGGCCGCCGACCGAGCTGTATTCACCCTCGGTATTCTCGCGCACCACGTAGAAGTCGATGTCCGCAGGACCGCGATTGGCGAGCGGCGAGACCGATCCGGGCAGCAGCTTGCACGGGCGCAGGTTCACATACTGGTCGAAGCCGCGGCGGATCGGGATCAGCAGGCCCCAGAGCGACACGTGGTCGGGCACGCCCGGCCAGCCGACCGCGCCGAGGAAGATGGAATCGCTGTCGCGCAGCTGGTCCATGCCGTCGTCGGGCATCATCTTGCCGGTCTGCGCGTAGGTCTCGCAGGACCAGTCGTAGTAGGTCAGTTCCAGGTCGAAGCCGAAGCGCCGCGCGGCGGCATCGAGCACGCGCAGGCCCTCGGGCGTGGTTTCCTTGCCGATGCCATCGCCGGGGATGACGGCGATGCGGTGCTTTCGCTGGGCCATGGGGCGCCTCCTCGTGCCGAGCCGCACCCTAAGGGTGCCGGGACTGAGCGCAAGGTCACGGCGCGGGACCGTTCCGCGCATGGTAGCATTCCCGCGACTCGTCCCCCCGGGGGCGAGCGGGAGGACCCACCCATGACGCTCCGCCCTATCGCCGCGCTGCTCGCCCTCGCGCTCATCGCCTGCGGCGACGACATGACCGAGACCAAGCCGCCCGAGCATGGCGGCGACCGGTCGCTCAGCCGCGCCGAACTGCGCTGGTGCATGTTCAACGACATCCGCATCGAGGCCGCGCGCCCCGACATGCGCTCTGCCAAGCAGGGCCAGGTGCAGGCCTTCAACGCCGCCGTCGCGGAATGGAACCAGGGCTGCCGGCGCTACCGCTATTCGCGCTCCGACCGCGACGCCGTGCAGCGCCAGATCAACGACCGCCGCGCCGCGCTGGAAGCCGAAGGCAAGGCGCGATTCGCCGTGACTCCGGTGCAGTGATTCAGCGACGCAGCCCCGGCGCTTCCACCGGCAGCCCCTGCGCCCGCGCGGCGAGGTAGAGTTCCAGCGCCAAGTACTCCGGCGAACCGAGCGAGAGCTGCGTTGCGCGCACACCGAGCGAGCAGGCCCGCAGCCGCCGATGCAGTGACCCCAGCGTGTTCCATTCCAACCGATAGGCTGGATAACCCGTACCCAGTCCGTTCGAGATCACGTCCCCGCGCAGCCGCCGCCCGGCATTGTCGTCGTGGCATTGCCCGCAGGCGAGGTTGAGCTGCCCCTGCCGCGTCTCGTAGAAGGCGCGCCCGCGTTCGAGGAACGGCGCCGCCGCGCCGTCCGTCGCGACACTCATGGGCATGCCGCGCGAGCGCTGCGCGATGGCGGCGGTCAGCGAGAGCAGCGGCTCGCTCTCGTAGCCGAAGGGCGCCTCGCCCTGCTGTTCCGTGCGGCAGCGCTCGATCCGGCCCTCCAGGTTCAGCAGTGCGCCATCGGTGGCCACGGCGGGATAGCGCGCGGCGACACCGGCCATCGATTCGATTCCGCCATGGCAGGACTGGCAGGACCGTGCGCCGCGCGCCCACAGCGCCTCGCCTTCCTCGACCCAGAGCCAACCCGGATGGCGAGAGGGATCATCCTGCTGCGCGCGCAATTCGGGCGAGAGGAAGTCCCGCGAAGGGCGGATGTCCGCCGCCGCAGCGACGCCGGCCAGCAGCAGCAGCGCGGCCGCGGCGCGGCGGATCACGTCACCACCAGGCGGGCCTCCCGCCGGTAGGTCGCGCCGCCGTCCTCCTCCCATTCGAAGACCAGGTCGCCGGTCTCGACGGCGAGGGTGGTGAATTCGATGTAGGGATTCGCGGTAATGCCCTGCGAGAGCTCGGCGCGGAACACCTCCGCCCCCGCATAGGTCACGCGCATGCTGTGCAGAATCTTCCGCGGCAGGGGTGTGAGGCCCGGCGCGTCGATCGCGCGCTCCATCGGGTGGCGCACCAGCACGCGGATGGTCACGACCTCGCCGCGCCGGGCGCGCTCGGGAAGGGTGATGCGCGCGACGATGGGGCTCGCCATGTCAGCCGCCCTCCACGCAGGCGCCGAGCACGACGATCACCTCGCGGGCGGCGCGATGCACCTCGCCCGCGCTGGTCTCGGCCAGCACGATGATCTGCTGGGAGGTGGCGAGGCGGATGCGCGTGGCGACCTCGGCGCGTCCGGCGCGCGGCGTCAGGAAGAAGGATGCGACCCGCGGCACCGGGTTCTTCTCGGACAGGATATGGATGGCACGGACATGGTCGGCGGCGGTCATGGGGCTGTCCACGCGCACCGCGACATCGACCGAATTGCCGTTCTCCGACAGGCGCGGCATGTCGAAGGCGATGCCGGCCTCGCGCGGGGTGCGGCCGGCGAGGATGGCGCGCTCGGCCGCGGCCATGTCGCCCTCCTGCGCCATGGCGGCGGAGGCGGCGACGGGCAGCAGCAGCACGGCGCGGCGCGTGGCGGTGGTCATGCCGCTACTCCCGCAGGGTCACGAGCCAGGCGACGACATCCTCGATCTCCTGGGCGCCCAGCACCGGCCGGCCGGCGAAGCGCGGATCGACGCGCAGCAGGTCGTGCGTGCGGTGATAGGCCGGCATGATCGCGCCGGGATTCACCCGCGTCGGATCGACCAGGCGCAGCCTGATCTGCCCTGGTGACAGCCGCCCGCCCACGCCGGCGAGCGGCGGGCCGATCTCGCCCATGAAGGGCTCTCGCGGGTCGGGGATGCTGTGGCAGATCAGGCAATTCGCTGTCTCCCGGTTCTTCACCACGGCCTCGCCGCGCGCGGCGTCGCCAACCAGGCCCGCAAGCGGCGCCTCGATGGCATCGCCCCGCACGACGAAGCCCGCGACCTGGCCCGCCGCGGGCGATGCCGCGGCGAGCAGCAGGGCCAGCACCACGCGCACGCTACGCGCGGCGCAGGTCCTGGTTCTTCAGCGGCACGGAGCGGATGCGCTTGCCCGTCGCCGCGAAGATCGCGTTCAGCACCGCGGGCGCGGCCACCATGATGGTCGGTTCGCCCACGCCGCCCCAGAACCCGCCCGAGGGCATCACGATCGTCTCGACCTGCGGCATCTCGTCCATGCGCAGCACGTTGTAGCTGTCGAAGTTGGTCTGCTCGATCGCACCGTCCTTCACGGTGCACTCGCCATAGAGCAGCGCCGAGAGGCCATAGACGAAGGACCCCTCGACCTGCATCTCGATCTGCCGCGGGTTCACCGCGACACCCGGGTCGGTCGCGGCGACGATGCGGTGGATGCGCAACTCGCCGCGGTCGCTGACGGAGACCTCGGCCGCGGCCGCGACATACGACCCGAAGCCCATCTGCTGCGCGATGCCGCGGAAGCGCCCGGCCGGCGGCGCGGCTCCCCAGCCGATGCGCTCCGCCACGGCATTGAGCGTGGCCAGGTGCTTCGGGTGGTTTGCCATCAGCTTGCGCCGCAGCGCCAGCGGATCCTGGTTCGTCGCATGCGCCACCTCGTCCAGGAAGCATTCCAGGTAGATGGCGTTCTGGTTGTGGTTCACGCCGCGCCAGAAATGCGGCGGCACGTGCGTGTTGCGCATCGCGTGGTCGATCAGCAGATTCGGGAAGGTGTACCCGATCGCGCTCTCGGCCCCGCTCGCGTTGAGCCCCTGGAACTGCACCGGATCGCGCCCGTTCTGCAGCGCCGTGGGGAACACGAAGGACAGGATCGACTGGCCGGAGATGCGCATGTGCAGCCCGGTGATCTCGCCATTCGCGTCGATGCCCGCGGTCATCTTCGCCTTGGTGATGGGGTGGTAGCGCCCCTGCACCATGTCTTCCTCGCGCGTCCACATGGTCTTGATGGGCACGCCCGGGACCTGCTTCGCGGTCAGCACCGCGTCGATCAGCCAGTCATGCGTGGTGCGTCGGCCGAAGCCGCCGCCGAGGTCCATCCGATGCACGTCGCATTGCTGCTGCGGCAGGCCGGCGGCCTGGGCAGTCGCGACCAGCGCGGCTTCGCCGTTCTGCGTCGGGCACCAGACATCGCAGCGCTGCGGCGTCCAGACCACCGTCGCGTTCATGGGCTCCATCGGCGCGTGGTTCTGAAAGGGGTAGGAATAGACCGCCTCGACCTTGCGCGGCGCTGCGGCGATCGCCGCGCGGGCATCGCCGTTGCTGTTGCCCACGAAGGCCTCGGCGGCGTTCAGCCCTTCATCCAGCATGGCGTCGATGGTGGATTGCTGGACGCGACCATTCTCGCCAACGTCCCATTCCACCGGCAGCGCATCCAGCGCCACCTTGGCCTGCCAGAAGGTGTCGGCCACCACGGCCACCGCACCCTCGCCCACCTGCAGCACGTGCCGCACGCCGGGCATGCCCCGCACCCGCGCCGCATCGAAGGAGCGCACGCGCCCGCCGAAGACCGGGCAGCGTTTCGGCACCGAGACCAGCATCCCCGGCATCTTGAGGTCGGAGCCGTAGACCAGCGCACCGGTCGTCTTCGCCGCGGTGTCGAGCCGCGGCCTGGACTGGCCGATCAGCGTCCATTCGCGCGGGTCCTTCAGCGGTACCGGATCGGGCGGCGTCAGCCGCGACGCCGCCGCCGCGACCTCGCCGTAGCGCAGCCGGCGGCCGCTCGGCACATGGGTGATGACGCTGTCGCGCGCGCTGCACTCGGCGGCCGGCACGCCCCACTGGTTCGCCGCCGCCTGCACCAGCATGATGCGCGCGGCGGCACCGCCGCGGCGCACATAGTCCTGGCTCTGGCGGATGCCCTGGCTGCCGGCGGTCAGGAAATTCCCCCAGGCGCGGTTGCGCGCCAGGCTCTGGCCGGGCGTGACGTATTCGGTCTCGATCTTCGCCCAGTCGCAGTGCAGTTCCTCGGCGATCATCTGGCACAGGCCGGTGCGCGTGCCCTGGCCCATCTCGCTGCGCGCCATGCGCAGCACCACGCGGTCATCGGGGTGGATCACCACCCAGGCGTTGATCTCGGGCGTGGCGGCGGGTGCCGCGGCCTGCGCCAGCGCGCCCTTCGGCGCGATGTGGAAGCCCAGTACGAAGGCGCCGGCACCGGCGAGGACGGCGCGGCGCGAGGGGCGGATGGTCTCGGTCGTGGTCATCGCTGCCTCCCTCAACCCGTCGTGCCGCCGCGCACGGCGGCATGGATGCCGGCGCGCACGCGGTTGTAGGTGCCGCAACGGCAGATGTTGGTCATCGCCTGGTCGATGTCGGCATCGGTCGGGCGCGGCTTCTCCGCCAGCAGCGCCGCCGCGGCCATGATCATGCCGGACTGGCAGAAGCCGCATTGCGGCACGTCGAGCTCGCGCCAGGCGCGCTGGATCGGATGGTTGCCGTCGGGCGAGAGGCCCTCGATGGTCACGATGCGCTGCGTCTCGCTGAAGGCCGAGACCGGCATCGAGCAGGACCGCAGCGCCTGGCCGTCGACATGCACCGTGCAGGCGCCGCAGGCCGCGACGCCGCAGCCATACTTCGTGCCGGTCAGCCCGACATGGTCGCGGATCGCCCAGAGCAGCGGGGTATCCGGGTCGACCGCGACCTCCACCACCCGCCCATTGACGTTGAGCTTCGCCATTCGCGGCTTCTCCCTGTTGGCCTCGTGCACAGCATGCCATGCCGACACGCCCTGCGCGAAGACGACATGGGCGGCTCAGCCGAAAGTTACAGCCCCGCCCGCATGCGCCCGGGGTTGAGGATGCCGGCCGGGTCGAGCGCCGCCTTCACCCGCGCTCCGATCGCCGCCAGCGGCGCGGGTTCGGCCGGCAGCACGGCCACGGCGAGGCGCAGGGAATCCGGCCCGCGGAACAGCGTACAGGTGCCGCCCGAAACCGCCGCCGCCGCGACCAGCGCGTCATGCGAGGCAACGCTGGCAGGTGCCGCGACCCAGACCAGCCCCCCGCCCCAGTCGAGCAAGGCGCGCCCGCCAAGCGCCTGCGCCGCGGCAGCCGCGGCCGGGCCGGCCGATGGCCGCACCGAGACGCGCCACACCGCATCCTCCGGCTGCGCGCCGAGCGGCGCGGCGTCGCGCACGTCGCGCCAGAAGGCGCGGCTTTCCTCCGCCTCGATGACGCGGGCATCGCCGAAACGCCCGAGTGCCTCGCGCAGCCGGCCCATGCGGTAGGCGACGGAGGGCGCGAAATCCTCAAGGCGCAGCGCTGCCAGGTTCGGCGTGCCGGGCAATAGCGCCGCGCCGCTCACGCCGTAGGGGCTGCCAAGCCCGGCCGAGAGAGCACCCACGCCCGCGGCAAGGTCCGGCACCTCCAGCAGCAGCGTCGCCGTGGCCTCCGGGGCGGGCAGCACCTTGATGGTGATCTCGGTCATCACGCCGAGCGTGCCGTAGGACCCTGCCAGCAGCTTGCACAGGTCGAGCCCCGTCACGTTCTTGAGCACGCGCCCGCCCGAGCGCAGCACCTCGCCGGTGCCGTTCACGAAGCGCACGCCGAGCACGTGGTCGCGCATGGCACCCCAGGCGATGCGCCGCGGTCCGGACAGGTTCGCCGCGACGATGCCGCCAAGCGTCGCCGGTTCGCCGCTGCCGAAGACCGCGCGCAGGTCGGGCGGCTCGGCGATCACCTGCTGGCCCTTCTCCGCAAGCGCCGACGCGATATCCGGCATCGGCGTGCCGGCGCGCGCCGACAGCACCAACTCCGCCGGGCGATACAGCGTGATGCCGCTCAGGTTGCGCACCGAGAGCGTGCGCGCCGCCTGCACCGGGCGCAGCAGCCCCCGCTTCGACCCATTGCCTTCGATCGCGAGCGGCTCGCGCGCCGCATGGGCGGCAGCGACCACGGCGGCCACGCCAGCCTCGTCGGGCGGTGCGAGCGACGCGCTCATTCGGCGGCGATCGCCGCGGGCGTCTCCTGCAGCGGAAACACCTTCGACGGGTTCAGCAGCCATTGCGGATCGAAGGCGGTCTTGAGGGCCCGCTGCTGGTCGAGCTCGCGCGCGGTGAACTGCACGCTCATCAGGTCCCGCTTCTCGACGCCCACGCCGTGCTCGCCGGTCAGGCAGCCACCCACTTCCACGCAGAGCGTCAGGATTGCCGCGCCGAATTCCTCGGCGCGGCGGAAGCTGTCGGCGTCGTTGGCGTCGAACATGATCAGCGGATGCAGGTTGCCGTCCCCGGCGTGGAAGACATTGGCGACCTTGAGATCGAACTGCGCGCTCATCTCGCCGATGCGCTTCAGCACGAAGGGCAGCTCGCTGGTCGGAATTGTGCCGTCCATGCAGAGGTAGTCGGGGCTGATGCGACCCACCGCGCCGAAGGCACCCTTGCGGCCCTTCCAGATCGCGAGCGACTGCTCGACGCTGTCGGCCACCTTGAGGCTGATCGGGTCGAAGCGCTCGCAGATCGCCTTGATGCGGTTGAGCAGGTCGTCCTGCTCGGCAGTGCTGCCCTCGACCTCGATGATCAGCATCGCCTCGGCATCCAGCGGATAGCCGGCATGGGCGAAGGCCTCGCAGGCATGGATGCAGGGCTTGTCCATGAATTCGAGCGCGACCGGGATGATGCCCGACCCGATGATGGCATCGACGGCCGCACCCGCGATCTCGGTGCCCTTGAAGGCGGCGAGCATGGCGCGGGCACCCTCGGGCCCGCGCAGGATGCGCACGGTCACCTCGGTGACGATGCCGAGCTGCCCCTCGCTGCCCGTGATGAGCCCGAGCCAGTCATAGCCCGCGGCATCGAGATGCGCCCCGCCGATGTCGATCACCTCGCCCTCGATGGTGACGAACTTCAGGCCGAGCAGGTTGTTCGCGGTGACGCCGTACTTCAGGCAATGCGCGCCGCCGGAATTCATCATCACGTTGCCGCCGATCATGCAGGCAAGCTGGCTCGACGGGTCGGGCGCGTAGAAGAAGCCGTCATCCTCGACCGCCTTGGTGATGCCGATATTGGTCACCCCCGCCTCGACCACCGCGAAGCGATCCTCGAGGTTGATGTCCAGGATGCGGTTCATGCGCATCAGCCCGATCACCACAGAATCCGCCAGCGGCAGCGCGCCGCCGGACAAGGAGGTGCCGGCGCCGCGCGGCACCACGCGCAGCCCGGTCTCGTGGCAATAGCGCAGCACCGCCGCGACCTGCTCCGTGGTGCGTGGCAGCACGACGGCGAGCGGCACCTCGCGGTAGGCCGCCAGGCCGTCGGTTTCGTAGGGCTTGAGCCGCGTTGCGTCGCCGATCACGCCATCACCGGGCACCAGGGCCGACAGCGCGGCCAGGATCTCAGCGCGGCGCGCGAGGATCTCGGGCTTGGGGGCGGGTTGCGCGATCACGGGCGGCGTTCCTTTGTCCGTCGCGAAGATGCGCACGACCCCACGCCTGGGCAAGCGCGATCGAGCGTTGCACGCAAGGATCGACCGGCGCAGCATCGCGTCCCGGACCCGGCGCCCTGCCGGGCACAGAGGGACACGCCATGCGATACCTCCTGCTCACGGCCGTGCTCCTGGCGGGCCACGCGGCATCGGCCCTGGCGCAGCAAGCGGGCACCTATAGCGTCGAGGGACAGGGCGCGGACGGGTCGCGCTATGATGGAACCGCGACACTCGCGCCGCTGGGGCAGAACACCTGGCGCGTCACCTGGCGTGTCGGCGGCGATACCGCGCAGGGCGTGGGCATCCTGATACCGCAGGGTCCGCTGCTGGTCGTCGGCTACACGCTAGCCGGGGAAACCGGCGTCGCGGCCTATGCCGTCCAGGCGGATGGGCGGCTCCTCGGCACCTGGACGCAAGGCCAGGGCGGTGGAATCGGGACCGAGATCATGACGCCCGGCGGCGGCGGCGGCGCCCCCCGGAAATAGCGAAGGGGGCCGAAGCCCCCCCTCAAGGCAGCAGGCGTCTGGCCCGCGGCGCGATCAGCCCTGGCGGGCCTTCAGGCGCGGGTTCTTCTTGTTGATCACGTAGACGCGGCCGCGCCGGCGCACCAGGACGCAGTTCTTGTCGCGGGTCTTCGCGGTCTTCAGGGAATTGCGGATCTTCATGGTCAACCTCGTGGAGGCGCGCTTCTAGGGGGGTGCGCCGGGCAAGTCAACCGGCTGCGCACGGCCATGGCCCTCGGCCCGGCGCGCCGGTACAAGCCGCCGGGCCCAAGGCCGGCGGCGCCTAGCCGTCGCGCCCGGCATGGCCTTGCCCCCGGACGTGATGACCCAAGACAGCGACTTCGAGATCTTCCTTGCCACATTCCCGGGCCTCGAGCCCGTTCTGGCGGAGGAAGTGCGCCTCAAGGGCTTCAAGCGCCCGACAGTAGTGCCCGGCGGCGTGGTGACGCGCGGCGGCTGGGCCGATGTGTGGCGCGCGAACCTGTGGATCCGCGGGGCGGGCAGCGTGCTCGCACGCATCGCATCCTTCCGCGTGGTGCACCTGGCGCAACTCGACACGCTGGCGCATCGCGTGCCGTGGGCGGCGTTCCTGCGCCGCGACATCCCCTTCCGCGTCGAGGCGTCCTGCGCCGGTTCGCGCCTCTATCACAGCGGCGCCGTGGCGCAGCGCATCGCCACCGCGATCCGCGACACGCTGGGCGCGCCGGAATCGCCCGAGGCCATGGTCATGGTGATGGCGCGGGTCGAGAAGGATGTCTGCACCCTCAGCATCGACACGTCGGGTGAGCCGCTCCACAAGCGCGGCTTCAAGGCGGCGGTGAATGCCGCGCCGCTGCGCGAGACCATGGCCGCGCTGTTCCTGCGGCAATGCGGCTACGACGGCGGCGAACCCATGATCGACCCGATGTGCGGGTCCGGCACCTTTGTCATCGAAGCGGCGGAGATCGCCGCCCGGCTCAACCCGGGCCGCGACCGCAGCTTCGCCTTCGAACACCTCGCCACCTTCGACGCCGAGGCCTGGGCCCGCATGCGCGCGGTGACGCGCGCGCGCCCAGCCGGCATCCGCTGCCACGCGCGCGACCGCGATGCCGGTGCGATCGCCATGAGCCAGGCTAATGCCGAACGCGCCGGCGTCGCCGACATCACGGAGTTCCGGCAGGGCGCGATCAGCGAGCTGCAGCCGCCCGAGGGTCCGCCGGGCCTCGTCATCCTAAACCCGCCCTATGGCGCGCGGCTCGGGGACGGCGGCAGCCTCGTCCCGCTCTATCGCGCGGTCGGCCAGGTGCTGAAGGCGCGCTTCGTCGGCTGGCGGGTGGGCCTGGTGGCGCAGGATGCGAAGCTGGCCCATGCGACGGGCCTGCCCTTCCTGACGCCAGGCCCGCCCGTGCCGCATGGCGGGCTTCGCGTGACGCTGTTTCACACAGGGCCGCTGGCCTGACCACGGATCGACGGCAGCGGAACGAGGCGCCGGCCCCAGCCCTGCCCGGCGCGGCCGCGGCTTCGAAGCCGCGGCTGCCCCACCCGGCGCCGTCGCGCCCGCCGAGGCGCGTTCAGTCG
>NZ_JACADR010000100.1 GCF_016106005.1 Roseomonas rosulenta
GGTCGGCCTCCGTGCCGCCGAGCCGCGCGCGGCGCGTGGCGAAGGGCGCGGCGGGGGCACGGCCTGCGGCGGCCTGCGGCACCGGCATGGGCGGCAGGCGGCCGATCACCGCCAGGCGCGCATTGACCAGCACCACCTCCTCGCCCTTCAGCGCATAGGTGAACAGGGATTCGTGGCGCGCGTGGAAGGCCTCGGTGACGCGCTGCGCGAGGCCCGGCGCGTCCCAGTCCACGGCATCGAGCGGCACGGCGATCTCGAAGACCTGCTCGCCATAGCGCATGTCGGCGGCGCGCTTCGTCTCCACCGCGCCGCCGAACCAGGCGGCGACGCGCGCCCGGCCTTCGGCCTCGAGCCCGGCCCAGATGCCTCGCAACGCATCGTCGTCGGGCACGCCGCCGGTGCCGATCTCGCTGCGCGCCATCTCGTAGCGCAGGTCGGTGTGCAGCATGCCCCAGGCGGAGAGCCCCGCGGCGAAGACCGGCACGGCGACGCGCGTGACACCCAGTTCCCGCGCCACCGCGCTCGCATGCAGCCCCGCGGCACCCCCGAAGGCGAGCAGCGTGAAGTCGCGCGGGTCGACGCCGCGCCGCACGGTCGCGACGCGGATGCCATCGGCCATGCGGACATTCGCCAGGCGATGCACGCCCTCCGCCGCCGCCATGGCGTCGATGCCGAGCGAGGCCCCCAGCCGTCCGAAGGCCGCCAGCGCGCCGTCGCGGTCGAGCCGGCGCGCCCCGCCGAGGAAGTTGTCCGGGTCGAGGTAGCCCAGCACCAGGTTGGCGTCGGTCACCGCCGGCTCCGTGCCGCCCTGGCCATAGGCGACCGGGCCCGGCACCGCGCCGGCGCTGCGCGGCCCGACCTGCAGCGTGCCGCCGGCGCCGACATGGCCGATCGACCCGCCGCCCGCGCCAAGTGTGACGATGTCGAGGCTCTCGAGCGCGATGCGTTCCCCCGCCACGGTGCGCCCGCGCCCGAGCGCGGCCTCGCCCGCCTGCACCAGCGCGATGTCGGTGGAGGTGCCGCCGACATCGAAGGTGATCAGGTCCTGCCTCAGCCCGCGCTGCGCCAGCGCGACACCCGCCGCCACGCCACCCGCCGGCCCCGACAGTGCGGTGCCGGCGGCAAGCCGCGCCGCTTCCTCGACCGGCGCGACGCCGCCATGGGAGAGGATGACGAAGACCGGGCCTTGGTAGCCCGCCGCCTCCAGCCGCCCGCGCAGGCGGGCGAGATAGCGCGACACCACCGGCCCGACATAGGCGTTCACGCAGGCAGTGGAGAAACGCTCGAACTCCTTGATCTGCGGCAGCACCTCGGCGCTGGTGGTGACGAAGACGCCGGGCAGCGCCGCGCGCACCGCCTCGGCCGCGGCGCGTTCGTGCGCGTCGTCGCGCCAGGAATGCAGGAAGCAGACGGCGACGGCCTCGACCTGCTCGGCCTTCAGCGTGGCGATGGCGGCGTCGAGCGAGGCGCGATCGAGCGGCACCTCGACGCGCCCATCGGGGCGGATGCGTTCGCGCACCGGCAGGCGCAGCCGTCGCGGCACCAGGGCGGGCGCCGCCGGCAGCCGCAGGTCGTAGCGGTCGGGCTTCAGCCCCTCGCGCATCTCGATGACGTCGCGATGGCCCTCGGTGGTCAGCATCGCGACCTTCGCGCCGCGGCGTTCGAGCAGCGCATTGGTCGCGACCGTGGTGCCGTGCACGATGCGTTCCGTGCGCGCCAGCAGGTCGGGCAGCGCGAGGCCGAGGCGCTCCGCCAGCACGGCCAGGCCAGCGACCACGCCCTCGCTCTGGTCGGCCGGCGTGCTTGCGGCCTTGGCCAGGGTGGTGGTGCCATCGGCGGCGACGCAGACCACGTCGGTGAAGGTGCCGCCGACATCGACGCCGATGCGATAGGCGTTGCTCACAGCAGCCCCTCCGCCGCATCGCGGGCGCGCGCGGCCGGGTCGCGCTTCTCGGGCGGCCCCCAGCCGCCGCCGCCGCCGGCGCGCACATGCAGCACGTCGCCGGGGGCAAGCGGGATGCCGACCTCCTTGGTGCGCAGGTCGCGCGAGGTGCCGTCGGCGCGTTCCAGCGTGTAGTGGTGCGGCGCGCCGTCGCGCCCACCGAGCATCCCGGCCGCGCCGTAGCGCACGCCGTCGCCGGCCGTGTTCGCAACCGCCGGGCCGTCCGTCTCCAGCCGCATCACGAGCTCGCCGCCCAGGCCACCGCGCCAGGTCCCGTCCCCCGCGCTGCCGGGGCGGAACTCATGCTTCGCGAAGAACAGCGGGAAGCGGGCTTCCGCCATCTCGACGCTGCCGAACTTCAGCCCGCCGGCCGAATGCCATTCCCCAGCGGTGGACCAGCCATCGCCCTTCGACGAGCCGCCGCCGCCGGGCCGCGCATGGAACAGGTGCCACACGAAGGACCGGCCGGGCCGCCGCGCATCGCTGCCCTTGATCGCGACCCGGAAGCGCCTTCCCCAGCCGCCCATGGCGCGGTCCGGGCAGGCATTGGCCAGCGCCTTCACCACCGCCTCGACGATCTCGTTCGAGCAATGGGACGTGCACATGGTCACCGGCGCGCCCTCATGCGGCCAGACGATGCTGCCCTGCTTCGCGATGATCTCGATCGGGCGGAAGCAGCCGTCGTTCTTCGCCACCTCGGGGTCGAGCAGGAAGGCGATCGCCATGCGCACCGCGCTGACCGTGTTCGGCCAGGAGGAGTTCAGGAAGGACGGCACCTGCGGCGCGGACTCCGTCAGGTCCACCGTGATCGAATCGCCGCGCTTCGTGACCGTTGCGCGGATCGGGATGTCCTGCTGGCCGAAGCCGTCATCGTCGAGGAAGGCCTCGCCCTTCCAGCTGCCGTCGGCCCAGGTGGCGATGATGCGGCGCGCATGCGCCTCCGACAGCGCCAGGATGCCCGCCGCCGCCGCTTCCGTCAGCGCCGCGCCATGCTTCGCGACCACCGCGAGCAACCGCTTCTCGCCCAGATGCGCCGCGCCGATCATCGCCATCAGGTCGCCGCGCACCTCGCGCGGCAGGCGCGTGTTGGTGACGATCATGCGTACCAGGTCGGCGCGCGGGGCGCGGTCCTGGCCGAGCAGGATCGGCGGCAGGCGCAGCCCTTCCTGGAAGATCTCGGTCGCCGCGGGGTTGTAGGCGCCATGTGTGCCACCGCCGATGTCGGTGTGATGCGCGCGCACCACCGACCAGAACAGCAGCCGCCCCTCCGCGAAGACCGGCACGATGATGGTCAGGTCCGGCAAATGCGACCCACCGTGATAGGGGTCGTTCAGCAGGTAGATGTCGCCCTCGCGCACCGCATCGCCGAAGGCATCCAGCACCGCCTGCACCGCGAAGGGCATCGCACCCACATGCACCGGGATGTGGTCGGCCTGCGCCAGCAGCCGTGCGCGCGAATCACACAGCGCGATCGAGAAATCGCGCGAGGAATTCAGGATCTGCGAATAGGCGGTGCGCAGCATCGCCTCCCCCATCTCCTCCACGATGGCGCGGAAGCGGTTGTCGAGGACGGAGAGCGTCACGGGATCGGGCGTGGTCATGGGGCGGAACGCTCCGGCGGGCGGGCGCCGCCGTCAAGGCTTCGCAGCGCGCCCGCGCCGCGCCATCATCGCGGCAAGAAGGGAAGGAACCGCCATGACCGTCACCGTCGATACCCCTGACCTGCGCATCGTCACCGACGGGCTGCGCTTTCCCGAAGGCCCGGTCTGCATGCCGGATGGCTCGGTGGCGCTGGTCGAGATCGAGGCGCGGCGGATCACCCGCGTGGCGCCGAACGGCGCGAAATCCGCCATCGCCACCGTCACCGGCGCGCCGAACGGGTTGGCGCTGGGGCCGAACGGGATGCTGTATGTCTGCAACAATGGCGGCTTCTCCTGGCACGAGGAACCCGGCCTGCTGCGCCCCGGCTTCCAGGCGCCGGACTATTCCGGCGGCCGGATCGAGCGCGTGGACCCTGGCTCCGGCGCCGTCGAGACGCTGATCCGCGCCGTCGACGGCCGCCCGCTGCGCGGCCCGAACGACCTGATGTTCGACGCCCATGGCGGCTTCTGGTTCTCCGACCTCGGCAAGGTGCGCGCGCGCGACCGCGACCATGGCGGGGCGTACTGGGCGAAGGCCGACGGCACCGGCGCGGTCGAGGCCGCCTTCCCCATCTTCGGTGGCGCGAACGGCATCGGCATCAGCCCGGACGGCAAGACGGTCTACGTCGCGGAGACCGAGACGGGCCGTCTCTGGGCCTGGGATGTCGAGGCGCCGGGCAGGCTGAGGAAGGACCCCTGGCCGTCCGCCAATGGCGGGCGGGTGATCTGCCAGTTCCCCGGCTACCGGCGGCTCGATTCCATCGCCATCGCCGCCTCCGGGAACATCATCGTCGCCACGCTGGTGGCGGGCGAGATCACCACCGTCTCCCCCTCGGGCGAGATCCTGCGCGTGGTGAAGACGCCCGAGCGGATGCCGACCAACATCTGCTTCGGCGGGCCGGACATGCGCACCGCCTACATCACGCTGTCCACCAGCGGGAAGCTTGCCGCGATGCAATGGGACGAACCCGGCTTCCGCCTGCCCTATGGTTGACAGCACCGCCGTCGCAGGCGGAGGCTTCCCGCCATAAAGGCGACGCCACAAGGCGCCGGCCCGCATGAGGGAGTATCGTCCATGTCCGGTCCCGCGATCGGCCGCCGCGGCGCGCTTGCCGCCGGCCTTGCCTTGCCCTTCATCCGCCCCGCCCTGGCGCAGACCGCCGAGCCCTACGTGATGGGCTCGCTGTTTCCCATGAGCGGGCCGAACGCCGAATTCGGCGAGGCCTTCAGCCGCGGCGCGCAGGTCGCGCTGCAGCATATCGCCGCCGACAACATGCTGCGCCGACCGGTACGCCTGCAGGCGGAGGACAGCCAGGCGCTGCCGCAGCCCTCGGTCGTGGCGATGAACAAGCTGGTCAGCGTCGATCGCGCACATTGGGTGCTCGTGTCCTGGACCGCGACGTCGAAGGCGGTCGCGCCGATCGGCGACCGTGCGAAGACCATCATGGTGAATGGCGGCGCGGTCGGGCCCGACCTCGCGGGGCTGTCGCCCTATTTCTGGAACGTCATCGCGCTGGCGCACCTCGAGGTGCAAGTGATGGTGCCCTTCCTGGTGCGACAGCGGAACGCGAAGCGCGTCGCGCTGATCTACGTGGACGACCCGCTGGGCGACGCCATTCTAGGCCAGCTGCGCGACAACCTGCCACGCAACGGCGGCGAACTGGTAGGCAGCTTCTCGGTGCCGCGCGCCGCGCAGCAATTCGGCCCCGTCGTGGCGCGCGTGCGCCAGACGCGCCCCGATGCGGTCTATGTCGCCTCCTTCGGGGCCCAGAACGCGCAGATCGTGAAGGCGCTGCGAGACAATGGCGTGACGCAGACCATCTGCTCCTATTCCGCCTTCGGCATCGACAGCCTGCGCACCATGCCCGAGGCGGAGGGCGCGCTGTTCACCTCGCAGAAGCTGGACCTGACCGGCAACCACGCGCTGACGCGGCGCTTCGCCGCCGATTTCCAGGCGCGCTTCGGCCAGCCGCCGGTCGTCTACCACGCCAACTATTACAATGCGGCCTACCTGTTCGGGCTGCTGGCGAAGCAGGTGGAAGCGGCCGGCGGCGCAGTGAACGGCGACAGCCTGCGCGCCGCCATGCTCGCCACCCGCAAATTCGACCTGGTCGGCGGCGAGGGTGAGTTCGACGAGCAGGGCAACATGCTGACCCAGATGCAGGTGAACGAGATCCGCGGCCAGCAATTCGTCGCCATCGGCTGACCGGCACCGCCCGTGCTGTTCCTGCAACTGCTGCTCAATGGGCTGCAGGTGGGCGCGATCTATGCGCTCACTGCCGCCGGCTTCGCGCTGATCTTCGGCGCGACCAAAATCTTCCACGTCGCGCACGGCACCGCCTTCACCATCGCGGGCTATGTCTTCCTATTCGCCTGGCGGGCGGGCTGGCCGGGCTGGGCGGGGACGGCGGCGGCGGTGCTGGCGGCCATGGCCTTCGGCGTGGCGATGGAACGCTACGTCTATCGGCCCATCCAGCGGCACGAGGGATCCTTCTTCACGGTCTTCGTCGCCGCCTTCGGCGTCGGCATCGTGGTGCAGAACGTGATCGGTATGATCGCCGGGCGCGGTTTCGCGACCGTGGACACGCCGCTCTCCTTCTCGGCCGAGATTCTGCCCGAGGTCTTCGTCGCACCCATGCTGTGGATCGCCCTGGCGACCGCGGCAGTGCTCTTCGTCGCGCTCACGCTGTTCCTCACACGGCATCCGGCCGGCGTCGGGCTGCGCGCGCTGGCGCAGAACCCGGACCTGATCCGCACCTACGGGCTGTCCTCGAACGGGCTGTCGGTACTGGCCTTCGCGATCGGCTCGGCGCTCGCCGCGCCCGCGGCCATCGTCACGGTAATGACCACCGGGCTGAACGAGGCAATTGGTCACCAGGTCATGCTGATCTCGATCGCCGCGACCATCGTGGGCGGCATCGGTTCGCTGCGCGGCGCAGCACTTGCGGGGCTCATGCTGGGAATCGCGGAAAGCCTCGCCCTGCAATTCGTCGACACGCAATGGGCGGAGGCGGTGTCCTTCCTCGTGCTGTTCGGCTTCATCATCTTCCGACCGAGCGGCATCTTCGGCGTGGTGCAGACGCGATGACCGCCTTCCTGCTCAACCTCGCCACGCTCGCGGCCATCTCGGGCATCCTGGCCTCCACGCTGAACTTCATCGTCGGCTATGCGGGCATCTTCTCGGTGGCGCATGCGGTGTTCTTCGGTCTCGGCGCCTATGCCGGGGCGCAGGTGGCGCTGCTGCTGGTGCCGAACCCGTTCCTCGCCTGCCTGGCGGCGGCGGCGATCGCGGGGGGGCTGTCGCTGTGCCTCGCGCTACCGGCGCTGCGCGTACGGGGCGAGTATTTCGTCGCCGCCTCGCTCGGCCTGCAGATGGTGGCGGGCACGCTGTTCGCGGAACTGAAGCCGCTGACCGGCGGGATCGGCGGGCTGGTCGGCATCCCGCGGCCGGAGCTGTTCGGCACGGTGGTGCCGGTGCTGCCGCTGGCACTCGCCGCGCTGGCGCTGATCCTCTGGGCGACCGCCCTGCTGCAACGCGGCGCCTTCGGCCGCACGCTGCAGTCGATCCGCGATGCCGACAGCGCGGCGGAAGCACTGGGCAAGAACGTCAATGCCGCGAAGACGCTGGCCGTGGTCTTCGCCTGCGCCGGGGCAGGAGTCGCGGGCGCGCTTTATGCATTGCACCTGTCCTTCATCAACGTCGAATCCTTCACGCTCGACCAGTCGATCCAGATCATGGCGATGGTGATCATCGGCGGTACCGGCACGCTGTGGGGGCCGCTGGTCGGCGCGGTGATGCTGCTCTCCCTTCCGGCCGTGCTCACCTTCATCCCCTTCATCCCGCCGACCGAAGTCGGCGCCGTGCAGCAGATCATCTACGGCCTGGCGATGACGCTGCTGATGATCTTCCGCCCCGCCGGCCTGGTCGGCGACCAGACCAAGGGGAGGTCCACCTCGTGACCGAGGTGCTGCTGAAATCCGAGAACCTGGCGCGCGCCTTCGGCGGCGTGCAGGCGGTGGCGGGAGTCTCGCTCTCGCTCCCCGCGGGGCAGGTCACGGCGCTGGTCGGGCCGAACGGCGCGGGCAAGACGACCACATTCAACCTCATCACCGGAAACCTCCGTGCGGATTCCGGCACGGCGCATATTCGCGGCAAGCCGATCATGGGACTGAAGCCGCGGCAGGTGGCGCGGCTCGGCGTCGCCCGGTCCTTCCAGGACCTGCGGCTGTTCACGCACATGACGGTGCGCGAGAACGTGTTGGCCGCGACCGAGACATCCGCCTGGTTCTGGCAGCCGGGCGGCGCACGCGCGCGCGCCGCACGCGAGGCGCGCGCGGCCGCCGCCCTGGAGGCCACGGGGCTGACGGACCTCGCCGATGCGCGCGCCGTCGACCTCGCCTATGCCGAGCGCAAGTTCCTCTCCATGGCGCGCATCCTGGCGGCCGAGGCGGATATCTGGCTGCTCGACGAACCGGCGTCCGGGCTTGATCTCGCCTCGCGGCTGCGCTTTGGCGCGCTGCTGCGCGCGGCGACGGCACGCGGTGTCGCGATTTGCCTGATCGAGCACAACCTCGATGTCGTGGCGGAACTGTCCGACCGCATAGCCTTCCTCGACCAGGGGCGGGTGCTGGCGGAGGGCGACCCGCAATCGATCCTGCACGATCCGGCGCTTGCCGCGATCTACTTCGGCGACCGCCCGCAGGAGGCGGCATGACCGCGCCGGCGCTCCAGGCCCTTGGCCTGACCGCCGGCTTCGGTGGGCGCGACGTGCTGCAGAATGTCTCGCTCACGCTGAACGACGGCGAGATCCTTTGTCTCATCGGACACAACGGCGCCGGCAAGTCCACGCTCCTGCGCGTACTGTTCGGCCTGCATCGCCCCTCGGCCGGCACGCTGCACGTCTTCGGCCGGCCGCCCGGCCAGCACAGCCCGGCGGCGATGGGCGCGGCCGGCGTGGCGCTGGTGCCCGAGGGCCGCGGCGTCTTCCCGGACCTGACGGTCGAGGAGATCTTCGGCCTCGCGCTGTGGTCGGCCGGCGTTCCGAGATCGGGCCAGCGCGAACGCGTGGAGGAAGTGCTGGACGTCCTGCCCCGCATCAGGGAGTTCCGCACGCGGCGCGCCGGCACGCTCTCGGGCGGGCAGCAGCAGATGGTCTCGATCGGCCGTGCGCTGCTGACGCGCCCGCGCGTGCTGCTGCTGGACGAACCCTCGATCGGCCTCGCACCCAAGCTGTTCCAGGACCTGATCCGGCCGATCGCGACGCTGCGCGAGACCCGCGGCATGTCGATCCTGCTGGTCGAGCAGAACGTGCGCGAGGCCTTTGCCATATCCGACCGCGTGCTGGTGATGCGGTCGGGGACGTTTATCTTCGAAGGCGCGCCCGCCGAACTGGACGACCACGCGAAGCTGATGGAGCTGTTCTAGCCGGGCGCCCGCCGCTATCGCCGGTGCCCCGACACCTCGGCGCCGGCATCCGCCGCAAGCCGCGCATGCAGCGGCACCGAGGCCAGCACCACCGCCGCCGCCACCAGGAAGCCCCAGGAGAAATCCGCCACCGCCAGCGCGCCGCGGCCCGACAGCGTGAGTGACACCTCCAGCGTCGTCGTCGCCAGCACCACGCCCAGCGCCGGGGTCAGTTGCTGCAGAGTGCCATAGAGCGCCGTCGCCGCCGACATGCGCTCGGCCGGCACGTCGGCGAAGGCGAGCGTGTTCAGCGCCGTGAACTGCAGGCTGCGCGCGAGGCCCCCGGCCGCCAGCAGCAGGAAGATCGCCGCCGCCGGCCAGGCCGGCGTCAGCAGCGCCAGCGCCGCGATGCCAGCCGCCGCCACCACGCCATTGCCAGCCAGCGCCGCACGGAAGCCGGTACGCCTGAGCAGAGGCCGGACCAGCGGCTTCATCGCGAAGGCGCCGAGCGCGGTGGCGAAGGACACGAAGCCCGATTGCGAGGCGCTCATCCCGAAGCCGATCTGCAGCATCACCGGGATCAGGAAGGGCACCGCGCCCGCGCCGGTACGGAAGATGCTACCGGCAAGAGCGGGGTCGCGGAAGGTCGCGATGCGGAACAGCGAGAGATCCACCGCCGGCCTCTCGCGCCGACGCATATGCAGCACCGCCAGCACCCCGGCCAAGACCCCGAGCACGAGCGAGGCCGCGGAGATCCATCCCGGCACGACATGCCGCCCCACCGTCTCGATCCCGAACATCGCCAGGGCGAGCGTCGCCCCGGTCAGCGCCAGGCCCAGGAGATCCGGCGGCCCGGGCCGCGTCGGCGCCACGTAGGGGATCTTCCACGCCACCAGCGCGAAGCCGATCAGCCCGATCGGCACGTTGATCCAGAACACCGCGCGCCAGGAGAACAGGTCGGTCAGCACGCCGCCCAGCGGCGGCCCCGTCACCGGCCCCAGCAGTGCCGGCATGGTCAGCCAGGCCATGGCCGAGAGCATGTCCTTCTTCGCCACGCCGCGCAGCAGCAGCAGCCGCCCGACCGGCACCATCATCGCCCCGCCGACACCCTGCAGGATGCGGAAGCCGACCAGCTCGCCCAGCCCCTGCGCGCGGCCGCACAGCACGGACGACGCGACGAAGACCAGGATCGCCAGCATGAAGACGCGCTTCGCCCCGAAGCGGTCGGCGATCCAGGCCGAGAACGGGATGAACACCGTCAGCGCCACCAGGTAGGAGGTGATCGCCGCACCAAGTCGCGCGGGGTCCTCGTTCAGGTCACGCGCCATGGCGGGCAGCGCGGTCGCCAGCACCGCGCTGTCCAGGTTCTGCATGAACAGCGCCGAGGCGACGATCAGCGCGATGCCGCGATGGTCGCGCGCGGCACTCACGGCGTCAGGATCACGCGGCCGGCGCTGCGTCGCTCGCGCAGCTCGGCCATCGCCTCGCGGAACCGATCCAGCGGGAAGGCGGCATGCACCTCCGGCTTCAGCGCGCCGGCCTGCCACCAGGCCATCAACTGCGCCCACAGCGCCCGCGCGCGCGGCGCGTGGCGCTGCCGGTTGTCGCCCGGCGACCAGCCGACATAGGTGCCCCAGTTCACCCCCGCGACCGCGATGTTCTTCAACAGCAGCAGGTTCGCCGCGACCGTCGGGATGCCGCCGCCGGCGAAGCCGATCACCACCAGCATCCCGCCATCACCAAGGCAGCGTAGCGACTCATCAAAGGCGTCGCCGCCGATGGTGTCGAGTACGCAGGCGACGCCGCCGGTCGCCTCCAGCACGGCGTCGCGGAACGGCAGCGCGCTGTCCAGCACCAGATCCGCCCCCCGCGCGCGCAGCATGTCGTGCTTCGCCGCCCCCGCCCGCGCCACCACCCGCGCGCCCATCGCCTTCGCGATCTCCATGCCCGCGAGCCCCACGCCCCCCGCCGCCCCCTGCACCAGCACCCAGTCGCCCGGCGCGACCCGCGCACGCCACAGCAGCGCCGACCCCGCGGTGGGGTAGGAGATCGGGAAGGCCACCGCCGGTTCCATCGGCAGCCCGTCCGGGATCGGCACGACATGGATGTCGTCTGCCACCGCTTCCTCGGCATAGCCACCCCAGTCGAGCACGGCGAAGACGCGCGTGCCCGGCGGTGGCGCATCGGCATCGGGCGCGGCTTCGATCACGGTGCCGACCACCTCCGTGCCCGGCACGAAGGGCAGCGGCGGCTTGCGCTGGTACTTGCCCGCCACCACCAGTTGCGTCGCGAAGGAGACGCCGGCGGCGGCTACGCGGATGCGCACCCCGCGCGGGCGCAGCGGCGGCGGCGGGATGTCCTTCAGCTCGAGCGCATCGAAATCGCGCCAGGACTCGCAGAGGATCGCGCGCATCATTCCATCCGGATATTGGCGGCGCGCACGATGGCGCCGAACTTCGCGGATTCGCTGCGGCAGAAGGCGTCGAACTGCGCCGGCGTATCGGCCACAGGGTCGGCGCCGAGTGGTGCCAGCCGCGCCCGCACGTCGCTGTCCTGCACCGCCACCGCCACCGCGCGCTGCATGCGCTCCGTGATCGCGGCCGGCGTGCGCGGCGGCGCCCAGATGCCGTACCAGGTCGAGATCACAAGGTCGGGAAACCCGGCCTCCGCCGAGGTCGGCAACTCCGGATAGACCGCGATGCGCCGCGCATCCAGCGCGGCCAGCGGCCGCAGCAGCCCCTCGCGCACCGCGCCCGCGCCGGCCGGCACGCTGTCGAACATCACCTGCACATTGCCCGCGATCAGGTCCTGGATCGCCGGCCCGGCGCCGCGATACGGGATGTGCACCATGTCCACGCCGGCGATCTGCTTGAACATCTCCCCCGCCAGGTGCTGTGCGCCGCCGATCGAGGACGACGCATAGCTCACCCGCCCCGGATTGCCTTTCGCGTGGTCCGCCAGTTCGCGCAGCGTGCGCACCGGAAGCCGCGGATTCACCAGCGCGACCAGCGGCACCATCGCCATGTTGGTTACCGGCGTGAAGTCGTTGAGCGCGTCATAGGGCATCGAGCGGTTGATGTGCGGGATGATGACATGCGCGGACGCATTCACCAGGAACACCTGCCCATCGGGTGCCGCCCGCGCCACCTCGGCCGAGCCGATCGTGCCCGACGCCCCCGGCTTGTTCTCGATCACCAGCGGCTGGCCGAGCTCCTGCTGCGCGCGCTGCGCGACCACGCGCCCCACCAGGTCGGTCGGCCCGCCGGGCGGGTAGGGCACGATGCAGCGCACCGGGCGCGTGGGCCAGTCCTGCGCCAGGGCGGGCGTCGCCAGCGTGGCCGCCAGCGCCGCACGTCGCGTGATCCTCATGGCATCCCCTTCCCTTGTCGCGGCTTCGCGTCAGGATAGGCCCACAAGCGCGGAGGAGGAAACGCGATGGACGAGGCGATGCGCCCCTACAGGGGCATCCGCGTGCTCGATGCCGGCCAGGGCATCGCCGGGCCCTATTGCGGGATGATGCTCGCCGCCTGCGGCGCCGACGTCATCAAGCTCGAGCCGGCGGAGGGCGACTGGTCCCGCGGGCTCGGCTCCGCGAAAGATGGCGTGTCGGTGATGACGGTCTGCTTCAACCGCGGCAAGCGATCGGTCGTGCTGGACCTGAAGTCGGAGGAAGGCCGCGCCGCCGCCGCGAAGCTCGCCGCGCAGGCCGATGTGCTGATCGAGGCCTTCCGCCCCGGTGTCGCCGCGCGCATCGGCCTAGGGCCCGAGAACGCCAAGCCCGATGCGGTCTGCCTGTCGATCTCCGGCTTCGGGCAATCCGGCCCCTATCGCGAACGCCCCTGCACGGATTCCGTGGCGCAGGCGTTCTCCGGCTTCGTCGCGCTGAACGCCGGCGCCGATGGCGCGCCGCACAAGGCCGGCCCCTTCATCGCCGACATGGCGACAGGCATCCACGCCTTCGCCGCCGTGCAGGTCGCGCTGGCTGCGCGCGCGCAGGACAGCACGCCACGCCGGCGTATCATCGACATGTCCCTGATGGCCGCGAGCGCCAACCTGCTGACGCACCAGATCGGCGAATGGGGCTACCAGGGGAAATCCGCCGCACCACCGAATGCGCCCGCCGGCGCCTACCAGGCCGCCGACGGCGCCTGGGTGATGATCACCCTGGTGCGCGAGGCGGAATGGCTGACCATCTGCGACGTGCTTGAGATTCCCGACGCGAAGGCCGACCCGCGCTTCGCGACCTTCCCGCTGCGCTGGGAGAATCGCGAGGCGCTCTACGCCATCGTCCGCGCCGCCTTCGCCAGGCGCGACTCCGCCGACTGGGTGGCCCGCCTACAGGGTGCACGGCTGCTGGCCGACCGCGTCAACACGCCGCTCGACTGGCTGGCGAACGAGCATGTGGTCGCCTATGGCGGCGCCTCGCGCGTGCCGCAGCCGCAGCTTGGCGAGGTGCCGCTGCCCATGCTGCCCGGCCTCGGCCACTGGCACGCGCCGGCCCCGGGCCTCGGCCAGCATACGGCCGAGGTGCTGGCGGAGCTCGGCGCGTGAACCTCGCCGCCGTGCAGGCGATGCTCGATGCGCTGGCGGCGATCGGCGCCGATCCGCCCGGCATCACGCGCCATGCCTTCGACGAGCGCGAGAACGCCGCCCATGCGCTGGCCATCGCCGAGGCCGAACACCTCGGCCTCGAGGTCACGCGCGATGCCGCGGCGAACCTGTATCTCACCTGGCCAGGCGCCGACCGCGCGGCACCACGAACCTTGCTGGGGTCGCATTTCGACAGCGTGCGGCATGGCGGCAATTTCGACGGCGCAGCGGGCGTGGTCGCCGCGCTGGCCGCCGTCTCGGCCCTGAAGGCGGAGGGCTTCGCGCCACGCGCCGACATCACCATCGCCGCCTTCCGCTGCGAGGAAGCGGTGTGGTTCGGCCTCGGCCTGATCGGCAGCCGCGCCGCGCTCGGCATCCTGCCGCCGGAGGCGCTGGACCGCCGCCGCGCCGATACGGGCCTCACGCTCGCCGAGCACATCGCGCGCTGCGGCGGCGACGCGGCGGCGATCACGCCCGGCACGCGCCTGCTGCCACCCGGCCCGATCCGCTGCTTCCTGGAAGCGCATATCGAACAGGCGCCCTCGCTGCTCGAGGCCGGCGTGCCGATCGGCATCTGCACCGGCATCCCCGGCAACATCCGCCACGCCGCCATCCGCATCGTAGGCGAGGACGCGCATGTCGGCCTGCCCCGCCGCTTCCGCCACGACGCGGCGCTGGCGGGTGCCGAGATCTTCACCGCCCTCGATGCGCTCTGGGCCGAGGAGGACGCCGCCGGCCGTGCCATGGCCGTCACCATCGGCCGCTTCCACACCGATGTCGCGACGCACGAGATCACCGTTGTCGCCGGCGGCTTCACCTTCTCGATCGACCTGCGCGCCTACGACGCCGACCACCTGGCCACGCTGGAACGCCGCTTCCACGACATCCTCGCCACCACCGCCGCGCGACGAGGTGTCGCCTTCGACCTCGGCCCGCGCAACGCCGCGCCGCTCGGCCCCTGCGATGCGGGGCTTCAGGCCGCGCTCGCCGCCGCGGCCGCCCGCGCCGGCGTGGCGACCCTGCCGCTGGGTTCGCCCGCCAGCCACGACGCCGCGAACTTCGCTGCGCAGGGCATCCCGACCGGCCTGCTGCTGATCCGAAACGCCAACGGCAGCCACAACCCGCATGAAGCCATGGATACGCCCGACCTCATGGCCGCCGCCGCGACCTTCGCGGCCTTCCTGCGCGCGACAGCCTGACCCTCAGCGCGCGAAGGCCGCGCGCGGCACCGGGCCGATCGTCATCGGCGTATCCTGGCCATTGAAGTGGCGGCCGTGGATGATCGCGAACAGCGCCGTCTGCGCATCGCGTGGCTGCCGCGCCTCGATCGCCGCGACGAAGACTCCCTCAGCCGCATCATCCACCACCAGCGCGCGCACCCCGGCCAGGCCCGGCGCCGGCGCCATCGCCGCGAGCCGCGCGGCCATCGCCGCGGCCGCCGCCTCCGCCGCGG
>NZ_JACADR010000101.1 GCF_016106005.1 Roseomonas rosulenta
GAGGCGGCGGCGGCGGCCAGCGCCTCGGGCGGCTCGGCGGCCAGTTCGGCGGTCGGCACCGCGGCATGAAGATCCCGCAGCAGGCGCGCGGCATCGGGCGGCAGGGCAGGGGCCAGGCGCGCCAGCGCCTCCCCGGCCGCGCGCAGCACCTCGGCGCGCGTCGTGTCCCCCGGGCCCGGCATGTCGTTCGCCATGGTTTCCTCCGTTTCGCCGCCGGGGCAGCCTGCGCCGGCCGGCCCCGCCGCGTCCAGACCGGACGCTGACGCAGCCCGCCCGGCCGCGCTAGGATGCGCCGCATGAAGATGACGTTGCAGGACCTTCTTTCGCCCATCACGCCCGAGCGGTTCCTCGCCGAGCACTACGACCGCGCGCCGCTGCACATCCAGGGCAGCCCGGACAAGTTCGCCGGCGTGCTCGACTGGGCGGGCATCAACCGGCTGCTCGACATGACGCATGTCTGGACCGAGACCAGCCTCAAGCTGGTGCTCGACAGCGCGCCGGTGCCGCCCGCGGCCTACAGCGTGAAGGCGGTCTCGCGCGACGGCGCGCAGGTGCTCCAGCCAGTGGCGGCGAAGGTCCAGGACTGGGTGCGCCGCGGTGCCTCGGTCGTGATGAACGACGTGGACAGCCTGACACCCGGCCTCGCCGCCGTGTCGGACGCGCTGGAGGGGGCCGGCTTCGGCAAGGCGCAGGCGAACGTCTACATCTCCTTCCAGTCGCACAAGGCGTTCCACGCGCATTACGACACGCACGACGTCTGGGCCGTCCAGGTGGAAGGCGAGAAGACCTGGAACATCTGGGAAGGCCGCGCCGAATGGCCGATCCCGCACCCCGCCTTCCGCGGCCAGAAGCAGGACCACCACGAACAGGCCAAGGGCGCACTGCGCGCCAAGGTGCTACTGAAGAAGGGCGACATCCTCTATTTGCCGCGCGGCTGGTACCACGACGCGCTGGCCGAGGCGCCAAACTCCGTCCATGTCGCCTATGGCGTGCACGCGCCGCTCGGGATGGACGTGCTGAACGTGCTGATGGAGCGCGCGCTCTACGACGCCGAGTTCCGCAAGCCGCTGCCCCGTCAGGATGGCAGCGCCGCCGCGCGTGAGGCGCTGGCCTCGCGCGCGGCGCTGCTGGGCGACCGCCTCGCCGCCCTCGCGCGCGACCCCAAGGTGCAGGAGGTGCTGGCGGGCTTCGTGCGCGACTATCGCTTCCAGCGCGGCGGCTACGACCTGCTCGCGGCGCGCGGCGCGTCGCCGGACGAGCCCTCCGGTGCCGCCTTCCGCGTCGTGGCGGAAGCGAGACCCGTCAGGCGTGGCAACGAGTTCGGCCTGCGCACGCCCTCCGGCATCGTCGCCATGACTCTGCCCGAGGTCGAGGCCGCCGCCTGGATCATGGCGCGGCCCGCCATCACCGAAGCCGAGTTGCGCGGCGCGCATCCGAACCTCGATGCGCCGGGGCTGATCGCGCGGCTGCGCCAGGCCGGCGTGCTCGCGGCATGATCCGCCTGGTCGCGCTGGCGCTACTGGCCGCCGCGCCGGCCACCGCGCAGATCCGCCCCTTCAGCTGCGTCGGCGCCGAGCAGATCGAGGACGATGTCTTCGCCGTGCCCTTCGCCCGCGACAGCGCGCGCGTGACGGATGCGGCGCGCACGCCGCTCGCCGCGGCGCAGGAACTGCTGCGCGACAATCCCGACCGCGTCGCGTGCCTGCTGGGCCATGCGGGGCAGGAAGGGGGTGCCACCACCTCGATCCGCCTGGCGGCGGAACGCGCGCGCGCCGTGGCGCAGGCGCTCTCCGCCCGCGGCATCGAGCGCGACCGGCTGCGCGCGGAAGCCCGCAGCGCGCAGTTCAGCCCGCGCGTGCGCATGGCCGAGCCGCCCTCCCGCACGGTGACCATCGTGGTGCTGCCCGCGCCCTGATATGGCCGGCGCCTTCGCCGGACGTATCCGCGCGCAGGGTTGGCGGGCACCCATCGAAGCCCGCTTCGATGGGACCCGGTGCGGCGGCTGCGCGCCAAGCCACAGGGCTACCGGCACCGCGCGATTTCGTGATCGCGCCCCTGCATCCATCCGCGGCGGCGCTCCGTAGGGCATTCAGCGGGGCCGATGGCGGCCTCGTTTCGAACCCCACGGAGAGACCGCCATGACGACCCCCTTCCGCCTCACCCTCGCCGCCTTCGGCATGATCGCCGCCGCCGGCGCAGCCCAGGCCACGACACTGGTCGGGCTGACCGCCGACAACGCGCTGGTGCGCATCGACAGCGAGACGCGCCGCGCCGCCACCCCCGTGCGCATCACCGGCGCCGATGGCCGCGTCATGGGCATCGACCAGCGGCCGCAGGATGGCCGCCTGTATGGCGTGACCGAGCGCGGGCAGATCGTGACGATCGACCCGGCGACCGGCCGCGCGACGCAGGTCAGCCGCCTCAACACCGAGTTCCAGCCCGGCGGCCGCGCGGTGGTGGACTTCAACCCGGTCGCCAACCGCCTGCGGGTGATGGGCATGAACGGTGTGAACCTGCGCGTGAATGTCGACACCGGCGAGGCGGTGCGCGACGGGGCGCTCAAGTACGCGACGGGCACGGCCTTCGCGGAGCAGGCGCCGCGCATCACCGCCGGCGCCTACACCAACAGCGTGGGCGGCGCGAGCGCCACGGCGCTTTACACCATCGACACGCTGACCCGGACCTTCAACCTGCAGGCGCCGCCCAATGACGGCGTGCAGCAGCCGCGCGGCGAGGTGGCGGCGATGCTGCCGCCGGGCGTCGCCTTCGACATCCTGGCCGGCGAGGGCGGCGCCAACATGGGCTTCCTGCTCGCGGGCGGGACGCTGCACGGCGTGAACCTCGAGACCGGCGCAGCCACCGCGACCGGGCCTGTGGCGGGCCTTCCCGCGGTCGAGGTGATCGACATCGCCGCGATGCGGTGAGCCGCGCGCGCCCCCGGCGGGCGTGACCGGCTGACGCGGCATCACGCCCCCTGCCGCGGCGCCCGCCCGGGGGAAAGCGCCCGCGCCCGTATCGGACCCGATGCGGGCGCGGTGCCGCATGCGGACGCAACAGGCGGGAGGCGCGGGCGCGCGGGCTGCGCCAGGATCGCGCCATGACACGCTTCCGCTGCGTCCCCATGGACGCCGATTCCGCCGCCCGCTTCCGCGCCACGCATCGCGACGATCGCGGCGGCACGGTGCAGCTTCGTCCCGTCGATGGGCCGGGCTTTCCCTGCCGCGCCTGCCTGCGCCTCGGCAGGCCGGGCGAGACCATGCTGCTGGCCTCCTGGGACCTGCCGCTGCCGCAGGGGCCGTACTGGACCCCATCCCCGGTCTTCCTGCACGCGCAGGATTGCGGCGGCGCGCCGGTCGAGGACGCGCTGCCCGAGACCGTCACGGCGAACGCCATCGTCAGCCTGCGGCACTACGATGCCGACGGGATGTGCCTCTACGACCTCGGCGTGGTGGTGCCCGGCGAGGATGCGGAAGCGGCACTCCGCGCGCGGATCGACGACCCGCGCGTGGCCTATGTGAACATCCACACCGCGCGGCCTGGCTGCTGGCTGACGCGGGTGGAGCGGGCCTAGAAGCCGACCAGGTCGCCGCCCTTCAGCTTCAGCATCGCCCGCGCCTCGGCCGGCGTGGCGACCTCGAGCGATAGTTCCTCGAGGATGCGGCGGATCTTGGAAACTTGTTCCGCATTCGACGTGGCGGCCTTGCCCTTGCCGATCCACAGGCTGTCCTCGAGCCCGACGCGCACGTTCCCGCCCATCATCGCCGCCATGGTCACGAAGGGCATCTGGTGGCGCCCGGCCGCCAGCACGGACCAGACATAGGCATCGCCGAACAGCCGGTCGGCGGTCTCCTTCATGAACATCAGGTTGCGGTGCTCGGCGCCGATGCCACCCAGGATGCCGAATATGGTCTGGGTGAACAGCGGCGGCTCGACCACCTTGCGGTCGAGCATATGCGCCAGGTTGTAGAGGTGCCCGACATCGTAGCATTCGAACTCGAAGCGCGTGCCGTGCCCCTTGCCGAGGCGCTCCACCACCTGCTCGATGTCCTGGAAGGTGTTGCGGAAGATGTAGTTGGTGGTGCCTTCCAGGTAGGGCTTCTCCCAGTCGTATTTGAACTTCTTCACCCGCGCCGCGGACGGCGCGATGTTGAAGTTCATGCTGCCCATGTTGAGGCTGCACATCTCGGGCTTGGCCAGCAGCGGCGCCGCCAGCCGCTCATCGAGCGACATGCCGAGCCCGCCGCCGGTCGTGATGTTGATGACCGCGTCGGTGGACTGCTTGATCACCGGCAGGAACTGCATGAACACCGCCGGGTCCGGCGTGGGGCGGCCGTCGATCGGGTCGCGCGCATGCAGGTGGATGATCGAGGCCCCCGCCTCGGCCGCGGCGATCGACTGCTCGGCGATCTGCTGGGGCGTGATCGGCAGGTGCTCCGACATGGACGGGGTGTGGATCGCACCGGTGACGGCACAGGTGATGATGACCTTGGACATGCTGCTTCCTCCGCGCTGATGCCGGCGGCCTTCCGGTCCGGCCCGGCATGCGCGCAGGGTTGACGTGCACCCATCGAAGCAAGCTTCGATGGGACCCGGTGTGGCGGCTGCGCGCAAAACCGATGTTGGTGATCCTGCCCCGCGCCGCGGCGCGCCGGAAGGCCCCGCGTCGCCGCGCAGACGCGGCGCCCGATCCGTTGACGCGCCACCCGCCCCGCCCGATCCTGCCCGCGTGTCCCGGAACCCAGGCGTCGTCGCGATCGGTGGCGCGGTCTTCGCGATCGGCTTCTCAACCACGCTCGCGATGCCGCTCTTCACCACCTATGCGGCGCGCGACGGCGGCGGGGCCTCGGGGCTGGCGGCGGCCTTCATCGCCTATGCCGCGACGCTGATCGTCACCGCGCCGCTGCTGGGCGGGCTGTCCGACCGGATCGGGCGCCGGCCCTGCGTGCTGGCCGCGCTGTTGCTCGCCGGGCTGTCCACGCTGGCGCTGGTGGTGGCGCCGGGACTGGTCGCGCTCGGCATCGCGCGCATGCTGCAGGGGCTGGCCATCGGCCTGGTGGCAGGGGGGGCGACCGCCTGGGCGGCGGAACTGGCCGGCGGGCCGGAGGCCGGGCGCCAGGCCGCGCGCGTCACCGCCTTCGCAACCGCGGGGTCCTATGGCGCGGGCGCGCTCGCCACGCTGGGCGCGCTGTGGCTGCTGGGGGATGGCGAACCGCCCATCACCTTCTGGCTGCACATCGGCGCGGTGGCGGTGCTGGCGCTGGTGGTCGCGCGCCTGCCGGACCGCCGCCCGCATGAACGCGTGGCCTGGCTGCGCGTGCCGGCCTTCCCGCGCGGTACCGTCGCGGGGTCCTTCGGCATGTTCGCCGCCTGGGGGGTGACGGGGGTGACCATCACCTCGGTGCCGAGCGCCCTGGCCGCGGCCGGCTATCCACGCATGGGCCCGATCGCGGTGTGCTTCATGATCCTCGCCGGCACGGCGGTGCAGCAGGCGATCGGCCAGCTGCCGGCGCGGCGGTCGTCGCTGATCGGCCTGCCGGTGCTGGTGGCAGGCGCGGGGCTGGTGGTGCTGGGCACGCTGACGGCGGCGCTGCCGCTGCTGCTGGCGGGCGGGGCGCTGGTCGGCAGCGCCGCCTACGGCTTCCTGTTCGTGGGCGCGCTGGCCGGCGCCAGCGAGGCCGCCTCCGGCGAGGACCGCGCGCGCGCCGCCGCCGGGGTGTTCCTGGTCGCGCATCTGGGCTTCTGCGTGCCGCCGCTGCTGACCGGCCTCGCGGTCGATGCGGTCGGGCCTGGGCTGGCGCTGGGCGGGTTCTGGGCGGCGCTGGCGGTGTTCTGCGCGCTGCTCGCGCTGGTGCTGGGGCGCCGGCGGGCCTAGAGCAGATCCCGATCGGGTAAAGATGCTCGCAAGAACAAGAAGCTAGAGGCGTTGCCGCGAGCCGGGGCGCGCGGAAACGCCGCTAGCGCCGCATGGATGGCGCGCCGCGCCCATGCGATGCTGGTCCGGCATGGAACGCGTCGTCGTCTTCGATATCGAGACCGTGCCGGACCTCGTGGCCGGCCGCGCCCTGCTGGGCGACGAGGCGCAGGGCCTGGACGACGCCACGCTGCGACGGCACCTCGGCGCCCGTTACGCGCGCGAGGGGCAGGACGCCGCCACCGCCTTCCTCAAGGTGCCCCTGCATGCCCTGGCCTGCCTCGCGCTGCTGGTGGCCGAGCGCGACGGAGCCGAGGAACCCTGGCGTGTGCGCCGCCTCGCCGCCCGCCATGTCGGCGACACGCCCGAGGCCGCGATCCTGGCGCTGTTCGAACGCACCCTGTCCGGGCGCCCGGCGCCGATGCTGGCGGGCTTCAACACCTCCGGCTTCGACCTGCCCGTGCTGCGCTACCGCGCCATCGCCACGGGGGTGGCGATGCCCGCGCTCAATGGCGGCAACGGGCGGGACTACGGCTACCGCTATGGGCGCGACCACCTCGACCTGGCGGACCGGCTCTCGGGCTTCCGCGCCTCGCCCATGCCGTCATTGGCCGAGGCGGCGGCGCTGATCGGGCTGACCGCCAAGGCAGGCATGCACGGCGCCGAGGTGGAGCCCGCCATGGCGCAGGGCCGCGGCGCCGAGGTCGCGACCTATTGCGAGACCGATGTCTGCGCCACCTGGATGGTGCTGCTGCGCTACTGGCAGGCGATGGGCGCACTACCGGCCGATGCCGCGCGCGGGTCCTTCCGCGCCTTCGCGGAATTCCTCGAGGAACACCGCGCCGAGCCGGACTTCGCCGAGCATGCTGAGGTCTCGGCCCGGCTGGCGGGGTAGCGCGGGGCGTCAGCCGCCGGGCGCGGCCAGCAGCAGCCGATTCACCCGCTCCAGCGCCCGCGCCAGGGCGGCGAAATCCTTCGCGAAGGCCTCGCGGGAGACGCCATTCGCCGCCAGCGCATCGCCGATCTCGCCCAGGCTGCGCTTGCCGTCCACCCGCGCGATGATGGCGGCGGCGAGGCGCGGCAGCGCGATGGGCACCACCAGCCCGTCGGCCGCGATGCGCAGGATGCCGTCGCCCGGGATGCCGGCGGCGAACTTCGCCGCGTCCAGTTCGCGCAGCACGGGCACCGCGGCGGGGTCGGTCCAGTCGGGGGCCACTGCCTCGCCCTTGCGGACGCAGTAGGCGATGTGGATGCCCATGTTGCCGGCCGCCGCCTCGGCCAGCGCGGCCCGCTGCACTGGGTCGAGCCGCGCGGTGCGCTCGCGCAGCCGCGGGTCGGTCAGGAACGAATCGGGGTCGTAGCGGAAGGGCTCGACCAGGCAGCGGATCTCGAGCCCCGCGGCCTCGACCAGCGCGGCCAGGGCTGGGACGGTGAAGGCGACGTCGCGCGGGTTCAGCAGCAGGTCGTAGATGCCCGCATCGCCGCCCTTCAGATGGTCGGTGATCCAGGGGTTGCGGCGCAGCCAGGCGGTCTCCGGCACCTGGCGCCACAGCCGCTTCGCGATGTCCACGCGCTGGGCCGGCGCCTCCTCCGGCGGGGCCACCAGCCGCAGCGCGTCCTGCAGCATGTAGACGCCGGTGCGCCCATGCGGCGCATAGACCATGAGCCCCAGGCCCCCGCCCGGCGCCAGCACCGAGACCAGCGACCTGAGCCCCGCCAGCGGGTCCGGCAGGTGGTGCAGGACCCCGCAGCAATCGATGTAGTCGAAGGGCCCGAGGCCGCTGCCCGGCAGGTCGAGGATCGATCCTTCCTCGAACGCCACGTTCTCCAGTCGTCGCGCCGCCACCCGCGCGCCAGCCACCTTGCGCGCGGCGGCGGACCGGTCGAGCCAGGTCACCCGCCCCGGCCGCCCGGCCCAGGCCATCTGCTGGGCCAGCATGACCGTGGCGTCGCCCGACCCGCCGCCGGCGACCAGCGCGTTCAGGGGCGAGGTGGCCGGCCGGCGGGCGCCGAAGATCCAGTGGTCCACCTCGCGCAGGTGTGAGGGGCTGCCGACCACGAGGCGCTTCGCCTCCTCCCGCGGGTCGCGCTGCGGGTAGGGAAAGGCCTCGTATTGCGCGGCGAGCGCGGCATCGGCGGCGTCGGTCATGGCGGCCTGTTACGCCGGGACGGCGCGTGGGGCCAGACAGCACCGCGGTTGCCCCGGGGGCCGGGTCTTCGTAGAACACCGCTCATGCGCGCCGCCCTCCTTGCCACCGCCCTCTCCGCCCTGGTCGTCGTGCCGGCCATCGCGCAGCAGCGCGCGCCTGCGCCCGCCGCCCAGCAGCAGGGTCCGCGACGGCTCGGCGATTTCCAGGACTGGATCGCCGCGGTGCATACCGAGGCCGGGCAGAAGGTCTGCTACGCCTTCACCCGCGCGCAGCGCTCGGACCCCGCGCGGGACGGGGTGATCCTGACCGTGACGCACCGCAGCGCCAGCCGTGACCAGGTGGCGCTCTCGGCGGGCTATGCCTATCCGCGCAATGCCTCGGTCACGGTCGCGGTGGGCAGCCGCGAGCTGCCCTTCTACACCAGCGGCAACTCCGCCTTCGCGCGCGATGGCCGCGCCGCGGTGGCGGCCTTCCGTGGCGGCGCGAATGCCGCGGCGCGCGGCCCCCGTGCAGGCGGGCGCGGCACCGCCACCGACACCTTCAGCCTGTCCGGCTTCTCGGCCGCCTACGACGCGATCAGCCAGGAATGCCCGGCGCCGCGGCGATGACCGGCGCCGACAGAGCGGCGATGCCGCCGGAGCCGAACGCAGCGGCGATGGCGACCGCAACCACCGACGGGCTGCTCGACGCCGAGCGCGCGCGCATCCTCGCCAAGGCCGCGATCTTCGCCCCGCCGCCCGCCACCCTGCCGGACGGAAGGCGGGACCTTGTCGGCCTGTCGCGCGAGGAGCTGGCCGCCGAGATGGCCGCGATCGGCGAGAAGCCCTTCCGCGCCAAGCAGGTCTGGCACTGGATCTACCACCAGGGCGAGACCGACTTCGCGAAGATGACCACCATCGCGAAGCCGATGCAGGCGAAGCTGGCGGAACGCTTCGTGGTTGGCCGGCCGGAGGTGGCGACGCAGCAGGACAGCAGCGACGGCACGCGCAAATGGGTCTTCGCCTTCCGCGACGCGCAGCGGATCGAGACGGTCTACATCCCCTCGGCCGACGAGGACCGCGGCGCGGTCTGCATCTCCACGCAGGTCGGCTGCACCCTGTCCTGCACCTTCTGCCACACCGGCACGCAGAAGCTGGTGCGCAACCTGGGCGCGGCCGAGATCGTCGGCCAGTTCATGGCGGCGCGCGATTCCTACGGCGAATGGCCATCCCCCAAGGACGGCGCACCGCGGCTGCTGTCCAACATCGTCGTCATGGGCATGGGCGAGCCGCTGTACAACTACGAGAACGTGGCGAAGGCGCTGCGCATCGTGATGGACCACGAGGGCATCGGCCTGTCGCGCCGGCGCATCACGCTGTCCACCTCCGGCGTGGTGCCGATGATGGATCGCTGCGGGACGGAACTCGGCGTCGGCCTCGCCGTCTCGCTGCATGCGGTGACCAACGAGCTGCGCGACGAGATCGTGCCGCTCAACCGCAAATACCCGATCGAGGAATTGCTGGCCGCCTGCCGCCGCTATCCCGGTGCGTCCAACGCCCGGCGCATCACCTTCGAATACGTCATGCTGCGCGGCGTGAACGACAGCGAGGCCGAGGCGCGCGAGCTGGTCCGCCTGCTGCGCGGCATCCCGGCCAAGGTGAACCTGATCCCGTTCAACCCCTGGCCGGGCAGCGCGTACAAGACCAGCACCAGCGAGGCCATCCAGCGCTTCGCGGCCATCCTGAACGATGCCGGCTATTCGAGCCCGATCCGCCGGCCGCGCGGGCGGGACATCCTGGCGGCCTGCGGGCAGCTGAAGACGGAGAGCGAGCGGAAGAAGCGCCCTGCCGCCTGATCAGGCCCTCTCCACCGGCCCGCCCGCATCCACCCAGCCCTTGAACCCGCCGAGGTTGCGCACGTTCGCATACCCCATGTCGTGCAGCGTCTTGAGCACCAGCGCCGAGCGCCCGCCCGAGGCGCAATAGGCCACGATCGTCTTGGCCCGGTCGAAGCTGGCGTCGTGCAGGGCCGAGGCCGGGTCGGCGCGGAACTCCACCAGGCCACGCGGGATCGTCAGCGCGCCCGGCACCTTGCCCGAGGCCGCGACCTCGTTCGGCTCCCGCACGTCGAGGAACACCACGTCGTCGCGCCCGACCAGCCCCTTGGCCTCCTCGGGCGGGATCCGCGGCACCACGGCCTCGGCGGCGGCGAGCATCTGCTGGACGGTGAGGGTCATCTTGCGTCTCCTGCCTGCGGTGGTCGTGTCGGCGCAGGTTAGGCCGCCGCGTCCGCGCCCGCTACCGGCAGTTCCAGGCGGCACGGCCTTCCCGAGAGGCCGGCCTCTCAGATCAACGCCGTGCCAAGCGCTGCCAGGGCCGCGCAGGCGATCACGCCGAATGTCGCCATCATGCCGCCCACCCGGAAGCGGAAATCCTCGCTCTCCCGCGTGATGCCCCAGCCATGCGCGATCCGTCCCGCCAGCAGCGCCGCCCCCAGCGGGTGCAGCACCCACCAGGGCGTGCCGCCGGCTTCGGCCAACGCCAGCAGCACCAGCGCGAAGGGCACGTATTCGGCGAAATTCGCCTGGGCGCGCATGCCGCGCTCCAGCGCCGGCTGACCGCCCGCGCCGATCGCCACGCGCAGGCGCCGCCGCAGGCCGATCACGCGCAGCGACAGCCACAGGTACACCGGCGCGAGCAGCGCCGCCCAGAATGCCGTCGCGTGCATCAGCCTTCCTCGCGCAGATCCGCCACCTTCGCCCCGGTCATGCGCAGCAGCTCGGCCGGGCTCGTGCGGAAGACATGTTGGGGCGATCCCGCCGCTGCCCAGACGGTGCCGAGCGCCATCAGGTCGGCGTCGAGCAGCAGGATCGGCGGCGCGACATGCCCGACCGGCGAGACCCCGCCGATGGCGAAGCCCGTGGCGTCGCGCACCCAGGCGCCCTCGGCGCGCTTCACCGGCTGGCCGATCGCGGCCGCGACCTTGCCCATGTCCACGCGGTTGGCGCCGGAGGCAATCACCAGCACGGCCCGCGCGCCCGCCCGGAAGACGATGGATTTCGCGATCTGCGCCACCTCGCAGCCGACCGCCGCGGCGGCCTCGGCGGCGCTGCGCGTGCCTTCGGGGAAGGCCCGGATGGTGTCGGGGTGGTTCGCCGCCAGCAGCCCGGCGCGCACGCGATCGACCGAGGATCCGCTCATGCCTGGGGCCGCTACCACAGCCCCGCGCCGCCGGCGAGCGCGAGCCCCGCGGCGCCCAGCAGCGCGGCCAATGTCAGCACCATCCCGCCCGAGCGCAGCACCTGGATGTCCGGCTCGCGCGACATGCCCGCCGCATGCATCGCACGCCCCGCCAGCATCGCGATGCCGGCCGCATGCAGCGCCCAGCGCGGCGCGCCGCAGAGCTCGGCCGCGAGCAGCGCCGCCAGGAAGACCGGCACGAATTCCGCGAAGTTCGCATGCACCCGCACCGCGCGTTCCAGCAGCCGGTCACCGCCCGTGCCCAGCACCACGCGCGTGCGGTATCGCTGCGCGAAGACACGGACGGTGAGCCCGAGGAACAGGGCGACCAGGACGGCGGCATAGAGGGCGGTGACGCGGGGCATGGCGGTCCATTCGATGGCTGCCCGCCTATAGCCGCAGGGCTCGCCGGGCGGAATCGCGCGGTTGGTCGGGCCGGCGGGTGCCACTGGCCGGGCCGTGCCGGCAGCCGAGGCGCGGCCATACGGGACATGCGGAGAAGGACTGGATCAGGGTCTCCGCCCGCGCCGCGCGGGCCGATCGCGACCGGCTGGGCTGGCCGCGTCGCCACCGGGGCGCGCCATATGCAGCGCCGCCGCGCCGCGCCATATGCATGGCGTGACCGAACCCCTCGCGCTCTACATCCACTGGCCCTTCTGTGCGGCGAAGTGCCCCTACTGCGACTTCAACTCCCACGTGCGGGAGCGCGTGGACGAGGCGCGCTTCGCCACCGCGCTGCGCCGCGAACTGGCGCATGAGGCCGCGCGCGTCGGCCGCCGCCGGCTCGCCAGCATCTTCTTCGGCGGCGGCACGCCCTCCCTGATGTCGCCCGCCACCGTCGCCGCGCTGGTCGCCGATGCGCGCGCGCTGTTCGATGCAGATCCCGACGTGGAGGTCACGCTGGAGGCCAACCCGACCAGCGTCGAGATCGGCCGCCTGGAAGGCTTCCGCGACGCTGGGGTGAACCGTGCCAGCCTCGGCGTGCAGTCGCTCGAGGAAGACGCGCTGCGCTTCCTCGGCCGCAAGCACGACACGCGCGAGGCGATCGCGGCACTGGAGGCCGCGCGCGCCATCTTCCCGCGCCTGTCCTTCGACCTGATCTATGCCCGCCCCGGCCAGGCGGAGGCCGCCTGGCGCGCGGAGCTCAGGCGCGCCCTGGCGCTGGCGGCGGACCATCTCTCGCTCTACCAGCTCACCATCGAGCCCGGCACGCAGTTCGCGACCCTGCATGCGCGGGGGGACTTCGCGCTGCCCGAGGGCGACGACGCCGCGCGCCTTTACCACGCCACGGCCGAGGAAGCCGCGCGCTTCGGCCTGCGGCCCTACGAGGTCAGCAACTACGCGAAGCCGGGGGCGGAAAGCCGCCACAACCTCGCCTACTGGCGCTATGGCGACTATCTCGGCGTCGGCCCGGGCGCGCATCAGCGGCTGCTGCTGGAAGGCGCGATGGTCGCCACGCGCCGCCACCGCGCGCCCGAGGAATGGGCGCGGCGCGTGGAACAGCACGGCCATGCCGCGGTGGAGGAGGAGGCGCTCACCCCCCGGGACCGCGCGCGGGAGGCGCTGCTGATGGGCCTGCGCCTGGCCGAGGGCATCGACCCCGCCCGGATCGCCGCGCGTGCCGGCCTGCCCTTCGCCGAGGCGGTCGACCCGGCGATGCTCGCCGCCCTGCTGGACGAGGACTACCTGGCCTGGACGCCAGAGGGCCGCCTCCGCGCAACCGCCGAGGGCATCCTGCGCCTCGACGCCCTGCTGCCTGTGCTGCTGCGGTAGGGCGGCGGCGGCCGGCCGGAAACCGCCGCCCAGGCGGCCGCTAAGGCATTGCCGCGCGCCTCGGCTTGCGGCAACGCCTCTGGCACCTTGTTGCTGCGAGAATCTTCACCCGATCAGGTGATTCCACCCGATCGGGATCTGGCCTAGCGCCGCCGCCGTGCCGGCGCCTCCGGCTCGGGCGCCGGCGCGGCAATGGTGGCCGCCGCCTTCTGCCGATCGAGCGCCGCGAGATCCGCCGCCAGGTAGCCCTGCAGCACCTCCGGCGTATCGATCGTCGCGTTCGACGCGCGCTGCGCACGGGCGATGCCTGGCGCGGCGGCGGCGCGGAGTGCGGTGGCGCGGTCGGCGAACCAGGCGTCGCGCGCCTCGGCCGAGGCGAAGGGCTGCGGCGGCAGCATCACGGTGGTGTCGTTGTAGCGGCGCGTGCTGCCGGTACGCACCACCACGGCGTTCTGCGCGATGCCTGTGCCGATCGGCTGCGGGTGGTGGATGCCCTCGGCGAAGTCGCGCACCGGGCGCAGCGCCACCGTGGTCTCGGCATGGCCCGGGGCGGTGCAGGCGGCCTCGATGATGGCGGTGCTGCGCGGCAGGGGCACCTGGGCGAGGGTGGTGACCTCGGCCACGCGGCTGCCGTCGCTGGTGTTGGTCAGCACGCAGCGCGCGCCGACAGCGTCGGAGTTCAGGGTGATACGGCCAGGATGAGACGCCGGACGCAGTTCGCCGCCCAGCGCCGAGGCGTCGGAAACTGCGCTGCCACAGCCCGCGAGGGCGAGCAGCCCCAGCAAGGCGCCGCTTGCGGCCAGGGAGCGACGAAGGCCAGGGATAACTTGCAACGTTCAGTCCTCGTCTATGCCCGAAGGGCGATGGGCGCGGCTCCGGACAGGCCCGGCGCGCCGCCGTGCAACATTTAACACATCGTAAATTCTCTCGAAACGATGGATATTTCCTATTAACGAGACGCACCGCATGTCTTGATGTCAGCGCCTCAGGCCGCGACACTTGCGCCATGCCATCCTCCCCCGGGGCCGAGGCCCGCGCCGCCCTCGAGGCCGCCGGGCAGCTGCCCGATACCGAGATCGACCTGGCCGCCACCGCGCTGCAATTCGCCCGCGTGGACAGCCCCGATGCCGACTGGCGCGAGGCCGCCGCCACCCTGACCGCCATCGCACGCGCCGCGGTCCTCGCCGCCGCCGCCGACCGAGCGGCCGATGCCGGCGACCCGCAGGCGCGGCGGGAAAGGCTGCTGGCGGTGCTGCACGGCGAATTCGGCCTGACCGGCGACAGCGAGACCTATGACGACCCGGCCAATGCCAACCTGATCCGCGTGCTGGAACGCCGCCGCGGCCTGCCGGTCGCCCTTGGCATCCTCTGGCTGCACGCAGCCGAGGCGGCGGGCTGGGCCGCGCATGGCGTCGATTTCCCGGGGCATTTCCTGTTGGCGCTGGAAGGGCCGCGCGGCCAGGCGCTGGTCGATGTCTTCGCCGGCGGCACCGCGCTGGAAGCGCCCGCCTTGCGCAGCCTGCTGAAGCGCATCGAGGGCGAGGCGGCGGAACTGCGCCCGGGCCTGCTGCGCCCGATGTCCAAGCGCGAGGTGCTGCTCCGCCTGCAGAACAACATCAAGCTGCGCCGCCTGCGGGCCGGCGCGCTGGAGGGCGCTCTGACCTGCACCGAGGACATGCTGCGCCTCGCCCCCGACGCGGCCGGGCTGTGGCGCGAGGCCGGGCTGATGAACCAGCGGCTGGATCGGATCGGCGCCGCGCTCACCTGCCTCGACCGCTTCCTGGCGCTGGTGCCGGAGGGCGAGGCGGCGGCGCGCATCCGCGCCCTGACGGCGGAACTGCGCCAGCGGCTGAACTGAGGGGGGGGGGGAGTCTTCTTTGCCCTCAGGCGCCGGGCGCCGCCTCCGGCGGCTTGGCTTGCGCGCCGCGCACTGGTGCGCCGGACGCAGCGGATGGTC
>NZ_JACADR010000102.1 GCF_016106005.1 Roseomonas rosulenta
TGTGGCGGCCGCCCTCCTCCTTCGTCAGCACGTACGCCTCGGCCTTGAACTTGGTGTGCGGCGTGATCGACCCAGGCGCAGCCAGAACCTGACCACGCTCCACATCCTCGCGCTTCGTGCCGCGCAGAAGCGCGCCGATGTTGTCGCCCGCCTGGCCCTGGTCCAGCAGCTTGCGGAACATCTCCACACCGGTGACCGTCGTCTTCACCGTGGCCTTCAGGCCAACGATCTCGACTTCCTCGCCCACCTTGATGATCCCGCGCTCAACGCGACCCGTCACCACCGTGCCGCGGCCCGAGATCGAGAACACGTCCTCGACCGGCATCAGGAACGGCTTGTCCACTTCGCGCGTCGGCTGCGGGATGTACGCATCCACCGCCGCCATCAGCTCCAGGATCGCGTTCTCGCCCAGCTCAGGCGACTTGTCCTCGAGCGCCATCAGCGCCGAACCCTTGATGATCGGGATGTCGTCGCCCGGGAACTGGTAGCTGCTCAGCAGCTCGCGCACTTCCATCTCGACCAGCTCGAGCAGGTCGGGGTCCGCCATGTCGCACTTGTTGAGGAACACCACCAGCGCCGGAACGCCAACCTGGCGCGCCAGCAGGATGTGCTCGCGCGTCTGCGGCATCGGGCCGTCGGCCGCCGAGACCACCAGGATCGCGCCGTCCATCTGCGCCGCGCCCGTGATCATGTTCTTCACGTAGTCGGCGTGGCCGGGGCAGTCCACATGCGCGTAGTGGCGGTTCGCCGTCTCGTACTCGACATGCGCGGTCGAGATCGTGATGCCACGCGCACGCTCCTCCGGCGCCTTGTCGATCTGGTCATACGCCGTGAACGTCGCACCACCAGCCTTCGCCAGAACCTTGGTGATCGCCGCCGTCAGCGACGTCTTGCCATGGTCCACATGCCCGATCGTGCCGATGTTCACATGCGGCTTGTTACGCTCGAATTTCGCCTTCGCCATGTCCGTGATTCCCGATCGGGTTCGATTTACCAGCGGTAATGGCTGAAGGCCTTGTTGGCCTCCGCCATCCGGTGCGTGTCTTCGCGCTTCTTGACGGCCGATCCGCGGTTGTTCGCCGCGTCCATCAGTTCGCCCGAGAGGCGCTCTTCCATCGTGTGCTCGCCGCGCTTGCGCGCGGATTCAATGAGCCAGCGGATCGCCAGCGCCTGGCGGCGCTCCGGGCGGACCTCAACCGGCACCTGATACGTCGCGCCACCGACGCGGCGCGAACGCACCTCGACGGCCGGCTTCACGTTGTCCATCGCCTCGTGGAACAGGCGCAGGGGATCGCCGTTCGGGCCGGAGCGCTTCTTCAGCGTGTCCATCGCGGCATAGACGATCTGCTCGGCAGTAGACTTCTTGCCGTCGTACATGAGCACGTTCATGAAACGGCTCAGTACGATATCGCCGAACTTCGGATCCGGCAGGACTTCGCGCTTCTCGGCGCGGTGACGACGCGACATCTCTCAGCCCCTCACTTCGGCCGCTTGGCGCCGTACAGCGAGCGCCGCTTGCGCCGCTTCGGCAGGCCCTGCGTATCCAGCACGCCGCGCAGGATGTGGTAGCGCACGCCCGGAAGGTCCTTCACGCGGCCGCCACGGATCAGGACCACAGAGTGTTCCTGCAGGTTGTGACCTTCGCCAGGGATGTAGCTGACCACCTCGAAGCCGTTGGTCAGGCGCACCTTGGCGACCTTGCGAAGTGCCGAGTTCGGCTTCTTCGGCGTGGTCGTGTAGACGCGCGTGCAGACGCCGCGCTTCTGGGGGCTGCCCTTCAGCGCCGGAACCTTGTTCCGGGTCGGCTTCGTCTCACGCCCCGTGGCAATGAGCTGGTTGATCGTCGGCATGACGCCCCTTCGTGACCTTCCTGTCCGCACACTCCGCCGAAAGCATGATCGCCGGGCACGCACGCGAACGCGCGCCACCCGGGCTTGCCTTCCGCGACCGGCCTCAGCCCCCGAGATACTGGGGCGGCGCCGGCTGCGCAGCGTTGTGGACCAAAACCTGACAGGACACCGTCGCCGGGGTCCTGCCGAGGGGCCGCTATCTACGCGGCACCCCCGGATGAGTCAAGCGCATCAATGCCCGATTCACGCGCGCTGCGATGCAGCATCCTCATGGCCGGCAGATGAAGGGCAGGAAGGTGCCCGACATGCCGGCATTCAGCGTCAGCAGCGTCATGGTGTCGGCCATCGCGATCTCGGCCTCGCTGCGCGGGCAGGCACGGCGCTCGCGGCAGCCGGAGGCGATGAATGCCTCGTGCGCGCCGAGAAAGCCGGGTGACAGCCCCGCAGTGCCGATGCGCTGCCTCGCAGCCCCCCAGGCCTCGGTGTAGCGGCGGCACTTCTCCGCCGGCCAGTCCTGGGCCTGCGCGGGCGCGGCATGGATCAGCGCGAGCATCGCAAACATTGCGACGCCCTTCCATGCGGAAGGGGCCGGCAACCCTGCGGTTGCCGGCCCCTCCAGGCGATCGGACGCCGCGGCGGTCACTCCGCCGCGCGCGGTTCCGGAAGCGCCGGCGCAGATGCCGGCAGCCGCCCCTTGTCGCGCTGCGCGGCCAGAGCGCGCAGGCGGTTCATCACCGAGCCCGTGCCCGCCGGGATCAGACGGCCCACGATCACGTTCTCCTTCAGGCCGGCCAGGTAGTCGACCTTGCCCGCGGTCGCGGCCTCGGTCAGCACGCGCGTCGTCTCCTGGAAGGAGGCGGCCGAGATGAACGAGGTCGTCTGCAGCGACGCCTTGGTGATGCCCTGCAGCACGGGTTCCGCCACCGCCGGACGCTCCTTGGCCTCGACCCGCTTCTCGTTCTCGATCTCGAACTCGATGCGGTCGACCGTCTCGCCGATCAGGTAGGTGGTATCGCCCGGGTCGGTGACCTCGACCTTCTGCAGCATCTGGCGAACGATCACCTCGATGTGCTTGTCGTTGATCTTCACGCCCTGGAGCCGATAGACCTCCTGGATCTGCTCGACCAGATAGTCGGCCAGCTTCTCCACACCCAGCACGCGCAGGATGTCGTGCGGCACGCGCGGCCCGTCGACCAGCGGGTCGCCGCGCTTCACGTAGTCGCCCTCCTGCACCGAGACGTGCTTGCCCTTGGGCACCAGGTATTCGCGCGGGGCAGGCTGCTCGTCGCCGACCGCCTCGGGCACCACCAGGATGCGGCGCTTGGCCTTGTAGTCCTTGCCGAACTCCACGCGGCCGTCGATCTCGCTGATGATCGCGTGGTCCTTCGGGCGGCGCGCCTCGAACAGCTCCGCCACGCGCGGCAGGCCGCCCGTGATGTCGCGGGTCTTGGACGATTCGCGCGGCAGGCGGGCCAGCACGTCGCCGGCGGCCACGGCCGCCCCGTTGTCGATCGAGAGAATCGTGCCGGGGGTGAGGAAGTAGATCGCCTCCGTCCCGTTCTCGCGCTTGACCACGTTGTTCTTCTCGTCGCGCAGGATCAGGCGCGGGCGCAGGTCGGCGGACTTGCCCGGCGCCTTGTACTCCACGACCTCCTTGAACGACAGACCGGTCACGTCGTCCTGGCGATCGACCAGCGTGACGTTCTCGATCAGGTCCACGAACTCGAGCTTGCCGGCGCGCTCGGTGATGATGGGCAGGGTGAAGGGGTCCCATTCGGCCAGCTTCTGGCCGCGGGTCACCGTCGCCTCATCCTCGGTCAGCAGGCGCGCGCCATAGGGCACGCGCTGGCGGGCACGTTCGCGGCCCTGCGCGTCGATCAGCACGATCTCGCAGTTGCGCGACATCACGATCGGATGGTTCTGGCTGTTCGTGACCACGACGCGGTTGAGCACCTTGATGGTGCCGTCGCCCGAGGCCTCGACCGCCGACTGCTCGGCGCCACGCTGCGCAGCACCACCGATGTGGAAGGTGCGCATCGTGAGCTGAGTGCCCGGCTCGCCGATCGACTGCGCGGCGATGACGCCCACCGCCTCGCCGATGTTGACAGGCGTGCCGCGCGCGAGGTCGCGGCCGTAGCAGCGGCCGCACACGCCCTGGCGCGCATCGCAGGTCAGCACGGAGCGGATCTTCACCTGCTCCACGCCGGACTTCTCGATGCGCTCGGCCGCGACCTCGTCGATCAGGTCGAGGCGCTTGACGATCGCCTCGCCAGTTGCGGGATCGAACACGTCTTCCTGCGACGTCCGCCCGAGGATGCGTTCGGACAGAGAGGAGACGACCTCCGCGCCGTCCATCACCGCCGCGACCGTCAGGCCCCGCTCGGTGCCGCAATCCTGCTCGACGATGATGCAGTCCTGCGCCACGTCGACCAGGCGCCGCGTCAGGTAGCCGCTGTTGGCGGTCTTGAGCGCGGTGTCGGCCAGGCCCTTGCGGGCGCCGTGGGTGGAGTTGAAGTACTCCAGAACCGACAGGCCTTCCTTGAAGTTGGCGATGATCGGCTGCTCGATGATCTCACCGGACGGCTTCGCCATCAGGCCGCGCATGCCGGCCAGCTGGCGCATCTGCGCCGGCGACCCACGCGCACCGGAATGCGACATCATCCAGACGGAGTTGGTCGGCTTGCCGATCTCCTGCCGCTGGATCTCCTTCATCATCGCGCCGGCCACCTCGTCCGTGCAGCGCGACCAGGCATCGACCACCTTGTTGTAGCGCTCGCCGGCCGTGATGAGGCCGTCGAGGTACTGCTGCTCGAACTCCTTCACCTCGGCCTTGGTCTTGGCGATGGACGCGACCTTGCTGTCGGGCACGACCATGTCGTTCTTGCCGAAGGAAATGCCGGCCTTGGCCGCTTGGCGGAAGCCGAGCGCCATCATCCGGTCGGCGAAGATCACCGATTCCTTCTGGCCGCAATGGCGGTAGACCGCATCGATCACGTCCGAGACGTTCTTCTTGGTCAGCATGCGGTTGACCAGCGAATACGGCAGCTGCGGGTGCAGCGGCAGCAGCGCGCCGATCATCATGCGCCCGGCGGTGGTGGTGACGCGCTCGGTCACCACCTCGCCCTCCGCATTCATGGTCTTGCGGCGTGCGCGGATCTTGCTGTGCAGCGTGATCGCGCCGGCTTCCAGCGCCTGCTCGATCTCGCCGACATTCGCGAAGGCCGACGAATCCTTCTCCTCGGTGACGAGGAATTCGGGCGTCTCCAGCGACAGGTAGTACAGGCCGAGCACGATGTCCTGCGAGGGCACGATGATCGGCTTGCCGTTCGCCGGGCTGAGGATGTTGTTGGTCGACATCATCAGCACGCGCGCTTCGAGCTGCGCTTCCAGCGAGAGCGGCACGTGCACCGCCATCTGGTCGCCGTCGAAGTCCGCGTTGAAGGCCGTGCAGACCAGCGGGTGCAGCTGGATCGCCTTGCCCTCGATCAGCACCGGCTCGAAGGCCTGGATGCCGAGGCGGTGCAGCGTCGGCGCCCGGTTCAGCATGACCGGGTGCTCGCGGATCACTTCCTCGAGGATGTCCCACACTTCGGGACGCTCCTTCTCCACCATCCGCTTCGCGGCCTTGATGGTGGTGGCGTGGCCGTACTTCTCGAGCTTGGAGTAGATGAACGGCTTGAACAGCTCGAGCGCCATCTTCTTCGGCAGGCCGCACTGGTGCAGCTTCAGCTCGGGACCGACGACGATCACCGAACGACCGGAGTAGTCGACGCGCTTGCCCAGCAGGTTCTGGCGGAATCGCCCCTGCTTGCCCTTCAGCATGTCGGACAGCGACTTCAGCGGGCGCTTGTTGGCACCCGTGATGGCGCGGCCGCGGCGGCCGTTGTCGAACAGCGCGTCAACGGCTTCCTGCAGCATTCGCTTTTCATTGCGCACGATGATGTCGGGCGCGCGCAGTTCGATCAGCCGCTTCAGGCGGTTGTTGCGGTTGATGACGCGACGATAGAGGTCGTTCAGGTCCGACGTCGCGAAGCGGCCACCATCCAGCGGCACCAGCGGGCGGAGTTCCGGCGGGATGACCGGGATCACGTCCAGGATCATCCACTGCGGATGCGCGCCGGATTCGCCGAAGCTCTCAATGAGCTTCAGGCGCTTCACCAGCTTCTTGCGCTTCGCCTCGGACGTCGTCTCCTTCAGGTCGGCGCGCAGCTTCACGCCCTCGGCCTGCAGGTCGATCCCGCCCAGCATCTGCTTCACGGCTTCCGCGCCGATGCCGACGCTGAACGCGTCCTCACCGAACTCGTCCATCTTCTGCTGGTACTGATCTTCGTTCAGCAGCTGATGGAGCTTGAGGTCCGTCAGGCCGGGTTCGAGCACCACGTAGGACTCGAAGTACAGGACCTTCTCCAGCTCCTTCAGGGTCATGTCGACCATCAGGCCGACACGGCTCGGCAGCGACTTCAGGAACCAAATATGCGCGACCGGAGAGGCCAGCTCGATGTGGCCCATGCGTTCACGACGCACCTTGGCCAGCGTGACCTCGACGCCGCACTTCTCGCAGATGATGCCGCGGAACTTCATGCGCTTGTACTTGCCGCACAGGCACTCGTAGTCCTTGATCGGCCCAAAGATGCGGGCGCAGAACAGCCCGTCCCGCTCCGGCTTGAAGGTGCGGTAGTTGATGGTCTCGGGCTTCTTGATCTCGCCGTACGACCAGGACCGGATCTGCTCGGGGGAAGCGATCGTGATCTTGATCTGGTCGAAGGTCATCGCCTGGCCGGTCTGGCCCAGGATCTTCATCAGCTCGTTCATGCGGTCCTCGTGGATGAGGCCGCCGCCGTGGACGACCCACGGCGGCTGAGCGTTTCGAAAGGAAGCGGGGAACGCCGACGCATCACGTCGGGCGGTTCTCCAGATCGACGTTCAGGCCGAGCGACTTCAGTTCCTTCACGAGCACGTTGAAGGATTCCGGAATGCCCGCCTCGAAATTGTCCTGGTCGCGGACGATCGCCTCGTAGACCTTGGTGCGGCCCGACACGTCGTCCGACTTCACCGTCAGCATCTCCTGCAGTGTGTAGGCCGCGCCGTAGGCTTCCAGCGCCCAGACCTCCATTTCGCCGAAGCGCTGGCCGCCGAACTGCGCCTTGCCGCCCAGCGGCTGCTGCGTGACGAGCGAGTAGGGGCCGATCGAACGGGCGTGGATCTTGTCGTCCACCAGGTGATGCAGCTTCAGCATGTAGATGTAGCCGACCGTCACCTTGCGCTCGAACTTCTCGCCCGTGCGGCCGTCGTGCAGCCAGACCTGGCCGGACGTGTCCAACCCCGCCTGGGTCAGCATGCCCTCGATGTCGGCCATGCGGGCACCGTCGAAGACCGGCGTCGCGATCGGGATGCCCTTCTTCAGGTTCTCGCCGAGCTCCACCAGCTGCGCGTCGCTCATCGGCGCGATGTCGTTGGCGAAGATCTCGTCGCCATAGACATCCTTCAGCTTCGCCTCGAGCTCCGAACGCCGGCCACCGCGGTGGCGGTATTCCTCCACCAGCTCGCCCACCTGCTTGCCGAGCGAGGCGCAGGCCCAACCGAGGTGCGTCTCCAGGATCTGCCCGACATTCATGCGCGAGGGCACGCCAAGCGGGTTCAGCACCAGGTCGACATGCGACCCGTCCTCGAGGAACGGCATGTCCTCGATCGGCACGACGCGGGAGACCACGCCCTTGTTGCCGTGACGGCCGGCCATCTTGTCGCCGGGCTGCAGCTTGCGCTTCACCGCGACGAAGACCTTGACCATCTTCATCACGCCGGGCGGGAGTTCATCACCACGCTGCAGCTTCTCGACCTTGCTCTCGAAGCGCTTCTGCAGGCGCTCGACGGCAGCGTCGAACTCGCGCTTCAGCGCCTCGATCTCGGCCATGGCGGCATCGTCCACCACGCCGATCTGCCGCCAGGTCGCCTTGGCGAACTGGTCGAGCACGGCGTCGTCGATGACCGTGCCGGCCTTCACACCCTTGAAGCCGCCGGACGCCTTCTTGTTCAGCAGCCGCTCGCGCAGCCGGCCGTAGAAGGAGCGTTCCTGGATCGCCTTCTCGTCGTCGCGGTCCTTCGCCAGGCGCTCGATCTCGGCGCGCTCGATCGCCATGGCGCGCTCGTCCTTGTCCACGCCACGGCGGGAGAAGACGCGCACATCCACGATCGTGCCCGAGACACCCGGCGGCAGCTTCAGCGAGGTGTCGCGGACATCCGACGCCTTCTCGCCGAAGATGGCGCGCAGCAGCTTCTCCTCGGGCGTCATCGGGCTCTCGCCCTTCGGCGTGACCTTGCCCACAAGGATGTCGCCCGGGTTCACCTCGGCGCCGATATAGACGATGCCGGCCTCGTCGAGGTTGCGCAGCGCTTCCTCACCCACGTTGGGAATGTCGCGGGTGATCTCCTCCTGGCCGAGCTTGGTGTCGCGGGCCATGACTTCGAATTCCTCGATGTGGATCGAGGTGAAGACGTCGTCCTTGGCGATGCGCTCGCTGATGAGGATGGAGTCCTCGAAGTTGTAGCCGTTCCAGGGCATGAAGGCGACGAGCACGTTGCGCCCCAGCGCCAGTTCACCGAGCTCGGTGGACGGGCCATCGGCGATGATGTCGCCGGCCAGCACCTTGTCCCCCACGCGCACCAGCGGGCGCTGGTTGATGCAGGTGGACTGGTTCGACCGCATGAACTTGCGCAGGCGATAGATATCGACACCACGCGTCGTGCCGTCATCGCCGGTGGCGCGCACCACGATGCGCGCGCCGTCGATGCTGTCGATCACGCCGTCCCGCTTGGCGACGATGGTCGCACCGGAGTCGCGCGCGACCGCGGCTTCCATGCCGGTGCCGACCAGCGGCGCATCGGCGCGGATCAGCGGCACCGCCTGGCGCTGCATGTTCGAGCCCATCAGCGCGCGGTTGGCGTCGTCGTTCTCGAGGAACGGGATCAGCGCCGCGGCCACGGAGACGAGCTGCTTGGGCGAGACGTCGATCGCCGTCACTTCCTCCGGCTTCACCAGGCGGAAGTCGCCGCCCTGGCGCACGGAGACGAGCTCGTCCTTGAACGACCCGTCAGTGTCGACGTTGGCGTCGGCCTGCGCGACGACCAGGCGCTCCTCCTCCATGGCGGAAAGGTAGCGCGGGTTGCCCACGATCCTGCCGTCCTTCACCAGGCGGTACGGCGTCTCGATGAAGCCGTACTTGTTCACCTTGGCGAAGGTGGCGAGCGAATTGATCAGGCCGATGTTCGGGCCTTCGGGCGTCTCGATCGGGCAGATGCGGCCGTAATGGGTCGGGTGCACGTCGCGCACCTCGAAGCCGGCGCGCTCGCGCGTGAGACCCCCCGGGCCAAGCGCCGAGAGGCGGCGCTTGTGCGTCACCTCGGACAGCGGGTTGGTCTGGTCCATGAACTGCGACAGCTGGCTGCTGCCAAAGAATTCGCGCACCGCCGCGGCAGCCGGCTTCGCGTTGATCAGGTCATGCGGCATGACGGTGTCGATATCGACCGACCCCATGCGCTCCTTGATCGCGCGCTCCATGCGCAGCAGGCCGACGCGGTACTGGTTCTCCATCAGCTCGCCGACCGAACGCACGCGGCGGTTGCCGAGATTGTCGATGTCGTCGATCTGCCCGCGGCCGTCCTTCAGGTCCATCAGCACGCGCAGGGTCGCGACGATATCGTGCTTGCGCAGCGTGCGGACGTGGTCGGGCACTTCCTCGATCGAGAAGCCCAGACGCATGTTCATCTTCACGCGGCCCACGGCCGACAGGTCGTAGCGCTCCGGGTCGAAGAACAGGCCCTTGAACAGCGCTTCGGCCGTGTCCGGCGTCGGCGGCTCGCCCGGGCGCATGACCCGGTAGATGTCCATCAGCGCTTCGTCGCGGTTGGCGTTCTTGTCGACCGCGAGGGTATTGCGGATCCACGGGCCGACCGACTGGTCGACCGCGAGCGTCGGCAGGCGGTCAAGGCCAGCGGCCTCGATGGCCGCCAGCTTCGGCTCGGTCAGTTCGTCACCGGCCTCGGCCCAGATCTCGCCGGTGGTCATGTCGACCAGGTCCTCGGCGACGAAGCGGCCGAGCAGGTCGGCGCGGCCGACCAGCACTTCCGTCGTGCCGGCCTCGGCGATCTTGCGCGCGGTGCGCGGCGTCAGCTTGGCTTCCTTGTCCGCCACCACCAGGCCGGTCTTTGCGTCGATCAGCGGCTCCATTAGCTTCACGCCGCGGAAGGCCTCGGGGTCGAAGGCGCGCGACCAGCCCTTGGGACCGCGGCTGAACACGACCTGGCCGTAGAAGGAATTCAGGATCTCCTCGGCATCCATGCCGCGGATCTCGTTGGGCTCGAGCTCACGGCCCTCGGCCGCGGCCTGCGCGCGCAGCGCCTCGGTGCGCGTGCTGTCCAGCGCCAGCAGCAGCGTCGTGGTCGGCAGCTTGCGCTTGCGGTCGATGCGGACGTAGCAGATGTCCTTGGCGTCGAACTCGAAGTCGAGCCACGAGCCGCGATAGGGGATGACACGCGCGGCGAACAGGTACTTGCCGCTGCTGTGCGTCTTGCCCTTGTCGTGGTCGAAGAACACGCCCGGGGAGCGGTGCATCTGGGAGACGATGACGCGCTCGGTGCCGTTGATGATGAAGGTGCCGTTGTCCGTCATGAGCGGCATGTCGCCCATGTAGACGTCCTGCTCCTTGATATCGCGGACGGAACGGCTGCCGGTGTCCTCGTCCACGTCCCACACGATCAGGCGCAGGCGCACCTTGAGCGGGGCGGCGAAGGTCAGGCCGCGCTGGATGCACTCCTCGACGTCGTACTTCGGCTCCTCGAGCTCGTACTGCACGAACTCCAGGCGGCCGCGCCCGGCGAAGTCGTCGATCGGGAAGACGGACTTGAACACCTCCTGCAGGCCGGTGTGCGTCCGGCTGTCGGGGCTCACCTCCATCTGCAGGAAGGCCTCGTAGGAGGCGCGCTGCACGTCGATGAGATTCGGCATCGGCGCGACCTCGGGCAGGCGCCCGAAGGACTTGCGGATCCGCTTGCGCCCCGTGAACGACTTCGTGATAGCGTTCATGCCTGCTCTGCTTCCCTTCTGCTCCGGCCCGAACACCCCGGCCGGTGGGGAACCTTCGCGCCGCCCAAACCTGACAACGCAGGATGGGGCGGCGTTGCCGGACCTTTCCGGCAGCACCACCCGCACCCTTCCGTCACTATCCCCCCATCCCCACCCGTTGCCGGGCGGGGGCGGGGGTCGAGATCACTTGATCTCGACCTTGGCGCCGTTCTCTTCCAGCACCTTCTTGATCTTCTCCGCCTCGTCCTTCGAGACCGCTTCCTTCACGGTCTTCGGGGCGCCCTCGACCAGGTCCTTGGCTTCCTTGAGGCCGAGGCCGGTGATGGTGCGGATCTCCTTGATCACGTTGATCTTCTTGTCGCCGGAGGCGGCAAGGATCACGGTGAACTCGGTCTGCGCCTCGGCGGCCGGGGCGGCAGCCGCGGCCGGCGCGGCGGCGGCAACCGCCACCGGCGCGGCGGCGGAGACGCCCCACTTCTCCTCGAGCATCTTGGAGAGCTCGGCGGCCTCCAGAACGGTCAGGGACGACAGCTCGTCGACCAGCTTTGCGAGATCGGCCATGTTTGAATGCTCCTCGATCTAATGACTTGACTTCGGTTGTGCAACTCCCCCGTGGCCAAATGGCCCGAGGGACGGTTCCTGCGGCCCTCAGGCCGCCTGGGCCTCGTCCTTCTTGGCGTAAGCCGAAAGGACCCGTGCCACCTGCCCACCGGGGGCCTGGAGCACGCCGGCGATGCGCGTCGCGGGGGTCTGGATCAGACCCACCAGCTGCGCCCGCAGCGTCTCCAGGGACGGCAGCTCGGCCAGGGCCTTGACGCCGGTGGCGTCAAGCGTCTGGGTTCCGAGCGCACCGCCCAGGACGACGAACTTGTCGTTCGTCTTGGCGAACTCGACCGCGGTCTTCGCCACCGCCACCGGATCCGTCGACCACGCGAGCGCGGTCGGACCCTTCAGCAGCGGCTTGACGCCGTCGAAACGGGTGCCTTCGAGGGCGAGGGTGGCCAGGCGGTTCTTCGCGACCTTGTACGTCGCGCCCGCCGCGCGCATCCGCCGGCGCAGTTCGCTCACATCCGCGACCGTGAGACCCTTGTTCTGGGCCACGAGCACGAAGGAGGTCTCTGCGAAGACGGTCGCCAGCGAAGCGACGAACTCACGCTTCTCCGTACGGTCCACTCCACGTCTCCGTCGGTGGCCGGCGCCTTTTGGAAGGGCTCCGGCCGGTTCACTCGGGGGCGAGGGCACCTGCCCCACGCCCCGGTTCGCCTGTCAGGCCGGAACACCAAGTCAAGCCAGGCCGCGCCTAGGCGCGGACCGGTCGAAACTTCGGCACACCGTCTCTCCCCTGCATGGCTTTCGCCAGATCAAGGCCCGCGAGGGCCACAGGAGGTCTCCGACAGGTTTCGGACAGGGGCCTTCGCCCCCGCCCTGCCCGCCCAGCCCCTTGCGGGGCCGGGCGAATTCTCATCAGCCGCCGGCCGAAAGGCTGGCGACATCCACCTTCACGCCAGGCCCCATGGTCGAGGAGACGGCCACCTTCTTCAGGTAGGTCCCCTTCGCCCCGGTCGGCTTGGCGCGCTGGATCGCGTCCACGAAGGCGCGGGCATTGGCCAGCAGCTGGTCCTCGCCGAACGACGCCTTGCCGATGCCGGCATGCACGATGCCCGCCTTCTCGGCGCGGAACTCGACCTGGCCGGCCTTCGCCGCGGTCACCGCGCCCTTCACGTCCATGGTGACCGTGCCGAGCTTCGGGTTCGGCATCAGGCCGCGCGGGCCGAGAACCTTACCGAGCCGACCCACGAGCGCCATCATGTCCGGGGTCGCGATGCAGCGGTCGAACTCGATCTTGCCTTCCTGCACCAGGGCGGCGAGGTCGTCCGCGCCCACCACGTCGGCGCCGGCGGCCTTGGCTTCCTCGGCCTTCGCACCGCGGGCGAAGACGCCCACGCGGACCGTCTTGCCGGTGCCGTGCGGCAGGCCGACCACGCCGCGGACCATCTGGTCGGCGTGACGCGGGTCGATGCCGAGGTTCATCGAGATCTCGATCGTCTCGTCGAACTTCGCCTTCGCGTTGGTCTTGGCGAGCTTCACCGCCTCATCCAAGGCGAACGTCTTCTCGCGATCGAAGCCGGCATAGACGGCCTTGAGGCGCTTTCCCTGCTTGGCCATCGGATCAGCCCTCCACCACGGTGAGGCCCATGGAGCGCGCGGAACCCGCGAGCATGCGCACGGCCGCGTCGACGTCGTTCGCGTTCATGTGCTGCATCTTGGTCTTGGCGATCTCGGCCAGCTGCGACTTGGTGACGCGCCCGACCGGACCCGCCTTGCCCGGCGCGGTCGAGCCCTTCTCGAGCTTCGCGGCCTTGAGCAGGAAGTAGGTGTTGGGCGGGGTCTTGGTGATGAAGGAGAAGGTGCGGTCGGTGAAGGCAGTGATGACCACGGGCGTGGGGGTGCCCGGTTCCATCTGCTGCGTCGCCGCGTTGAATTCCTTCACGAACTGCATGATGTTCAGGCCGCGCTGACCGAGCGCGGGACCGACCGGCGGGGAGGGATTGGCCTTCCCGGCCGGGATCTGCAGCTTGATGTAGCCTGCGATCTTCTTCGCCACTGTGGCAGTCCTCTGTTGCTGTCAGAGGCCCGCGGTCCGTGCGAGCGCCGCAAGGCGCTCTCCCGCGTTCCCTGGAACGCCGAAGACCGGGGCGAGGGGCCCCGGTTGGTCGGCGAGGGGCGGCGTATAGGGGGGAGCGCCCGCCTTGTCCAGAGGCCGAATCGCCGGCAGAGGTGCAGGGCGCGCGCGCCCCTCGCGGGCCTCCCGGGTAACCAAACCCCCGCCCCCGCCGTATATGCCCCGTACCCGCTGGAGACCCCGACCCCATGCCCTGGCGCGACCGCACCGGCGCCTTCTCGCCCTTCAAGGCGCTGATCTTCGCGGCCCTGTTCGTCCCGGCGCTGCTGCTCGCGCAGACGGCGTGGGACAACGCCCTCGGCCCCAAGCCCTGGCAGGCCGCGACGCACGACGCCGGCACCTGGGCCATCCGGCTGCTGCTGCTCTCCCTGCTGGTCACCCCCGCCCGGCAGGTGCTGCGCCAGGCGCGCATCGCCGAGGTGCGCCGCATGGTGGGCGTGGCCTGCTTCGCCTATGGGCTGCTGCATCTGGCGCTCTATGCCGGCGACAACGGCTTCGACCTGCTGAAGGTCGCCTCCGAGATCATCAAGCGCATCTACCTGACCATCGGATTCGTGGCGCTTGCCGGGCTCGCGCTGCTGGCCGCGACCTCGACCGACGCGATGCTGCGGCGGATGGGGGGTGCGTCCTGGCGGCGGCTGCATCGCCTCGTTTATCCGCTCGCCGCGCTGGCGCTGGTGCATTTTACCCTGCAATCCAAGGCGGATGTGACCGAACCCATGCTGATGGCCGGGCTGTTCGCCTGGCTGATGGGGTATCGGCTGATCGCACCCGCGGGGGGTGCGCCAGGGGTGCTGGCGCTGGTCGGGCTGGCGCTGGCCGCGGCGGGGCTTACCGCGGCGGTGGAGTTCGCCTGGTACGCCCTGGCGACCGGGATCGACCCCTGGCGGGTCCTCGCGGCGAATCTGGACGTGGCCTTCGGTTTCCGGCCGGCGGTCTGGGTCGGGATCGTGGGTCTCGGCGGCGCGGCCGCGCGGCTGCTGGCCGGGCTGCGCGGCCCGCGGCGCCGGGTGCGCCCTGCAACGCGCGTCGGCATCACGTCGAGCGAGGCGGCCTG
>NZ_JACADR010000103.1 GCF_016106005.1 Roseomonas rosulenta
CAGCCCGTCCAGCAGGGCGGCCACGCGCGCCTCCTCGCCCGCGGCGACCACCGGCAGCAGGCGGTCGACCAGCCCCTCGCGCAGCAGCGCCTCGGCGGCGTGGCGGATCACCGGGCGGCCGAGCAAGGGCAAGTACTGCTTGGGTTTTGGTGCGCCGAAGCGCTGGCCGCTGCCGGCGGCCATCAGGAGGGCAGCGATGCTCATGCGCCCTTGATAGGGCGCTTCCGCTCCGGGCGAAACGCCACCTGGCGCTGCCCATTTCGTGACCGTTGCGCCACGCCTCCCGTTGCGGAAAAGCGGCAGGGTGCCTATCCTGCACAAATCATGAGCAACACCTCCGAGCCGCGCCTGGCGCCGATCACGGTCGGCGACATCCGCATCGATACACCGGTCATCCTGGCGCCCATGTCCGGTGTCACGGACCTGCCCTTCCGGCGGCTGGCGCGCGGCCTCGGCGCGCCGATGGTGGTGAGCGAGATGATCGCCTCCCAGGCCATGGTTCGCACCAACCGCCAGACGCTGAAGATGGCGGAGGTGGATGGCTTCGGCGGACCGGCCTCGGTGCAGCTGGCCGGCTGCGAACCCGAGACCATGGCCGAGGCCGCGCGGCTCGTGGTCGATCGCGGCGCCGCCATCGTCGACATCAATTTCGGCTGCCCGGTGAAGAAGGTCGCGGTCGGGCAGTCCGCCGGCTCGGCGCTGATGCGCGACGAGATCGCCGCCGCGCGCATCCTGGAAGCCACCGTGAAGGCCGTGTCGGTGCCGGTCACGCTCAAGATGCGCATGGGCTGGGACCACGGGAGCCTGAACGCGCCGCGGCTGGCGCGCATCGCGCAGGAATGCGGCATCCGCCTGGTCACGGTGCATGGCCGCACCCGGCAGATGTTCTACACCGGCACCGCCGACTGGGCCTTCATCCGCCAGGTGAAGGCGGCCGTCAGCATCCCCGTCATCGCCAATGGCGACATCCTGACCGCCGAGGATGCCGAGGAGGCGCTGCGGCAATCCGGCGCCGATGGCGTGATGATCGGGCGCGGCTGCTACGGGCGGCCCTGGCTGCCGGCCGTCGTCGCGGCGCGCCTGTCGGGGCGCGCGGCCGCCGAACCGGCGCTGGCCGAGCAGAAGCGCATCCTGCTCGACCACTATGCCGACATGCTCGACCACCACGGGCGCGACCCGGGCGTGCGGCTCGCGCGCAAGCATGTCGCCTGGTATTCCAAGGGCCTGCCGGGCTCCGCGGAATTCCGCGTGCAGGTGAACCGCTGCGAGACGCCCGAGGCGGTGCTCGACCTGGTCCATGCCTTCTACGATCCGCTGATCGAACACGGCGTGGAGGCCGCGCGGGAGGGCTTCCGCGCCGCCGGCGAGGCGCCCGGCGCCAGCGAGGATCGGATCGCGGCATGAAGGGTGGCCTGCTGCGCCGCGCCATCCGCCCTTCCGGCTGGCAGGGCCGCCCGATGCCCGATGCTGCGGCCATCCTGGGGGCGATCGCCGTGCCGGTGGTGGTGCTGGACGGCGAGAACCGCTTCCGCAGCGCCAATGCCGCGGCCGAGCAGTTCTTCCAGACCTCGATCGCCTCGCTCTCGCACATGAATCTGGCCGACCTGCTGCCGCAGGACAGCCGGATCTTCGCGGTGATCGCGCAGGTCCGCCACCTCGACGCGCGGGTGTCGGACCACGACCTCACGCTCGACAGCCCGCGCCTGGCGCGCCGCGGCGTGACCGTGCATGCGGCACCGCTGCCCGAATTGCCGGGTGGCGTGGTGCTGACGCTGGAGGACGGCTCCACGGCGCAGATGCTGGACCGGCAGCTGAACTTCCGCGGCGCGGCGCGCGGCGCCTCGGCCATGGCGGCGATGCTCGCCCATGAGGTGAAGAACCCGCTCTCGGGCATCCGCGGCGCGGCGCAATTGCTGGAGCAATCCGCCACCAGCGAGGGCGACCGCGAATTGTGCCAGCTGGTGCAGGACGAGGCCGACCGCATCCGCGGCCTGGTGGACCGCTTCGACATGTTCTCCGACCGGCCGGTCGATCTCGGCCCGGTGAACATCCACCAGGTGCTGGACCATGTGCGGCGGATCGCATCCACGGGCTTCGCCTCGCATCTGCGGTTGCTCGAGGAATACGACCCCTCCCTGCCGCCGGTCTGGGGCAACCGGGACCTGCTGGTGCAGATCCTGCTCAATCTGGTGAAGAATGCGGCGGAGGCTGTTGATCCGCTGGGCGGCGAGATCGTGCTGTCCACCGCCTATCACCACGGCGTGCGCATCGCCGTGCCCGGATCCTCCGACCGCGTCCACCTGCCGCTGCAGATCAGCGTGCGGGACAATGGATCGGGTATCGCCGACGAGGTGCGCGGCACGCTTTTTGAACCCTTCGTCAGCACGAAGCGGGGCGGGCAGGGGCTCGGCCTCGCGCTCGTCGCGAAGCTTGTCGCGGACCAGGGGGGGCTCATCGAATGCGACAGTCGTCCCGGCAGGACCGTGTTCCGGCTTTCGATGCCAACGCCACCGCCGGGAAGCCTCGGGACCGCCCAATGAACGACGCCCGCACCATCCTGATCGCCGACGACGATCGCGCCATCCGCACCGTTCTGACCCAGGCGCTGGGGCGCTCGGGATATCAGGTGCGGGCCACCTCCTCCGCCGCCACGCTGTGGCGCTGGGTCGAGGACGGGGAGGGCGACCTGGTCATCACCGACGTGGTGATGCCCGACGAGAACGGGCTCGACCTGGTGCCGCGCATCCGGCGCGTGCGCCCGGAGTTGCGCGTTGTGGTGATGTCCGCGCAATCCACCTTCGCCACCGCCATCAAGGCGACCCAGCGCGGCGCCTTCGAATACCTGCCCAAGCCCTTCGACCTGAAGGAATTGCTCGCGGTGGTCGAGCGTGCGCTGGCGGCCCCGCCCAGCGCGGTGGCGGGCGGCGAGGAGAGCGAGGGCGAGAAGCTGCCGCTGGTCGGCCGGTCCCAGGCGATGCAGGAGATCTACCGCACCGTCGCGCGCCTCACGACCACCGACCTCACGACCATGATCACGGGCGAGAGCGGCACCGGCAAGGAGCTGGTCGCCCGCGCCCTGCACGACTACGGCAAGCGCCGCACCGGCCCCTTCGTCGCCATCAATATGGCGGCGATCCCGCGCGAGCTGATCGAGGCCGAATTGTTCGGCCATGAGCGCGGCGCCTTCACCGGCGCGCTCAACCGCGGCATCGGCCGCTTCGAGCAGGCCGCCGGCGGCACGCTGTTCCTCGATGAGATCGGCGACATGCCGCCCGAGGCGCAGACCCGCCTGCTGCGCGTGCTGCAGGAGGGCGAGTTCACCACCGTGGGCGGGCGGCAGCCGATCAAGGCGAATGTGCGCATCGTCGCGGCCACGCATCGCGACCTGCGCCAACTCATCCGCCAGGGCCTGTTCCGCGAGGACCTCTTCTACCGCCTCAACGTGGTGCCCATCCGCCTGCCGCCGCTGCGCGAGCGCATGGAGGATATCCCGCTGCTGGCGCGCCACTTCCTCGACCGCGCGCGTGCCGCCGGCCTGCCCGCGAAGCAGCTCAGCACCGAGGCGATGGACGCGCTGAAGGGCCACGCCTGGCCGGGCAATGCGCGCGAGCTCGAGAACCTTATGCGCCGGCTTGCGGCCCTCTATCCGCAGGAGGTGATCGGCGCCGATGCCGTCGCGGCGGAGCTGGCCGAGGCGGTGCAGCCCGCCGGACCGGACGGGCAGGCCATGCCGGCGACGCTGGAGCAGGCGGTCGAGCGCCACCTCGCGACCTTCATGGCGGCCCACAAGGACGGCATGCCGGTCCGTGACCTGTATGAGCGCGTGCTGGCCGAGGTGGAGCGCCCGCTGCTGCGCCTCGCGCTGGGGGCGACGCGCGGCAACCAGATCAAGGCGGCGGCGATGCTGGGTTTGAACCGCAACACGCTGCGCAAGAAGATCCGGGAGCTGGAGCTGCCGGTGGTGCGCGGGCTGTCCTGACCATGTACAGGCCCTGACATGATGGGCCTGTTCCAACGCCGCGCGGCCGGCCGGCCGGGATCGCGCGCCGCGCAGCCGCCCGCGAGCATCGCGGGCGACCCGCTGCCGCCTTCCTCCTGGATGCGCCGCCTGGGCGACGGGCTGCTCGGCGCGACGGCTACGATCGCGCTCGCGCTGGTCGCGCTGGTGCTCGGCATCGCGACCTTTGCGGTGCTCTCGGGCGGCACGCCGCTCGGGCCGACCGGGCCAGGGCAGGTGGTCGGCATCATCCTGGCGAACCTCGCGGTGCTGCTGCTGCTGGCGGCCTCCCTGGTGGCGCGGCTGGTGCGCATGTGGGTGGAGCGCCGGCGGGGGTCGGCCGGGTCGCGGCTGCATGTGCGCCTGGTGCTGCTGTTCGGCGTGGTGGCGGTGGGGCCGTCCATCCTGGTGGCGGGCTTCGCGGCGCTGTTCTTCAACCTCGGCATCCAGTCCTGGTTCTCGGACCGTGTGCGCGACACGCTGGAAGCCTCGCTGGTCGCCTCGCGCGCCTATCTCGAGGAACACCGCAACACGATCCGCGCCGATATCCTGGCGATGGCGAACGACCTCAACCGCGCGGCGACGGTGCTGCTGCCGGATAACGGGATCGCCTTCGCCCGCCTGCTCGCGACCCATACCGCGATCCGCGGGCTGACCGACTCGCTGGTGGTGGAACCGACCCTGGGTCAGGTGGTGGCCTCGGCCGGGCTGACCACGGGCGCGGTGGTGGACGTGCCGCCCTCCTGGGCGCTGGAGGCCGCGCGCGCGGGCGAGGTGGTGGTGCTGCCGAGCGAGAGCGGCGAGGGGCGGGTGCGCGCGCTGGTGCAGCTCAACATCCCGCCCGGGCTGCTGCTGATGATCAGCCGCCCGGTCGATCCCGGCGTGCTCGACCACATGCGCACGACGGAACTGGCCTTCCAGGAATACGACCGGCTGGATCGCAACCGCGGCGATCTGCAGATCACCTTCGTGCTGATCTTCGCCATCGCGACGCTGCTGGTGCTGCTGGGCGCGGTGCTGCTGGGGCTGCTGATCGCGAACCGGATCGCGCGCCCGATCTCGCGCCTGATCACGGCGGCGGAGCGCGTGCGCGCCGGCGACCTGTCCACCCGCGTGCAGGAGGGGGAGGCGGATGACGAGGTCGCGAGCCTGAGCCGCGCCTTCAACCGCATGACCAGCCAGCTCGGCGCGCAGCGCGGCGAGCTCATGGAGGCCTATCGCCAGATCGACGAACGGCGGCGCTTCACCGAGACGGTGCTCTCCGGTGTCACCGCCGGCGTGATCGGGCTCGATGCCGAGGGGCGGGTGAACCTGCCGAACCGTTCGGCCTCGGCGCTGTTGGGTGTGGATCTCGATGCCGCGATCGGCCTGCCGCTGGCGGGCGTCGCACCGGAATTCGCCCCGCTGATCGACGCCGCGCGCGCCCAGCCCGAGCGCCCGCAGACCGCCGAGATCCGCTCGGGCACGCCGAACGCCCGGCACACCTTCATCGCGCGGCTGGGGGCCGAGATGCAGGGCGGGCGGGTGGAAGGCTACGTGCTCACCTTCGACGACATCACCGAACTGCTCTCGGCCCAGCGCAAGGCGGCCTGGGCCGATGTGGCGCGGCGCATCGCGCACGAGATCAAGAACCCGCTTACGCCGATCCAGCTGAGCGCGGAGCGCCTGAAGCGCCGCTACCTCAAGCAGATCACCGACGATCCCGACACCTTCCGCCAATGCACCGACACCATCGTGCGGCAGGTCGGCGATATCGGGCGCATGGTCGATGAATTCTCCGCCTTCGCGCGGATGCCCCAGCCGGTGATTCGCCCCGAGGATGCGAACCGCCTGCTGCGCGAGGCGCTGGTGCTCCAGCGCGACGCGCACCCGGACATCGCCTACGAGACGCAGTTCGCCGATCCCGCCCCGGTGGTTCCCTGCGACCGCCGGCTGATCGGCCAGGCGCTGACCAACCTGCTGCAGAACGCCGCCGATGCGGTGGCGATGCGCGCCGCCGAGGGCGCGGGGCGGATCACCGCAACGGTCGATGCGACCCCGGAGCATGTCGCCATCATCGTCGCCGATGACGGAGTCGGGCTGCCGAAGGAGGAGGACCGTGACCGCCTGACCGAGCCCTATGTCACTCACAAGGCAAAGGGAACCGGGCTTGGCCTTGCCATCGTGAAGAAGATCATGGAGGACCATGGCGGGAAGCTTGTTCTGGAAGACCGGGAGGACGGCCCCGGTGCCCGGGTGACACTGATCCTGCCGGTCCGCGCCGCGGCGGAGGTCACGGCCGACCCGACCAGGACCGGCGAGGGAGCGAAGGTCGCGCATGGCGCATGAGATCCTGATCGTCGACGACGAACCGGACATCCGGACGCTGATCGAGGGCATCCTGTCCGACGAGGGCTACGAGACCCGCCAGGCGCATAATTCCGACTCGGCGATCGCCGCCTTCCGGCAGCGCCGACCATCCCTCGTGATCCTCGACATCTGGCTGCAGAATTCCCGCCTCGATGGCCTCGGCATCCTCGAGGCCCTGCATGTCGAGGAACCGCAGGTGCCGGTCATCATGATCTCGGGCCACGGCACCATCGAGACCGCGGTGCAGGCGATCCAGCAGGGCGCCTACGACTTCATCGAGAAGCCCTTCAAGTCCGACCGCCTGCTGCTGATCGTCTCGCGCGCGCTGGAAGCGGCGAAACTGCGCCGCGAGAACAGCGAGTTGCGCCTGCGCGCCGGGCCCGAGACCGACCTGCTGGGCGGGTCCGCGCCGCTCGGCCAGTTGCGCGGCGCGATCGAGAAGGTCGCCCCCACCGGGTCCCGCGTGCTGATCACCGGGCCCGCCGGCGCGGGCAAGGAAGTGGCCGCGCGCATGATCCATGCGCGATCGCGCAGAGCCGATGGCCCCTTCCTGGTGCTGAACTGCGCCACGCTGAACCCGGCCCGCTTCGAGGAGGAGCTGTTCGGCATCGAGGCCGGCCCCGATGCTTCCGCCCAGCCGCGCCGCGCCGGCGTGCTGGAACGCGCCCATGGCGGCACGCTGCTGCTGGACGAGATCGCCGACATGCCGCTGGAGACCCAGGGCAAGATCGTGCGCGCGCTCCAGGAACAGGGCTTCGAGCGCATCGGCGGCGGCACCCGGGTGAAGGTGGATGTCCGCGTGCTCTCCACCACCAATCGCGACCTGCAGGCCGAGATCGCCGCCGGGCGCTTCCGCGAGGATCTGTACTACCGCCTGGCCGTGGTGCCGCTGCGCGTGCCTGCCCTGCGCGAGAGGCGCGAGGACGTGCCGCTGCTCGCGCGCCACTTCATGGCCCGCTCCACCGAGACCACAGGCATGCCGCGGCGCGAACTGAGCGAGGACGCGCTGGCGGCGATGCAGGCCTATGACTGGCCGGGCAATGTGCGCGAGCTGCGCAACCTGATCGACTGGCTGCTGATCATGGCGCCGGGCGAAGCGCGCGAGGCGATCCGCCCGGACATGCTGCCGCCGCAGGTGGGTGCCGCTGCGCCTGCGGTGCTGAAGCTCGACCGGTCGAGCGAGATCATGACCCTGCCGCTGCGCGAGGCGCGGGAATTGTTCGAACGCCAATACCTCGAGGCGCAGCTGCTGCGCTTCGGGGGCAACATCTCCCGCACCGCGAACTTCGTCGGCATGGAGCGCAGCGCGCTGCACCGGAAGCTGAAATTCCTCGGCGTGCAGGCGGAGGACCGTGCCAGCCCCGCCGGCACCGTGGGCAACGCCTGAAGGACGACCGATGTCGCGCATCGCCTATGTGAACGGACGCTACCTGCCGCAGCCCGAGGCCTCGGTGAACATCGAGGATCGCGGCTACCAGTTCGGGGACGGCATATACGAGGTCGTCCATCTGTACGACGGGCGCTACATCGACGAGGACCTTCACCTCGACCGCCTCGAACGCTCGCTGCGCGAGATCCGCCTGCCCATGCCGATGTCGCGCGCCGCGCTCCGCCTGGTGCTGCGCGAGGTCGCGCGGCGCAACCGCGTGACCGAGGGCCTGCTCTACATGCAGGTCACGCGCGGCGTGGCGCGGCGCGACCATGCCTTCCCGGCGCAGCCGACCCCGCCCGCGCTGGTGGTGACCATCAAGCGCATCCCGCCCTATCCGACCGACATCGACCGCTGGGGGGCCTCCGCCATCACCGCGCCCGACCTGCGCTGGGCGCGCTGCGACATCAAGACCGTGAACCTGCTGCCCAACTGCCTGGCCCGCCAAGCGGCACGCGAGCAGGGCGCGATCGAGGCGGTGCTGTTTAACCCCGAGACCAACATGGTGACGGAAGGGGCCGCCACCTCCTTCTGGATCGTGGACGAGCACGGCGTGATCCGCGTGCGCCACCTGGACGACGCCATCCTGCCCGGCTGCACCCGTGCCGCCCTGATCGCGGAGATGCAGCAGGCCGGCATCCAGGTCGAGCTGCGGGAATTCTCGCTCGACGAGATGAAGCATGCGCGCGAGGCCTTCATCACCTCCGCCACCTCCTTCGTGAAGCCGATCCTGAAGATCGACGGCGCGCCGGTCGGCGACGGCAAGGTCGGCCCGGTGGTGCGCCAGCTGTTCGACATCTTCGCCCGCCACGTGAAGGGCGGCATGAAGAACGCGGCGTGAGCGCCGGCAACGCCGAGGTCATCCGTGCCTTCTACGCCGATCTCTGGGAGGCCGGCGACGTCACGCGTCTGCCCGTGCTGTTGCACGATGACGTCGCCTTCCAGGGCACCTTCGGCCAGACCATGCGCGGGCTCGAGGCCTTCGGCGCCTATGTGCGCTCGGTGCGCCACGCCTTCTCGACCTATCGCTGCGAGGTGCTGGACCTGCTGGTTGATGGGGATCGCGTGGCGGCGCGGGTGCGCTTCTCCGGCGTGCACGATGCCGGCCCCTTCCTGGAGGCGCCGCCGAGCGGGCGCACCCTTGCCTGGGAGGGCGTGGGCTTCTTCACGCTTGAGGCCGGGCGCATCCGCCAATTGTGGGTGATGGGCGACATGCTCGGCCTGCTGAACCAGCTGCGCGCATGATGCGCCCGGCCGCCATTCTGTGGGACTGGGACAACACGCTGGTCGATGGCTGGGCGGCGATCGAGGCCGGGCTGAACGCCGCCTTCCGCGCCTTCGACCTGCCGGAATGGGACCGCGCGACGGTGCTCAGCCGCGTGCGGAAATCGTTGCCCGAATCCTTCCCCCCGATGTTCGGCGCGGAGTGGGAGCGCGCGCGCGACATCTTCTACGCCACCGTGCGCTCCTGCCATCTCGAGGTGCTCTCGCCCATGCCGGGTGCGGCGGCGGCCATCGCGGCCGCGGGCGCGCTGGCGCCGCAGGCGGTGGTGTCGAACAAGCAAGGCGCGCTGCTGCGTGCGGAGGCGGCGCATCTGGGCTGGGTGGCGCAGTTCGGCGCGCTGGTGGGCGCGGGCGATGCCAGCGCCGACAAGCCCGCCGCCGCCCCCCTGCTTCTGGCGCTGGAACGGCTCGGCGTGCCTCCCTCCGGCAGCGTCTGGTATGTCGGGGACACCGTGCTAGACATGCAGGCGGCGCGCGCGGCCGGCTGCCGCGCCGTGCTACTCGGCGACGCGTCGCATGACGGCGGCGTGACGGCGGCGACGCCCGATGCCGTCTTCGCGGACGGCCATGCGCTGCAAGCGCACCTGCTTTCCCTTGCCAAGCCGTAGCGAGGGGAAGAAACTCTCCGTCGCCGGCGGCCGGAAATGGTTTTCGCCGGTCCGCAGACCGGTCGGTGACCGGCAAGAACAGAAGGACCGGTCCAATGGCCGCCGAGAAGTCCCAGAACGTGCAGGACGTGTTCCTGAACCACGTTCGCAAATCCAAGACCCCCGTGACGATCTTCCTGGTGAACGGCGTAAAGCTGCAGGGCATCATCACTTGGTTCGACAATTTCTCGGTGCTGCTGCGCCGCGATGGTCACACCCAGCTGGTCTACAAGCACGCGATCAGCACCGTGATGCCCGGCGCGCCGATCATGCTGTTCGATGCGACGGCGCAGGCCGGTGCGCAGCCCGCCGGCGCGGCTGCGCCCTCCGAGACGCGCATGACGCTCGCGCGTGAGGTGGCCCCTGGCGGGAACGACTGACGAGGGCGGCGGCGCGCCGACGCGCGCCGCCGTCATCCTGCCCTACGAGCGGACCAACCGCGTCGCCATCGGCGATTCGGGCGGGCATCGTGCGGCGGAGGCGCGGCTCGCCGAGGCGGTCGGCCTCGCGGCCTCGATCGGCGTCGCGATCGTGCATTCCGCCGTGCATCCGCTGCGCGAGCGCCGTCCCTCGACCCTGATGGGCGAAGGCCAGGTCGCGATGATCGGCGAGGCGCTGAAGGAACAGCAGGTCGGCGTCGTCGTCGTCGATGCCTCGCTCACGCCGGTGCAGCAGCGCAACCTCGAACGCGCCTGGGGCTGCAAGGTCATCGACCGCACCGGGCTGATCCTCGAGATCTTCGGCGAGCGCGCCGCGACGCGCGAAGGCACGCTGCAGGTCGAGCTCGCGCATCTGGAATACCAGCGGACGCGCCTCGTGCGGTCCTGGACGCACCTCGAGCGCCAGCGCGGCGGCTTCGGCTTCCTGGGCGGCCCCGGCGAATCGCAGATCGAGATCGACCGCCGCCTGATCGGCGAGCGCATCGTGAAGCTGAAGCGCGAGCTGGAACAGGTGCGTCGTACGCGGGGGCTCCACCGCAGCGCGCGGGCGCGGGTGCCCTATCCGATGGTGGCTCTGGTCGGCTACACCAATGCCGGCAAGTCCACGCTGTTCAACGAACTGACCGGTGCGGGCGTCTATGCGCAGGACCAGTTGTTCGCGACGCTGGACCCCACCATGCGCGCCATCCGCCTGCCGTCGGGGCGCACCGCCATCCTGTCGGACACGGTCGGCTTCATCTCCGACCTGCCGACGCAGCTGGTGGAAGCCTTCCGCGCCACGCTCGAGGAAGTGGCCGCGGCCGACATCATCCTCCATGTGCGCGACATCGCGCATCCGGACAGCGCGGCGCAGCGTGCCGATGTGCTGGGCGTGATGGCCGAGATGGCCGAGGGGCCCAACGCGTCGCTCGAGCCCGGTTGGGAGGGCCGCGTCATCGAGGTGCTGAACAAGGCGGACCTGCTGGGCGGCATCGACGCCGTGGCGCGGCGCGCGCCGGGGGCGGTGCCGGTCTCGGCTTTGACCGGCGAGGGGCTCGACGAATTGCGCCGCGCCATCGATGCGCGCCTCTCGGCCGGGCTCGAGACCGTGGAACTGAGCGTGCCGACCACCGACGGGGCCGGCCTGGCGTGGCTCTACGCGCATGGCGAGGTGCTCTCGCGCCAGGACGGGGAGGACGCGATCCGCCTGACGGTGCGCCTCTCGGCCGCGGATCGGGCGCGCTTCGAAGGCCGCGCTTGATCACCGCCGCGCGCGCCGCCGAGGTCGCGCTGCTGCTGCGCACGGCCGCGCGGGCAGAGATCCTGCCGCGCTTCCGCCGCCTGGCGCAGGGTGCGGTGCGCGCCAAGTCCGGCCCGCTCGACCTGGTCACCGATGCCGATGAGGCAGCCGAGCGCATCATCGAGGCCGGGCTCGCGCGGATGTTCCCGGGCTGCGCCGTGGTGGGGGAGGAGGCCGCCTCGGCCGATCCCGCCGTGCTCGACCGCCTGGCGCAGGCCGAGCTCGCCTTCGTGGTGGACCCGGTCGATGGCACGGCGAATTTCGCCGCGGGCGTGCCGCTCTTCGGCTGCATGGCGGCGGCGGTCTCGCATGGCGAGGTGGTGGCGGGCTGGATCCATGATCCGCTCGGCGACGACACCGCCATCGCGCTGCGCGGGGAGGGGGCCTGGATCGCGGATGGCGAGGGACGGCACATGGCCGACCTGCACGTCGCCGCCCCGGTGCCGGTCGATCGGATGGTCGCCGCCGTGTCCTGGACCTACCTGCCGGAGCCGCTGCGATCGCGGGTCACGTCGCGGCTGCCGCGCCTCGCCGCCACGGTGGGGTATCGCTGCGCGGCGCATGAATACCGGCTGACCGCCAGCGGGCATGCCCATGCGCAGCTCTACAATCGCCTGCTGCCCTGGGACCACCTGCCGGGCTGGCTGCTGCATCGCGAGGCCGGCGGATACGCCGCGCGCTTCGATGGCAGCGACTACTGCGCGGCCCATCGCGATGGCGGGCTGATCTGCGCGCCCGACCGCGAGTCCTGGGAAGCCCTGCGCGCCGCGCTGCTCGACCCGTGAACGACGACGAGGAGGGCGAGGACACCCCGCCCGGCCTGCCCCCCGGCACGCCCTTCTACATGACGCCCGCCGGCGCGGCCGCACTGCGCGAGGAGCTGCGCGCGCTTTGGGAAGACGAGCGGCCGAAGGTGGTGGAGGTGGTGTCCTGGGCGGCGAGCCTCGGCGACCGCTCGGAGAATGCGGACTACCAGTACGGCAAGCGGCGGCTGCGGCAGATCGACGGCCGGGTGCGCTTCCTGCGCAAGCGGCTGGAGCGCGTGCAGGTGGTGGACCCGGCGGCGCAGGCGAAGCGCGACCAGGTCTTCTTCGGCGCCACGGTGACCTATGCGCGGATGTCGGACGATGCGGAGGTGACCATCCGGATCGTCGGCGTGGACGAGGCCGATGCCGATCGGGGTGACATCGCCTGGGTGGCGCCGGTGGCCCGCGCGCTCCTGGGGGCGCGGTTGGGGGATGTGCGGCGGGTGCGGACGCCGGCGGGGGTGGATGAGGTGGAGATAATCGCGATCACCTATCCCGGAGGTTGAGGCGGGGCCACTGGGCTGTTGCAGAGCCTTGTCGAGGAAGTTTACAGGGGCCGCCGAGGGCTTGCCGGCATCATCCTAAGCGATTGAACTAGCAAACAAATTTTTGTGGCACGCGAACTGCATGATGCTCCTCGGTACGCGCATGGGGCGCGACAGATGTGGGAGATATGCCATGAGGAAGCTTCTGTTGGCGGGCGTCGCAACCGCGGGCCTCGCGCTCGCGATGCCGGCAGCCCAGGCGATGACGATCGGGACCATTCCCATGGGCGCCACCCAGAACAACCAGGTCATCGCGCCGCTGACCTTGATCGAAGGCGTCTACGGCGCCAACCTCTACCTGGTTGCGGGCGCGCCGGTGCAGATCACCGCGACGCTGATCGGCGTCGAGGCGGGCAACACGAACAGCTTTACCTTCAACGGTTCGACGCTCTTCACGCGGACCGGCCAGACCGGTACGCTGGGCGCCCCGATCGGTACGACCGCCGTGATCAACAACGTCATCGCCGGCCTGCTGAACTTCGGCTTCACCACGTCGGTGAACGGCGCGAACGGCAATGTCGCCAATGGCGCCAACATCGACCCGAACCTGGGCAAGGGCAACTTCTTCGTCTCCCTTACGAATTCCAGCAACTACACGAGCCTCGACCAGATCAAGAACGGGATCACCTCGGGCAGCGGGACCAACGCCTGGCTGTTCTATGACGATCTCGGCGCCGGCCCGGACGACAACCACGACGACCTCGTGGTGCGCCTGACCATCACCGGCGGCACCTTCACCGTGCCCGAGCCCGCCTCCATGGCGATCCTCGGCATGGGCCTGCTGGGCCTGGGCTTCGCGACGCGCCGCCGTCGTCAGGTCTGAGCGATCCGCGCGGCGCCCCGCGGCGCTGCACAGGATGCGACAAGGGGCGGTCCCGGCGACGGGGCCGCCCTTCGCGCATCCGGCCAGCCCCGCGCCGCGTCAGCGCCGGCTGGACAGGACGATCGCCTGCGCCACCAGATCGCCGGATTGCGCAGCCAGCACGCGTTCCAGGACTTCCCGCTCGGCCCGCTCGCCGGGTGATGCGCCCGGCTCCGCGCGCAGCGCCACACCGGCCACCACCGGCAGCCCGCCATGGCCGCTCGCCGCATTCCAGGCGTGGGTGGCGCGGTCTCGCAACCCTTCGCCGGCCGGGCGGCCATCGAGCCAGGTCGCCACTGCCGTCGTGCCTTCGCCGCGCGTCTGGCGCGCCTGCCAGACCGCTGCCCCGTCGGGCTGGGCGATGCGGAAGGTGGTGTCCACGTCGCTGCCGGCGGCCAGGCGCCGGCGCTCGGCGACCACCGCGGCCCAGCTGGCGCGGGCGGGGAAGACCACCACGCGCGCCGTCACGATGATGCTGCCGCAGCGCAGGCGCGTGCCATCCGGCTCGGCCAGGCATCCGGGCGGCGCCTCGAGTTCGACGGACAGCACGGTGGGCGCCTCGGCCCCGCCGGCGTCGAGGGCACGCAGCGCAGCCGGCCCCGCCGCCGCCCCGGCCGCCGAGACAACCGCCATGGCGGCGAAGGCCAC
>NZ_JACADR010000104.1 GCF_016106005.1 Roseomonas rosulenta
CCTCCGCCTGTCGCAGCTTCGCCACGATCTCCTCAGGCGTGTGCGCCTTCCTCCTCGCCATCCCCAACCTCCCCTCGCTGCCGCCGGGACTACATTACCGGCGGACCGCTTCTACGGGGTCAGGTCACGACGCGTGGGTGCGGCTGGAAGCCTGGAGACGGGAGTACAATGAGGAACGGCCGCATGGGTCACTGCGGAACTTGACCCCGCGGGCGTTCGCCGAGCAGGCTCAACACGTGGTCCTGTGACCTGCCTCCCGATTTCTGCACCGCCCTGAGCTGGAAAATTCCAGTTTAGGGTTGGGCCGGGGATCACGTTGGCCACGGCTCAGTGAGCGGCAAGGCTCCGCCGCAACCGCGTGATGGCGCCCGGCAGGCCGCGGACCTTCAGCACTCGGCCGGTTTCGTCGTACTCCTCCGACAGCACCCGCGCGCTGTCGTACACTTCGCCGATCAGCCCCTGCTTCGCGTAGGGCAGTAGCAGCACGTCCTCGACCATCGCCGCCTCGAAGAAGGCGATGATGGTGTCCCGTAGCGCGCTCACATCCCCTGGCGTGTGGGCGGAGAGCATGATCGCGTCCGGGTGCTTCTCGGCTAGCGCAGCGCGCCGGGCGGCATCCACCCGGTCCATCTTGTTCAGCACGAGGCGCGAGGGCACGGCATCGGCGCCGATTTCCTGCAACACGCTTCGGCTCACCTCCAGCTGCGCCTCGTAGGTCGGGTCCGACGCGTCGACCACGAACAGCAGCAGCGAGGCTTCCAGCGCCTCCGCCAGGGTGGAGCGGAAGGACGCGACCAGGTCGTGTGGCAGCTGCTTGATGAAGCCGACCGTGTCGGAAATCAGCACGCGGGGCCGCGTCTCGGGCTGCAGGATGCGGACGGTGGTGTCGAGCGTGGCGAACAGCTTGTCCTCCACCAGCACCTGGCTGCCGGTCAGCGCCCGCATCAGGGATGACTTACCCGCATTGGTGTAGCCGACCAGCGCGACGCGCAGCTGATCACGCCGGCCGGTGCGACGGTTGTCGCTGTCGCGCTGCACCGCCTCTAGCTGATCCTTCAACTCGGAGATCCGGTCGCGGATCTTGCGGCGGTCGAGATCGAGTGTGGTCTCGCCGGCACCAGGCCCCTGCTGCCGCCCGCCACCGCCGGCGGATTCGCGCAGTCGGGGTGCGACGTATTTCAGCCGCGCCATCTCGACCTGCAGCTTCGCCTCGCGCGTGTTGGCGTGGCGGTGGAAGATCTCGACGATGACGCCGGTGCGGTCGAGCACCTCGGCGCCGGTCGCCCGTTCAAGATTGCGAATCTGGCTTGGCGAGAGCTCGTGGTCGACGATCACGAAATCAGGCTTGCGGCTGGTATCGGCTTCCGGTTCCGCCTTGGCGGTTGCTTCGGCGGCGCCGTCGAAGCGCTGCCGTGCCTTGGATCTCGGCGGCGGCGCCATCGAGCCGACGATGCCGGTGCCGCCCGTGAGTGCCGCCAGTTCCGCCAACTTGCCGCTGCCCAGCAGCGACCCGGCGCCGGTGCCTTCGCGCCGCTGCGACACCGATCCCACCACCTCGTAGCCGAGCGTCTTCACAAGACGGCCCAGCTCCTCGAGGCTGGCCGCGTGCGCGATGTCATCGACCTCCGGCGTCTGGATGCCGACTAGGACTGCTCGGGGAATGGGCGGTTTGGTCTCCATGGCGGCGCAGTAGCACGGATCGCGCCGAAGCCTTGAATGGTCATCATCGATCCTCCGTCGCCCGAGTGGTTGATCGAGTTCCACTCAGATGAAGGCGCACGGCTGAGAGACACCCGGATATGCTCCGAGCTGACCGTATCGCCGCCACCCGCGGGGTGCGAGCGGCGGCGTGAGGTGCGCGTCTGGCGCGGGTCAGCCTTCGGCCTTGTAGACGCTGTATGATCCGCGGGCGCCTTCTTGTTTCGGCCCGACCTGGCGGACCCGCTCCAGCACCGTGACCTCGATGCCCTTCTTTTTCAGCCCGGCGAAGAACCCGCGCACCGTGTGCTGCGCCCAGCCAGTCGCCTCCGCGACCTGCGCCACCGTCGCCCCCTCGGGGCGGCGGAGCAGGGCGAGCACCGCCTGCTGCTTTGTTCCCTCGCGCGGCTTGCGCGGCGCGCCCGGCTCCTGCGGCGGCCGGCCGGGCTTCGCCGCCAGCGCGGCGCGCAGTGCATTCATCGGGCCATCTAGGGCGCCGATCATATCGCCCTCGCGGTTAGCATCGTCATCCCAGGCGTCGAGGACGCGCTGGGCGGCGGCGCGCAGAGTGGGGATCGGCGTCGAGCGTGGCGTTGCGAGGGCCTGGTCCAGAAGGGCGATGTCTTCCGCGAGGGGCGCGGCCTGGGCGGGTTCGGTCGGCTCGGCGGGCGTGTCCTGCGGCGCGGCGTCCTCCGCGCGCGTGGGCGCCGTGTTGCCAACCGTTACCGGCTCGCCGTTCTCGTCGCCGTCGATTAGGCGGGGATCCACCCCGTTGCGCTCGTCCCGCGGGCGGGTGTCCTCGGGCTCCGCGTCGACCGACTCGACGCCGATCACGCGCAGCCCCGCGTCGGTGATGCGCAGCAGCCGGGTCCTGACCTGCCCCCCCTAGAAGCGGTCCGCCGGTCATGTAGGTCCGGCGGCAGCGAGGGGAGGTGTGGGGATGGGACGGAAGAAGGCGCACGCGCCTGAGGAGATTGTTGCGAAGCTGCGGCAGGCGGAGGTGCTGGTTGGCCAGGGGAAGACGGTGGCCGATGCGGTGCGCGCGATCGGCGTGACGGAACCGACGTACTATCGCTGGCGGACGGAGTTTGGCGGCCTGAAGCTGGACCAGTGAAGCGGCTGAAGGAGTTGGAGCGCGAGAACGCGCGGCTGCGCAAGGCGGTGTCGGACCTGACGCTCGAGAAGGTGATCCTGAAGGAAGCTGCCTCGGGACAATGGTGAGCCCCGCGCGGCGGCGGGCCTGCGTCGAGCATGTGGTGCGCGAGATCGGGATCTCCGAGCGCAGGGCCTGCGCGGTGCTGGGGCAGCACCGCTCGACGCAGCGCAAGGTGCCGCGCAGGGCGGAGGATGAGGAACGACTGACGGCCGACATCATCGAGTTGGCGAAGCGCTATGGCCGGTACGGCTATCGCCGGATCACGGCGCTGCTGAGGGGCGCCGGCTGGACGGTGAACCGTAAGCGGGTGGAGCGGATCCGGCGTCGGGAGGGGCTGAAAGTGCCGCAGCGGCAGGCTGTGGCTGGCGGACGGGTCCTGCATCCGGCTGCGGCCGGAGCGGCCGAACCACGTCTGGGCCTACGACTTCGTCGAGGACCGGACCCGGGAGGGCCGGAAGTTCCGCATGCTTTGCGTGGTGGACGAGTTCACGCGTGAGGCGTTGGCGATCCGGGTGGGGAGGAGGCTGGCCTCGTCGGACGTGATCGACGTGCTGGCAGACCTGTTCCTCGCGCACCCTCGAGCTCGCGTTCGAGGTCTCCGGCTGCAGCACCGCCCGGGTGCAGCATCGACCGCGTCTCCTCTCGGAGAATGGGCCGAGCTACATCGCCGGCGAGTTCGCCGATTGGCTCGCCAGCAACGGCATGCCGCACACCCGCGGCGCGCCCTGCCATCCGCAGACCCAGGGCAAGATCGAGCGCTGGCACCAGACCCTGAAAAAACCGCGTCCTGCTCGAGAACTACTATCTGCCCGGCGATCTCGAGGCGCAGGTCGCCGCTTTCGTCGAGCACTACAATCACCGCCGCGCCCACGAGAGCCTGCAGAACCTCACCCCGGCCGATGTCTACTTCGGCCGCGGACCCACGATCCTGCGTGAGCGACAACGCATCAAGCGTCAGACCATCCAACGCCGCCGCTTGCTGCACCAGCAGCAGGCCGCATAACCTTCAACCAAGGTGAGCCAGACACTCCAATCCTGAGCACCCTCCACCGTCTCAAATCATCCGACGATGGACATTCGTGCCCGTCCCATCCGCCGTGGCCGATGACTGTTCCGCATCGCCGCCCTATCGTGCGCAGATGACGATCGCAGACCCCACCTCCATCGCCGGCAAGACCTTCCCGCTACGGGGCGCCTTCGCGCATGTCGTGGTCGGCGCGGGGGAGGCAGGCATCGCCGCGGCGCGACGGTCCGCCGCCGCCGGCGAGGCCACGCTGCTGGTGGATGAGCACCCTCTCGATCCCGGCCTGATCGGCCTCGACATCCCCTACCTGTTCGGCACGCGCGCGGGTTCCGCGGTGCAGAATCCTGCCCGCATGGAGGAGCGCGTGGCTGCCGCGCGGCCCGACCTTCTCGCTGCGATGGAGGAGGGGGTCGAGGTGGCGCTCGGCGTCGCCGCCTGGGGCGGATTCGTGAAGGGCCAATCCAGCCGGGCGCTGCCGAAGCCGCTGTTGGGCCTAGCCGATGGCGCTGCCGCCTGGCTGGTGGCCTTCGATCGACTTACGATCGCAACCGGCGCGCGCGACGTGGTGCTGCCCTTCGAGGGTTGGACGCTGCCCGGCGTGATGGGCGCGCGCGGCTTCGACGCGGCGCTGCGCCTGTATGCCGCCTTTGCAGGGCGGCGCATCGCCGTGCTTGGCGGCGGCGCGCTGGCCGATGGCGTGGTTGCCGCCGCGCGCCATGCGGGGCTCGATGTCGCGGCGCACATCAAGGAGGCGGTCCCGCTGCGCATCCTGGGGCGCGAGGAGGTGACCGGGATTGCATGGCAGTCCGGCGCAACCTGGCCGGAGGCCGCATGCGACACGGTGGTGATGGCGGTGGACACGGTGCCGGTGGTGGACCTGGCCGACGTGCTCGGCTGCGCGATCGCCTGGGATCCCGCGCGCGGCGGCTTCGCGCCGGTGCTCGACGCTGCGGGGCGCAGCAGCCACGCCGTCGTGCAGGTGGTCGGCGATGCCGCCGGCACTGCGCCCATGGCGCGCGCGCGGTGGCACGAGGTCGCACTGGCAAGCGAGGAAGCGCTGGTCTGTGCCTGCGAGGAGGTCTCCTGCGGCGACCTGCGCGCGCTGCGCCCGCCGCGCTACCTCGATGCTGCCGGTCCCGATGCCGGGCTTTCCGCGCTCGGCGTGCTCAACCAGGACCAGGTGAAGCGCCTGACCCGTGCCGGCATGGGCGCCTGCCAGGGGCGTCGGTGCCGGGAAGCCGTGCATGCGCTGCTGTCGCGCGACGGCCCCGCGCCGTTGGCATCCCATCGCGTGCCCTTGCGCCCGCTTCCGCTCTGCGTGCTGGCGGCGCTGGAGGAGGACGCGGTGCTGCGTGCCGACTGGACCGGCTGGTTTGGCATCGCGGCGCAATGGCTGCCGCATTGGGAGCCGGCCCCCGTGGATGCCGAGTACATCGGCGGACGGCTCAGCCCAGAGGATGTGGTGAAGTGATCGTCATCGTCGGCGGCGGCGTCACCGGCCTGTCCACAGCCTTCTGGCTGGCGCGGGAGGGCCATCCGGTTACTGTGATCGAGAAGGGGATCGTCGGATGGGAGGCCAGCGGGCGTAACGGCGGCGGCTGCACGCATCCCTATTCACCGTTGTTCCGCGAGGAGCAGCGACTGTGGCCGATGATGGACGAACTGCTGGGCCACCCGACCGAATGGCGGCCCCACCGCATCAAGGTAGCGCTGGATGACGGGCAGCTCGACCGCCTTTGGAAGTCCACACGCCTGGCGACCGACCAAGGCTTCGTGGCCGACGAGATGGACCGCGCGCAACTGCGCGACATGGTGCCCTGGGTCGGCGAGAATGCCGTGGGCGGCGTGCATTGGCGCTATGGCGGCCATGCCAATCCGCAGCGCACCAGCCAGGCCTATGCCTGGGCGGTGGAGCGCCATGGCGGGCGCATCCTGCAGCACACGGCGGTGCGCGGCATCCGCGTCCAGGGCGGACGCGCGGTGGCGGTGGATACCAGCGTGGGCGAGATCGGCTGCGACGCCGTGGTGCTCGCTGCCGGACCGCATAGCGCGGCCTTGGCCGCACCGCTCGGTCATCGCGTGCCGGTGGCCCCCGCGCGCGTGGAAATGATCGTGACCGAGCCGGTGCCGCCGATTGCCATCGGCGGCGTGGACGGCAACGGGCTTTATGGGCGGCAGACGCTGCGCGGCAACCTTGCCTATGGCGGCGGGCCGCATGAGTGGATCGACCTGGACGGGGAAGCGACGCCGCGCGCGGTCAATTCGCCCGTGGTAGCAAGCCTTGCGCGGCGGCTGAACGAGATGTTCCCCCGCCTCGGCCATGTGCGGGTGATCCGGTCCTGGGGCGGGATCGTGGAGAATACGCCGGATGGGCGGCCGATCCTCGATCGGCTCGATGATCCGGCGAATGTGGTAGTCGCCAGCATGTCGTCGGTTGGCTTCGGGCTGTCGCCGGCGACGGGGCGCGCGCTCGCGCAACTTGTCTTGCAGGGCCATTGCGACTTCGCGGACCTGTCGCAGTTGAAGCTCTCGCGCTTCGGCAACCTGCCGCTGGACTGGCGCAGCCGGCAGGGCTGGGACGCCCTGCCGGCGTGATGGTCGCCGCGCGCTACGCCCAGGCCCAGTCGTAGACGTTCCAGGTGATGTCCGTGACGTACTGGTTCGGCGTCGGCCCCTGCAGCTGCTTGCGCTTCAGGTGCCCTTGCACCGACCCGCCCTGGGCGGCGAAGGGCACTTCATCATGCAGGATGGCCTGGATCTGCTTGTAGGTCGCGATGCGGTCCGCCTGTTCGGTCTGCGTCACGCCGAGCTCGAGCAGGCGATCGACTTCCGCATTCTCGTACTGCACGTAGTTCGACCCCTGGCGATGCTTCACCGGGATCATCTTCGAATGGCAGCGCGCGGTGTAGTCGGGGTCGAGGCCCACCGTCGGGTCCCAGGCCACCAGCAGCGTGTCAAAGCGCGACTGCGTGGTGAATTCACCCCACACGACGGAGGCCGGCATGTTGCGGATTTCCATCTCGACGCCGATCGCCTTCCAGTTCTGCTGGAACAGCGCCTGGCAGCCCTGGCGCGCGACGTTGCCCGCGGTGGTCGACATGGTGAACTTCAGCTGCACGCCGTCCTTGGCGCGGATGCCGTCGGCACCCTTGCGCCAGCCGGCCTCGTCGAGCAGGCGTTCGGCGCCGGCGGCGTCGTTGGTGTAATCGCGCAGGTCCCTGTTGTAGGCCCAGTGCGTCGGCTGCAGGTAGGACAGGGTGCGCGGCCAGGTGCCGAAATAGATGTCGTCGATCGACTTCTGCATCTGCGTCGCCATCGTCAACGCGCGGCGTACGCGCGGATCGGCGAACTGCGGCTTGCCGCAGTTGTAGTAGATGAACTGCACGTTGGGCGTCGGGTAGACAAGGAAGTCGCGATCCGGGAAGGCGCGCGATTCCGTCCAGCGATCCGGCGGCACGCCGCCAAGCGCGAAGTAGTCCACCTCCCCTGTGCGCGCCTGGCCGTAGGCGGCCATCTGGTCGGGCACGAACTTGTGGATGAACTGCCGCACCTTGGCCGGGCCGCGGTGATAGTTCGGGTTGCGCTCATAAACCATGTGGCTGCCGGCGGTGCGGCTGCGGAGGATGTAGGCGCCTGTGCCGACCGGCTGGCTGTTGAAGGCCGCCGTCTGGATGTTCGCCTCGCGCGACAGGATGTGGTGCGGGACGATGTGCATGTTCTGCCACGCCCACAGGAAGGGGACGAAGGGGCGCAACAGCTCCATTTCGACCGTATGCGCGTCCTTTACGCGGAAGGCCTTGATGAGGTCGAAGCCCGAACGCGAACGCACCGCCACCGCCGGATTCATGATGGTCTGGTAAGTGAACTCGACATCCTTCGAGGTGAAGGGCTGGCCGTCGCTCCATTTCACGTCGCGCTTGAGGTTGACCGTCCAGGTCAGCCCATCGGCGGAGATGCCGCCGTTCTGGCGCGTGGGCACCTGCGCCGCCAGGTTCGGGATGAAGTTGCCCTTGTCGTCCACGTCCCACAGCGCGTCGAAGATGCAGGCCTCCGGCACGTTCTCGGTGCCGGCGTTGACGTAGAGCAGTGGGTTGAACTGCACCGGTTCCTGCGTCATCGCGAGGATGATGCGGTCGCGGTTCAGCGCCTGGCCCCACACGGTGGGTGCGGCGAGCATCGTAGCGGCGCCGGCGGAACCCGCGAGCATGCCGCGTCGGGAGAGGGTGAATGTCATGTCTGCAGCCTCCTTCTTTTCGTTGGTCACGGATCCATGCGCAGGCGGGGGTCGAGCGCGTCGCGCAGCCCGTCGCCCAGGAAGTTGAAGCCCATCACCGTCAACGTGATCGCCGCCCCGGGCAGGATGGCAAGCCAGGGGACAGTGTCGAAATACCCCTGGGCATTGGTGAGCATATTTCCCCACGACGCCAGCGGCGGTTGCACTCCGTAGCCGAGGTAGGAGATGTAGCTTTCCATCAGTACGGCGGATGCAACCTTCAGCGTCGCAGCCACCAGGATGGGCGCCGCTGCATTCGGCAGCAATTCGCGCAGCATGATGCGGGAACGGGAGGCGCCGAGCGCCCGCGCGGCGGCGACGAAATCCTGTTCCTTCAGGTGCAGGATCTCCGCCCGCACGATGCGGCTGACCTCCATCCAGGATGTCAGGCCGATCACCAGCGAAATGGACAACAGCGTCGGTGGCACGAAGGCCGCCACCACCAGCAGCAGGAAGACCTGCGGGAAGCACAGCATGGTGTCCACGAAGCGCATCAGCAGCGTGTCCGCGATGCCGCCGAGGTAGCCTGCCGCAATCCCGATCAGCGCCCCGGTCATCACGGTGGTGACCATGGCCACCAGCCCCACCGTGAGCGAAACCCGCCCGCCATGCAGCAGGCGCGACAGCGTGTCGCGGCCGAGCTCATCTGTGCCCAGGGGGAAGCGCCAATCCGTGAAGGGCGCGCGGAAGCGCAGCGCGGTGTCGAGCAACGTCGGGTCCTGCGGCGCCAGCAGCGGCGCGAACAATGCCGAGGCCAGCAGCAGCGCCACCACCAGCGCGCCCGCCAGCGCCAGGCGATGCCGGCGGAAGCGCTTCCACACGCGCGCAGCCTGGCCTTCCGGTGTGGCGATGGCGGCGCTCATTGCAGCCTCACGCGGGGGTCGATCGCTGCGATGGCGATGTCCGCCAGCAGGTTGCCCAGAATCACGAAGATGGCCGTGAACATCATCATGCCCATCAGCACCGGGTATTCCTTCATCCCCAGCGCATCGACGAACAGCCGTCCCATGCCCGGCCAGCCGAAGATCGTCTCGGTCACCAGCGCGCCGGAGAACAGGAAGGGCAGTTCGACACCGAGCAGCGCGATCAGCGGCTTTGCGGCATTGGGGAAGGCGTGGCGCAGCAGCCGCGCCTTCGGAGTCACGCCCTTGGCGCGCGCCGTGCGCATGAAGTCCTGGTGCATCACCTCGAGGAAGGCCGAGCGTGCGTAGCGGCTCCAGGTCGCGGTGATGACCAGCGCCAGCACCATGGTCGGCAGCACGAGGTGGCGCAGGAGCGACAGGATGCTGCCCTCCTCCCCCAATTCCCACATGCCGCCCGAGGGCAGCCAGCGCAGTTCGATGGCGAAGACGAAGATCGCCATCAGCCCGAACCAGAAGGTCGGGAAGGACAATGCGAACAGAGCACCTGTCGTGGCCAGTGTGTCGAACACCGAATAACGCTTCACCGCGCCCAGCACGCCGACCGACAATCCCAGCACGATCGCCACCGACAGCGCGCTGCCCATCAGCAGCAGCGTGGCCGGCAGGCGTTCCAGGATCACGTCCAGCACAGGCCGGCCGCCGAAAAAGGTGTAGCCCCAGTTGCCGGAGAAGATCCCCGTCGCCCACTTCACGTATTGAACATGCACCGGCTGGTCGAGGCCGAAGATGATCTTGATGCGCTCGATGTCCTGCACCTGGATCGTGGGATTCAGCGTGTAGATCGCAAGCGGCCCACCCGGCGCCAGGTGCATCAGCCCGAAGCCGATCAGCGACACGCCCACCAGCAGCGGCACGGCCTGCAGCAGGCGACGGAGGACGAAGCCGATCATGCTGGCACCAGATGGCAAGCCACCGCATGGCCGGGGCTGACAATGCGCGACGCTGGCGCTTCCTGAGAACATACCGGCATGGCGTGCGGGCAGCGCGGATGGAAGTGGCAGCCCAATGGCGGGTGTGCCGGGCTCGGCACGTCGCCTTGCGGCACACGGCGTGTGCGGCGGCCGCCGGGCACGGGCTCGGGCACCGCGGAGAGTAGCGCCTGGGTGTAGGGATGGCGTGCGTCGAAGAACAACGCCTCCCGCGGCGCCGTCTCGACCACGCGACCGAGGTACATGACCGCCACACGGTCCGCGACGTGGCTCACCACGGCGAGATTGTGCGAGATCATGATGTAGGCGAGGCCGAGTTCCGCCTGCAGCCGCCGCATCAGGTTGATGATCTGCGCCTGGATGGAGACATCGAGCGCGGAGACAGGCTCGTCGCCGATGACGAGATCCGGCTGCAGTGCCAGCGCGCGCGCAATGCCGATGCGCTGGCGCTGTCCGCCGCTGAATTCATGCGGGTAGCGGCGCGCGGCCTCCGGCGGCAGGCCCACCGTGCGCAGCAGCGCGGCGACGCGCCCGGGGCGATCCTTCGCGTCGCCGATGCGGTGGATTTCGAAGGGCGCGGCCAGGATGCCACCCACCGTCATGCGCGGGTTGAGGCTGGCGTACGGATCCTGGAAGACGATCTGCATGCGCCGCCGGAACGGCGCGAGCTGGCGCGGCGTGTGGTGGGCGATCTCCTCGCCACGGAAGCGGATGCTGCCGCCAGTGGGGTCGATCAGACGCAGGATCGCCTTGCCGGTGGTGGTCTTGCCGCAACCGCTTTCACCGACGAGCGCCAGCGTCTCGCCGCGCGCCACTTCCAGGTTGACGCCATCAACCGCACGAACGGTACCGGTGCGCCGTCGCAGGAAGGGTGAGCGGATGGGAAAGTGGACCTCGAGGCCCGTGACCTTGAGCAAGGCGTCAGCCATCGGCCGGGTTCCAGCAGGCAGCTCGGTGCGCGGGGGTCAGTATGGCGAGCGGGGGTGCCTCCTCAGCGCAGCGCGGAAGGGCACGGCCACAGCGGGGCGCGAAGGCGCAGCCGGCGGGACGCTCCGCGGGCCCCGGCACCATCCCCGGAATCTCGGGCAGCGTCGCGGCCGGGTTGCGTTCGATGCGCGGGATGCTCGCAAGAAGGCCGCGCGTGTAGGGGTGGCGAGGTGCAGTAAAGAGAGAGCCGACCGGCGCCTCCTCGACGATGCGTCCGGCATACATCACCGCGACGCGGTGCGCCGTCTCCGCAATGACAGCGAGGTCGTGGGTGATGAGCAGAATGGCGCTGCCCATCTCTCGCTGCAGTTCGGCGAGCAGGTCGAGGATCTGCGCCTGCACCGTGACGTCGAGCGCGGTGGTCGGCTCATCTGCGATCAGCAGGGACGGCCGGCAGGCCAGCGCGATGGCGATCATCGCGCGCTGGCGCATACCGCCGGACATAAGATGCGGATAGGCGCCGGCGACGCGCGCGGGGTCCGGGATGCCGACGAGGCGGAGCATCTCCTGCGCTCGTGCGGCGGCGGCGCGTGTGGACAGGCCAAGATGCCGCACCACCGGTTCGGCGATCTGACGGCCCACTGTCATCACCGGGTTCAGCGAGGTCATTGGCTCCTGGAAGACCATCGACAGCGCACGACCGCGCAGCGCCGACATATCCACTTCGCTCAGCCGCATCAGGTCCGTGCCTTCGAGCAGCACCTCCCCGCGCGGCAGGTCCGCCAGGGGCGGCTCTAGGAGCCGCATGAGCGCCAGCGCGGTCAGCGTCTTGCCGCTACCGCTCTCTCCCACCAGGCCGAGCGTTTCGCCGCGGCGCAGATCGAAGGTGATGCCGTCCACCGCACGCAGCACATGCGGCGGCACGGGGATGTGGACGGTGAGATCGCGCACGGACAGCAACGGCGCCTCAACCGAGAGCACCGGCGCATCGCGCGGGAGAGGCGCTGTTGCCGTCACGGAGCCGAGCATGGCACGCGCCTTTGCGGCGCCGCAATGCGCGGCCGGCGCGTCATCCGATCCGCACGCCGGCTTCGGCACCGGCTTCGAGCAGCCAGTGGAAGACATGCTCCGCCAGTGTCGAGAACACCGTCAATTCAAAGGAGGGGGATGCATGCACCTGGTGCACCAGGCAGGAGACATGCGCGATTTGCGTCATCGCGGCGCGGCCGGGACCGAAGGCGCGCGGATGCAGGTCGATCCGGCAGCCGCGTGCCAGCACTGCGCATGCGGCAGGACCGGACACGGCGATGACTGTGCGGCCGTGGCTCTGGTCCTCGACCGCGGCGATGCCGGCGAAGGCGACGGCAGCCCGCGCCGCAAGGGCTGCTTCAGTGCCGCGCGGCGCCATAATCAACCAGGCAGCGGGCTGGATCCAGATGGCGGTGGCATCCGCGCCCGTGGAGGTTTCACCGGGGCCGGGCAGCGCGACCCCGAAGGCTCCCTGGATCGCCTGAGTCAGCGCGTCAAGCCGTCCGCGGCGGCCCATGACCTGCACGATCTCGCGGCGCGGCAAGGAGACATGCACCTGCGGGACACCCTGCGCGCCGTGAATGCCTGGCGTCGCGACGGCGGCGAGGGGGTGGATCGGCTCAGGCGCGGACACGCAGGTTCTCCGGGTCGTGCATGTGCGGGCTGATGATCTTGACCGGCACTTCCTCGTTCATCAGCGGATTGGCCGCCAGCATCTCGGTGCCGATGCGCGCTTCGCCGTCGCGCAGCATACCAAGGCCGATCCAGCCAGGATCGACCACGGATCGCGTTGCGCTGGAGATCCAGCCTTCGCTGCGCCCGTCGCCGCCATGCAGGAGCAGGTGCGAACCGGCGCGGATCTGGCGCGCTGGATCGATGCTGCGCACGCCCACCAGGCGCGGCCGCAACGGGTCCGTCATGCCTGGTCGCTGCGCCAGCGCGCGCCCGATGTAGTCGCCCTTCTTCTTTAACATGCGGCCAAGGCCAAGGTCGTGCGCCGTGGTCTGGCCGTTCAACTCGGGCCCGGCGACATGCCCCTTCTCGATGCGCAGCAGGCCCAGCGCCTCCATCCCGTAGGGCTCGATGCCGTGCGACGCGCCGGCGGCCATCGCTGACTTCCAGACATGCGCCGCATGTCCCGCGGGCATTGCGATCTCGTAGGCCAGCTCGCCGGAAAATGAGATACGGAACAGCCGCGCCGGCACGCCCGCGGCCATGCAGTCCGCCACGGCCATGAACGGAAAGGCGTCGTTCGAGAGGTCGAGACCGGTCACCACGCCCGCCACCACGTCGCGCGCGCGCGGCCCTGCGATGGCGATCGCCGCCCAATGGTCCGTGATGCTGGCCAGGCTGACATCGAGATCCGGCCAGGCGGTGGCCAGGTGGAATTCCAGGTGCTGCATCACCGGCCCGGCCTGCGCCGTGGTGGTGGTTACGAAGAAGCGCTCTGGCCCAATACGGCTGGTGGTGCCGTCATCGAACACAATGCCGTCCTCGCGCAGCATCAGCCCATAGCGCGCACGCCCGACCGGCAAGGTTGAGAAGGTGTTGGCATAGACGCGGTCGAGGAAGGTCGCCGCATCCGGTCCCTCGACGGAAATCTTCCCGAGTGTCGAGACATCGCAGACGCCCACACGCTCGCGCACCGTGCGCGCTTCGCGCATGACGCTCGCCCAGGGATCGGCATCGGCAGGCTTCGGGTAGTAGGCCGGGCGCTTCCAGATGCCTGCATCGAGCCAGACGGCGCCGGCGGCCTCGTGCACGGTGTGCAGCGAGGTGCGGCGCGTCGGCTGAAAGTTCTTGCCCACGCCTTCACCTGCCATCGCTCCCCAGGCGATGGGCGTGGCATACGGCCGGAAGCGCGGCAAGCCGACCTTCGCGACGGGTTCCGCACGCGCTTCCGCCAGCACGGCGGCGCCGACGATGCCACCGGTCTTGCCCTGGTCGGTGCCCATGGAATGCGTCGTGTAGCGCTTGGCGTGCTCGATATGCGCGAAGCCCTCGCGATGGGCGAGGCGGATGTCCTTCGCAGTGACATCGTCCTGGATGTCCACGAAGGCCTTGCCGCTGCCCTTCACTTCCCACAGCGGGAAGGGCCGATGGTCTGCCGCGGCCGCTACGGGCAGCGCGAAATCCGCCCCTGCCGCGCAGCCGGCAGCGATGGCGGCCGCGCGGCCCGCCGCCGCGCCATCTGCGGCAGCGGCGCCGATCCCGTGCACGCCGCGGCAGGCGCCGGCGCTGCATTCGCGCTGCACAGGCGC
>NZ_JACADR010000105.1 GCF_016106005.1 Roseomonas rosulenta
AGCGGCATGCCCTGGCCGGGCGCCAGCATGCGCGCACGCAGAGCCTCGCGGGCGGCGGCTACGCGCCGCGCGAGCGGCTCGACCAGCAGGCCGCCGAACGCGAGGCGCTGGCCGCCCAGGTCCAGGCCGCCGAGGCCACCGTCGCCGCCGCGCGCCTCGACCTCGAATTCACCGAGGTCGTCGCCCCGATCGCCGGCCGCGCCGGCCGCGCGCTGGTCACGGAAGGCAACCTTGTCGCCGCCGGGGAGGCGCTGCTGACGACCATCGTCTCCGTCGATCCGATCCACGTGCTCTTCGACGTGGACGAGCCCGCCTATCTCCGGCTGCTGGCCGCCGAGGCAGTACCCGAGGTCGAGGTCGGCCTCGCCGGAGAGGCCGGGTTTCCGCGCCGCGGCCGACTCGACTTCCTCGACAACCAGGCCGACCGGGCGACGGGCACGGCGCGGCTGCGCGCGGTGCTGCCGAACCCGGACGGACGGCTGGCGCCGGGCCTCTTTGCCCGCGTGCGCGTCGTGCTGACGCCGCCGCGGCCGAACGTCCTTGTGCCCGAAGTCGCGGTCGGCGCCGCGCAGGGCGGTCGCTACGTGCTGGTCGCGGCCCCCGAGGGCATCGCCGCGTTCCGCCCTGTGCGGCTCGGCCCCGCCGTCGGCGAGGGGCTGCGCGTGATTCGCGACGGCCTTGAGCCCGGTGAGAGCGTGGTCGCGCGCGGCATGGTCCGCCCCGGGACGCGCATCGCCCCCCAGCCCGTCCCTGCCATCGCCTCCAGCGCCCAGGAGCCCCGGTCATGAACGCCATCCCGCGCTTCTTCGTGGACCAGCCGATCTTCGCCGTCGTCCTTTCCGCCCTGATGCTGGTGGCCGGCGGCCTCGCGCTGCTGCGCCTGCCGCTCTCGGAATACCCCGCCGTCACGCCGCCCACGGTGCAGGTCGTCGCGCAATTCCCCGGCGCTTCGCCGCGTGAACTCGCCGAGACGGTCGCCGCGCCGATCGAGCAGGAGGTGAACGGCGTCGAGGGCATGCTTTACATGACCTCGCAGTCGGTGGACGGGCAGGTCACGCTCGCCGTCACCTTCGCGCAGGGCACGGATGCCGACCTCGCGCAGATCCGCGTGCAGAACCGCGTGCAGCGGGCCCTGCCGCGGCTGCCCGAGGAGGCGCAGCGCCAGGGCGTCGTCGCCCGCAAGGTCTCGCCAGACATGCTGATGGTGGTGCACCTGGTCTCGCCGAACGGGCGCTACGACGCGCTGCACCTCGCGAACTTCGCGACGCTGCAGGTGCGCGACCGGCTGCAGCGGCTGCCCGGCGTGGGCGAGGTGAATGTCTGGGGCGCGGGTGACTACGCCATGCGCATCTGGCTCGACCCCGAGCGGATGGCCGCGCGCGGCCTCACGGCGGCCGAGGTGCTGCGCGCCGTGCGCTCGCAGAACTTACAGGTGGCCGCCGGCGCGGTCGGCCGGCAGCCGGGCGCGGGCATGGCGCCGCAGGTCGCGATCGACCTGCGCGGCCGGCTCGCCGAGCCGGAGGAATACGCCACCATCGTGATCCGCGCCGGGGAGGACGGTCGCATCGTGCGGCTCGGCGACGTGGCGCGCGTGGAGCTGGGCGCGGAGGGCTATGCGCTGCGCTCGCTGCTCGACGGCGAACCCGCGGCGGCGCTGCAGGTGGTGCAGGCGCCGGGGGCGAACGCCCTCGATGTCGCGGCTAGGGTGCGCTTCGCGATGACGGACATCGCCGCCGAGTTCCCGGAGGGCATCACCCATCGCATCGCCTACGACCCGACGATCTTCGTGCGGGCCTCGATCGCCGCGGTGCTGACCACGCTGCTCGAGGCGGTGGGCCTGGTGGTGCTGGTGGTGGTCCTGTTCCTGCAGAGCTGGCGGTCCTCGCTGATCCCGCTGGTCGCCGTGCCGGTCTCGCTGGTCGGCACGCTCGCGGTGATGCTGCTGCTCGGCTACACGCTGAACACGCTCTCGCTATTCGGCCTGGTGCTCGCCATCGGCATCGTCGTGGACGACGCCATCGTGGTGGTCGAGAACGTCGAGCGGCATATGGCCGCGGGCCTCGCGCCCAAGGCGGCGGCGCGGCAGGCGATGGAGGAGGTGACCGGCCCGATCGTCGCCATCACCTCGGTGCTCGCCGCCGTCTTCGTGCCTGCGGCCTTCCTGTCCGGCCTGCAGGGCGAGTTCTACCGCCAGTTCGCGGTGACCATCGCGGTCTCGACGGTGCTCTCCGCGATCAACTCGCTGACGCTGAGCCCCGCGCTCGCCGGCGTCATGCTGCGCCCGCACGGCACGCCTCAGCGCGGGCCGCTCGGCGCCTTCTTCCGGCTGTTCAACCGGGGCTTCGACGCGACGGCCGTGGCCTATGGCGGCTTCGTGCGGCGGGCGGCGCGGGCCGTGGCGGTGGCGCTCGTGCTCTATGCCGGGCTGCTTGGCCTCGGCTGGGCCGGGCTGCAGCGCGTGCCGACAGGCTTCGTGCCGCAGCAGGACAAGTACTACCTGGTTGGCATCGCCATCCTGCCCGCCGGCACCTCCATCGAGCGCAGCGAGGCCATGGCGCGCGAGATGTCGCGCATCATGCTCGAGGAGCCCGGCGTCGAGAGCGTCGTCGCCTTCCCCGGCCTGTCGATCGACGGCTTCGTCACCCTGCCCAATGCCGCGGTGGTCTTCACCATGCTCGATCCGTTCGAGCAGCGGCGCACGGCCGACCTTTCCGCCAACGCCATCGCGCAGCGGCTGCAGGGGCGGCTGTTCGGCATTCAGGAGGGCCTCGCGCTGGTCTTCCCGCCGCCGCCGGTGCCCGGCATTGGCGCGGTGGGCGGCTTCAAGCTGCAGGTGCAGAACCGTGCCGGGCTGGGGCTGGAGGCGCTGGCGCGGGAGACGGGCCGGCTGGTTGAGGCTGCGTCCCGCCGGCCGGAACTGGCGGGTGTGATGTCCAGCTTCCACGTCTCGGCGCCGCAGCTGCGGGTGGAGCTCGACCGCGACCGTGCGCTGGCGATGGGCGTCTCGCCGGCGGATGTCGCGCAGGCGCTGCAGCTCGCGCTCGGCTCGCTCTACGTGAACGACTTCCAGCGCGACGGGCGGACCTATCGCGTCATCGCGCAGGCCGATGCTGCCTTCCGGCTGCGGGAGGAAGATCTGGCGCGGCTGCGCGTGCGCAGCGCCACCGGCGCGATGGTGCCCATCGCCTCGCTGGTGACGCTGCACACCTCGACCGGGCCGGACCGGGTGGTGCGCCACAACGGCTATCCCTCGGCCGAGGTCAGTGGCGCGCCCGCGCCGGGCTTCGGCTCCAGCCAGGCGCAGGCGGCGATGGAGGCGCTGGCGCGGGAGGTGCTGCCGGCGGGCTTCGCCGTCGAATGGACCGAGCTCGCGCTGCAGGAAAGGCTCGCTGGCAATGCCGCCATCTACGTCTTCCCCGTGGCGGTGCTGCTCGCCTTCCTTCTGCTCGCGGCCCAGTACGGCAGCTGGTCGCTGCCGCTCGCGGTGCTGCCGGCGGCGCCGCTCGCGGTGGTCAGCGCGCTGGCCGGCGTGCTGGCGACGGGCGGGGACAGCAACGTCTTCACGCAGATCGCCTGGCTGGTGCTGGTCGGGCTTGCGGCGAAGAACGCTATCCTCGTCGTCGAGTTCGCGCGGGAGCGCGAGATGGCGGGGCTCGATCCGCTCGCCGCGGTGATCGAGGCGGGGCGGCTGCGGTTGCGGCCGATCCTGATGACCTCGATCGCCTTCGTGGCGGGTGCGGTGCCGCTCGCCGTCGCGACCGGCGCGGGGGCGGAGATGCGCCAGGCCATGGGCATCGCCGTCGCCGCCGGCATGGCGGGGGTCACGCTCCTCGGACTGCTGTTCACGCCGGTCTTCTACTTGCTGGTGCGCCGCATGGCGGCGCGCCGGACCGATGCGGCCATCGCGGCGCATGCCGTGGCGGCGGAGTAGGGTGCCATGACGATGCAAGGAACGACGATCATGACGGGGCTTCGCCCACAGGGGCGGGTGGCGGACATCCTGCTGACCGCGCTTGCGCCTGCGGTGTGGGGTAGCACTTACATCGTCACCACCGAGCTGCTGCCCGGCTGGCATCCGCTGCTGGTCTCGCTGCTACGGGCGCTGCCGGCGGGGCTTCTCCTGCTGCTCGTCGTCCGGTGCCTGCCGGAGGGCATCTGGTGGGGGCGCAGTGCCGTGCTCGGGGCGCTGAACTTTTCCATCTTCTGGGTGACGCTCTTCGTCTCGGCCTACCGGTTGCCGGGCGGCGTCGCGGCGACCGTGGGGGCCATCCAGCCGCTGATCGTGGTGCTGCTGTCCCGCGCCATCCTGGGCACGCCGCTGCGCGTGCTCGCGGTGCTTGCGGCGACCGGCGGCGTGGCGGGCGTGGCAATGCTGGTGCTCGCGCCGGGCGCGACGCTCGATCCGCTTGGCGTCGCCGCGGGGCTGGCTGGGGCGGTGTCTATGGCCTTCGGCACGGTCCTTTCGCGGCGCTGGCAGCCGCCGGTCGGCGCGTTGACCTTCACTGCGTGGCAGCTCGCGGCCGGCGGGGTGCTGCTGCTGCCGGTCGTCGCCATCCTGCGGCCGGAGGTGCCGGAGCTCACGGCGGGCAGCCTTGCCGGGCTCGCCTGGCTGGGGCTGGTCGGCGCGGCGCTGACCTACATCGCGTGGCTGCGCGGCATCGCGCGGCTCGGCCCGGCGGCGACGGCGCCGCTCGCGCTGCTGAGCCCGGTTACGGCAGTCATCCTCGGCTGGTGGCTGCTCGGGCAATCGCTGACGGCGATGCAGGGGCTCGGGATGCTGGTCGTGATCGTGAGCATCGTGGCGAGCCAGATCGCGCAACGCACCGCCGCACCAGCGACGGCGCCGCCGCGCGCCTGAGGCGCGGTCGGCGACATATTTTGTCATGGAGGCGTGACGTCCGCGGCATGCGGATGCGCCATCGATGACTGGTCGATCGAACGTCGGAGACCGGGCGGCAGGCCCGGCCATGGAACAGGGACCCAGATGACACTGACCAGACGCGGCATCCTCGCCGCCGGCACACTCCTCGCCGCAGCGCCCGCGGGGCTGCTGCGCCCGGCCCAGGCGGCGGCGGGCAGCGGGACCGTCACCCTCACGGCCGCGACGCGCAGCATCGAGGTGCGTGGCCGCGCCGCGACCGTCTTCGGCATCACCCAGGCCGACGGTACCCATGGCATCCGGCTGCCCGCCGGCGGCAACTTCGACGTCAGCCTTGCGAATGCGACGCGGGAGGAGGTGCTCATCCACTGGCACGGCCTCCTGCCACCGGTCGCGCAGGATGGCGTGCCGGGCATCTCGCAGCCGCCGCTCAAGCCCAGGGAGACGCACCACTACCGCTTCCCCGCCGGCGCGCCGGGCACCCACTGGATGCATGCCCACCACGGTCTGCAGGAGCAGTTCCTGATGGCCGCGCCGCTCATCGTCGAGGATCCCGCCGAGCGGTCGGCGGACATCCAGGACGTGGTCGTGATGCTGCACGACTTCACTTTCCGCTCGCCGGAGGAGGTACTCGCCGGGCTGCGGGCTGGCGCGGGGCCGCATGCGCAGCACGCCGCGCATGGCGGCCATCACGGGGCGCCGATGCCGGCGCATAGCGACGTCGCCTACGACGCCTACCTGGCCAATGACCGCATGCTCGACGATCCCCTGGTCGTTCGCGCCGAGCGGGGCCAGCGCGTGCGGCTGCGCCTGATCGGGGCCGGCACGGCGACCAATTTCGTGGTGGATCTCGAGAGCACCCGGCGGTGCGGAATTGGTAGCCGTGGATGGACAGCCGGTGCAGGCCGTGACCATTCGGCGACTTGGCCTCGCTGGCGGGCAGAGGGCGGATCTGATGGTGATCATGCCGCGGGAGGGCGGCGCGCGGCCGATCCTGTTTCAGCCGGAGGGCAAGGTCGAGCGGACCGGGATCATTCTCGCCACGCCGGGCGCGGCCGTCGGGCGCATCGTCGGTCGCGCGGGCCGCGCCGCGGGCGGGCTGGACCTCGCGCTCGAACGCCGGCTCGTGCCGGTGAGGGCGCTCGAGGAGCGTCGCGCCGATCGCGCGCTGCAGCTCAGCCTCATCGGGGGGCCAGGTTACGCCTGGTCACTTGACTGGGGTCGCGACGCTGCCGCGGCGGTATCCCTGCGCACCGGCGAGCGGGTCGAAGTGACGATGGTCAACCGCACGACCATGGCGCATCCGATGCACCTCCATGGCCATCACTTCCAGGTGGTTGCCGTCGATGGGCAACGCTTCAGTGGCGCCATGCGTGATACAGTGCTGGTGCCGGCGAATACCTCCGTTACCGTCGCCTTCGACGCCGACAATCCCGGCGAGTGGCCGCTGCACTGCCACCAGCTCTACCACATGGCCGCCGGCGTGATGACGACGCTGCGCTACGCCGTCTGAAGCGCATCCCGAGCGCGACGGCCCGGGCACGCTAGGAACCGCACACGGGAGGCCATCATGAGCAACGGGCATCGCATGACGATCGGCGGCACCGCCTTCGCTTTCGCATTGTCGCTCGCCGGAGCAGCGATCGCGCAGGCGCCGACGCAGGCAAGCGACGACCACGCAGCGCATCACCCGGCGCGCGACCAGACGGTACAGGCGGCACCGCAGCCGGCGCCGGTCGCGCCGGCCCCTGGCACGCCCGCGACCGGCATGGGGCGGCCCGGCGGGATGATGATGCAGGGCGGCATGGGCCAGATGATGCAGGGCCGCATGGGCGGGCCGGCCGGCCCGATGGGCGATGGCATGCCCGGGATGGCCGGCATGCGTCGCGGTGCGATGGCGCAGTTCCATCGCATCGAGGGGCAGCTTGCCTTCGTGCGGGCCGAACTGCGCATCACGGATGCGCAGGCTCCGCTGTGGAATGCCTTTGCCGATGTAGTGCGCACGCAGGCCGGGCGACTGCGAGAAGCGGTCGGGTCGGCGATGCAGGGCGCCGACCACCCTGCCACGGCACTGCAGATCGCGGAACGGCGCATCGCCCTTCTCTCGGCGCAGCTCGAGGCAATGCGCGCGGTCTCGGCCGCGCTCGGTCCGCTCTATGCGGCGCTGAGCGACGAGCAGAAGCGCGCCGCCGACGAACTGATGGGCGAGCATGTCCGCGGTATGCGCATGGGCATGGGCATGCCCTGAGACGGGAGAACGGGCATCGTGCAAGAGGAACATCCGCAGCCCTGGTGGGGGACGGCCACCGGCGTGACGGTCCTCGGGCTGGCGCTGGTTGGCCTCTTCTACATGTTGCGGGAACACTACGGGCATGTGCTTGGGGGCAGTCCCCTATCTCATCCTGCTGGCCTGCCCGTTGATGCATCTGCTCCTGCATCGGGGGCATGGGCATGAAAGGTGAACGTCGCGTCGGGACTGGGGCAGGCCAGCCCGTGCATGCGGTCAGTGGGGACGCTGGCATGAGCACCGAGGCTGCTGACGCCCATCGTGGCCATCATCACCATCCTCCGGCATCGCAACAGGCTGCGCCGGTGAAGGACCCGGTCTGCGGCATGGAGGTGGACCCCCAGGCCACGCCGCATCACGCGGACCATGCGGGCCGCACCTATCATTTCTGCTCTGCGGCATGCCGGACGAAGTTCGTCGCCGAACCGGGACAGTATGTGCGCGCTCCCTCGGCGCCATTACGCGCGGAGGCAGTCGCGCCCGGCACGATCTACACCTGCCCGATGCATCCACAGATCCGCCAGGTTGGGCCGGGCAACTGCCCGATCTGCGGCATGGCCCTCGAGCCGGAAGTGGCGACGGAGGCCGATGCCCCGAACCCCGAACTGCGCGACTTCACGCGCCGCTTCCGGATCGGGCTCGCGTTGACGGTGCCGGTGGTCGCGCTCGAGATGGGCGGGCATCTGCTCGGCCTCGACCACCTGCTGGCTCAGGGCACATCGAACTGGCTGCAGCTCTTGCTCGCCACCCCCGTCGTGCTCTGGGCGGGATGGCCGTTCTTCGAGCGGGGGTGGCGGTCCATCGTCACCCGCAGGCTCAACATGTTCACACTGATCGCGCTCGGCACCGGCGTGGCCTGGGCGTTCAGCGTGGTGGCGACAGCGCTGCCGCGGCTCTTTCCGGATGCTTTCCGCGACATGGACGGCGCGGTTGCCGTCTATTTCGAGGCCGCGGCCGTGATTGTCGTTCTGGTCCTGCTGGGCCAGGTTCTCGAACTGCGCGCGCGGGAACGCACGGGCGGGGCGATCCGCGCGCTGCTCGACCTCGCACCGCCGGCGGCGCGCCGCATCAGGGACGACGGCTCCGAGGAGGAGGTTCCGCTCGCAGGCATCGCGGTCGGCGACCGGCTGCGCGTCCGGCCCGGCGACAAGGTGCCGCTCGACGGCGAAGTGCTGGAAGGCGCAAGCAACGTCGACGAGAGCATGGTCACCGGCGAGCCGGTCCCCGTCGCCAAGGCGCGTGGCGCGCGCGTGACCGGTGGCACCATCAACGGCCAGGGCGCCTTCGTCATGCGTGCCGATCGCATCGGGCAGGATACGGTGCTGGCACAGATCGTGCGGATGGTGGCGCAGGCGCAGCGGTCACGCGCGCCGATCCAGCGGATGGCCGACGAGGTCTCGGCCTGGTTCGTACCCGCCGTGGTCGCAATCGCGGCGCTTGCGGCGTTCGGCTGGCTGGTGTGGGGGCCCGAGCCACGCGCGGCCTATGCCATCGTCGCGGCTGTGACGGTGCTGATCATCGCCTGCCCCTGCGCGCTCGGCCTCGCTACCCCGATGTCGATCATGGTGGGTGTGGGCCGCGGCGCTCAGGCAGGCGTGCTGATCAAGAACGCGGAGGCGCTCGAGCGGCTTGAACGGATCGACACGCTGGTCGTGGACAAGACCGGCACGCTGACGCGCGGCCGGCCAGAGGTCGTCGCCATCCTGCCCGCATCCGGAATGACGGAGGCGGATCTCCTGCGCCTCGCCGCCGGCCTCGAGCGGCCGAGCCAGCACCCGCTCGCCGAGGCGGTGGTGAGGGCGGCGGAGGCGCGCGGCCTCGACCTGCCCGAGGTGCAGGACTTCGACGCTCCCACCGGGCGGGGTGTGACGGGTGTGCTGGACGGCAAGCGCGTCGCGATCGGCAATGCCCGGCTGATGGCCGAGGGCGGCATCGACGCCGCCGCCTTGTCGGTCGAGGCCGAGCGGCTGCGCGGGGAAGGCGCGACGGTGTTCTTCGCCGCGGTGGAAGGACGGGCGGCCGGTCTGATCGCCGTCGCCGACCCGGTGAAGGAGACGACGCCTGACGCCCTTGCGGGCCTGGCGGCCGAAGGCGTGCGGGTCGTCATGCTGACCGGCGACAACCGCACCACCGCCGAGGCAGTCGCCCGGCGCCTTGGCATCACCGAGGTCGAGGCGGAGGTTCTCCCGGAGGACAAGCAGCGGATTGTGGAGCGGCTGAAGTCGGAGGGCCGCCGCGTCGCCATGGCCGGGGATGGGGTGAACGACGCACCGGCGCTCGCCGCGGCGGAGGTCGGCATCGCCATGGGGACGGGCACGGATGTCGCGATGGAGAGTGCCGGAGTGACGCTGCTCGGCGGCGATCTGACGGGCATCCTCCGCGCGCGGCGACTTTCGCGGGCGGTGATGCGCAACATCCGGGAGAACCTGTTCTTCGCCTTCGCCTACAACGCCGCGGGCGTGCCGGTGGCCGCGGGCATACTCTATCCGATGTTCGGGATTCTGCTGTCGCCTGTGATCGCTGCAGCGGCGATGGCGCTGTCGTCGGTCAGTGTGGTGGGCAATGCGCTTCGCCTGAGGCGGTTCGACGTCGGTGCCCCTGCCATCGGGCCGCCAGAACGCGGGAGCGAACGCTGATCGCAGGTAACGAGGAGGCTGGCGGGACGAGGCCCCCCTCAAGCGATGAACATGAGGCGTGCTGACCTGCCATTCATCCGAACGGCCAGAACCGTGGCCGGTGTTCGGCCAGCATCACAACATTCTGCCGATCGAGCAGAGCGTCGCGCTCTTGAATGGCTGTTATGAGAAGGCTTCCCCATGCATCAAGGGCTTCGACCTGCGCAGGCCATAGCGTGGCGCGCTGATACACGCCAAGGACCCCGCCGCGTGTCTCAGCCTGCCGGTGATTTAGGACCGCATCCACCGCGGGTTCCGGAAGGCCAATCTCACCGAGCGCAGTTGCGAAGGATCGGCGGAAGTCCTGCCATCGCCAGCCTTTGACATTGGCCTCAACTTCGAACGCCGTCTGCATGTCACTGAATACGCCGATTGGCTTTCCCGATATCGGCGCAGGGAAGACAAGGCCGAACACCGGATGTCCTAGCGCTCGATGTCTTTCTCGCAGAACGCCAATCGCGAACTCGTTCAGGTGAAAACGATGATCATCGCCGTTCTTGGTGGTCTTTCCGCGCTGCGTCCAAACACGCGCTTCCAGGTCGATCTGCAGCCAGTCCAGTTTGGCAGCCTCACTTCGACGGCACGGAATGGCCATCAGGAAACGAGCCAGGTCCCTATGAGCAGAACCGAGCGATATCGCGGTGCCCGCAGCCTTCCATAGGGCTGCCAAAACCGTCGGCGAGAGGAAATTTTGTCTGGCAGCAACGGGACGTGGGCGCCGCGCCTTGGCCGGCAGCAGGCAAGGGTTCACGCGAACGAGCCCGTCATCCTGGCACCAATCAAAGAAGCGGGAGAGCGCGCCGAGACAGTGTCGGGCTGTCGCCGGGTGATCGGCCGAGGAGGACATAAGCAGGCGGAGATCCGCTCCTCCGATGTCGACCGCAGGCCGAGTTCCGGCGCTCATCGCACCGACCGCTGCCCTTCGATGCGCTACTTCGTATGTCGCGTGGCGCGTCGTTATCGTTCCCGTTCCGCGGATCTTCGGTCGCGACGGCAAGGCGTGTGCGTAGTCGTCAACGAGACGGTCAAGCGTTTGGCTGCGCTTCAGCGCATCAGCGGTGGCTTGTGCCTTCCGCGCTTCGGCAGGATCCACGCCTGCCTTGGCCTGCCCCTTGAACTGGCTGGCAGCATGACGGGCATCTTCAGGCGAATGCGTCTCGGGACTGCCAATCGTGATGGACCGTGTCGCGAAGCGTTTGCCAGTTCGCTGGTCCTTGCCGCGTGGCTTGTAGTCGAACCGCCAGGTCTTGCCTCCCGGGTTCACCACGAGTTCAAGGCCGGGGCATGCTTGATCGCTGATCACTAGGCGCTGCTGCGGCTCTCGGCGTCGCCACGCAGCCTCCACCGTCGCCTTCGTGATCTTTGTGGGGCCCTCCCGCTGCACCTTCATTGCAGAACCTGCCTACCAGAGTGAGCGCCAACGGCGCGGACCGGACAATGACCGGACGTACGCCGCGAAGGATGGCGGATGGCAACGGGAAACCACGTAAACCAACGGAGCCCGTGAAGTGCGCACAAACAATCGCTTACGTAGATGTGCGGAATGTGGCGGAAGGCTGCGCCCTCTCTCCCCAATGTTTCGTAATCAGTAGGTCGGCGGTTCAAATCCGCGTGCCGGCACCATGTTCTCCCAGGGATACAGCGGGTCTTGGGCTCACGGACGGGAGCCAGGGACGGCGGCGGGTGATGGTGTGCCCGGCTCTACGTCCCCGATTGGTCTAACGGCCGGGTGGACCCGCATCCGCCGCGCCCTCCATACTTCCCAACGGAGGTGGTACATGGCAGTTCCGTTCCCGGAACTCGCGTCTGACCTCATCGAACGATGCACGCGCGAGCTCCTGGCCAGGATGCTCAGGCAGCGTCGCTATCGGCTTGAAATCACGACATACAAGAAGGACAAGGGCCTCCATAAGGTCTACATGTACGACCCCTGGGCTGAGCCAATGATGATCAAGATCGGCGAGTACTACGAGGGCGACGAGCCGGACTGGGAGGCCATGTATGACGCGGCGATGGCGCTGCATCTGGAGCGAAAGGCCAATCGCTCGCGCTACGGCGAGTAGCCTTCTGAAAGCAGATATGAGCGAGTGACCGCTGTCACCCAAGGGAGACGCGCTTGGAGCAGGTTCAACCACCGTACGGCTACTGCGATTTCGCCCGGACCAGCATCCCACCCGACTACCGCGAGGCGCTGGGCCTCGTCAGCATCGCATGGTCATGTGTTGAGCATACCGTGGAGGATGCAATACGGCTACTCGCGGGCGTAGACGTGCGGACTGCGGCGATCCTGCTCACGCATGCCAGCCTGCCGCAGCGGCTCGATCAACTGCTGGCGCTCGCGACTGATCGTTTCGCGGACGACGGCGTGGCGCACGTCAAGGCGCTGCGCGACCGCGTCAAATCGCTGGTGGGAACCCGCAACGATCTTGTCCACGGCAATTGGTTCGTCGAGCAATCGAGCGGGCGAGTGCTTGTTAAGAAGGTGAAGGCGCGCGGCGCGCTGCGGTCGGATGTTCGCCACTACACCGCCGATGAAATCACGCAGGTGGCCCGGGACACGCACGCTCTATCGCTCGACATCTTCACCTGCTTCGACGGCGTGAGGCGCGCCAACAATCTTACCGATGAGACCGTGGACGAGTAGCACAGCCGTCATCGTGCAGCGTGGAAACAGGTACCCCTCCGCGCCACCCCTGTTGTCCCCCGCCCCGCCACACCGCTAGCCTCCATTCCATGACCCGACCGGCCTCTCCCTGGATCGGCCTGTTCGACCTGTTTCGGATCGGCGTCGGGCCATCCAGCTCGCATACCGTCGGGCCGATGGCCGCCGCTGCCGCCTTCGTCGCCGGCCTCGACCCCGCGGCGCCGCCCGACCGTATCATCGTCGAGCTGTTCGGCTCGCTCGCCCTCACCGGCAAGGGGCATGCGACCGATGCCGCCGTCATGCTCGGCCTGACCGGCGCGCAGCCCGACGGCATCGATCCTGACGAGGCCGCCCTGCTGGTGGTCCAGGTGCGCGCGCAGCGCCGCCTCGCGCTGCCGGGCGGCCGGCGCATCGCCTTCGACCCGCAGGCCGACATCGTCTTCCACCCGCGCCAGACGCTGCCGCTGCACACCAACGGTATGCGCTTCACCGCGCAGGCGGCCGGACGCACCGACATCACGCAGACCTACTATTCCGTCGGCGGCGGCTTCGTTGTCGACGATCGTGGCGAACCACTCGCGACCGCAGCGCCGGCGCCGCGCGCCGTGCCGCACCCCTTCCACGATACGGCGGAGCTGCTGCATCGGGCCGATGCCGCGGGCCTCACCATCGCCGCGCTGATGCGTGCCAACGAGGACAGCCAGCGCGGCGCAGCGGAGGTCTCCGCCGGCATCGCCCGCATCCGCGCTGCGATGTCCGCCTGCATTGCTCGGGGCCTGCGCACCGAGGGCGAGTTGCCCGGCGGGCTGCGCGTGCGCCGCCGTGCCCCGGACCTCGCGCGCCGGCTCGAGATACGCGCGCGGCTGAACGAGGCCGATCCGCTCGGCGCCATGGACTGGGTGAACCTCTGGGCGCTCGCGGTGAACGAGGAGAATGCCGCCGGCGGGCGCGTGGTGACAGCGCCCACCAATGGCGCGGCCGGCATCATCCCCGCCGTGCTGCGCTACCACGACACCTTCGTGCCGGGTGCGACCACCGCAGGCGCCGAGACCTTCCTGCTCGCCGCCGCGGCGATCGGCGCGATCATCAAGCGCAATGCCTCGATCTCGGGTGCCGAGGTCGGCTGCCAGGGCGAGGTCGGGTCCGCCTGCGCCATGGCCGCGGCGGGCCTGGCGGCCGCGCTGGGCGGCACCAACGCGCAGGTCGAGAACGCGGCCGAGATCGGGCTCGAGCACAATCTCGGCCTGACCTGCGACCCGGTGGCGGGCCTCGTGCAGGTGCCTTGCATCGAGCGCAACGCGATCGGCGCGGTGAAGGCGATCAACGCAGCGCGGCTGGCTCTGCATGGCGATGGGCAGCACCTGGTCAGCCTCGACCAGGTGATCGCCACCATGCGGCAGACCGGCCTCGACATGTCCGACAAGTACAAGGAGACGTCGCTTGGCGGGCTCGCGGTCAATGTCGTGCAGTGCTGATCGCGGCATCGCGGCGCGATTAAGGGTTCCAAAACCCGACCTCTGGTGAAGTGCGGTCGTGGCGGTGGCTTTGGCCCTCGCCTCGTCTCCGGCCGCATGGATCGAAACAGACGTGAGCACAGCCCTTCCTATCGCCCGGCAGGGCAGCGCAACTGCGTCCCGCGCGGGACGATATGCGCTGCTCGGAACCGCGGCGGTGCTGGCGATGCTGGGCCTGGCGGCGGGCGCCGGTGCGATGCGGGGCGGCGCGGCGCG
>NZ_JACADR010000106.1 GCF_016106005.1 Roseomonas rosulenta
CCTGCCGCCGCCCCCGCGGCGCGCAAGCCGGAGGAGACGCCCGCCGCGCGGCTGACGCTGAAGGCGCGCTCGCCCTCCGATGACGAGGATGAGGGTCGCCGCGCCCCGCTGCGCCGCGCCGGCGGCCCGCCGGGTGCGCCTGGCCGCCGGCCCATGCCGGTGCCGGTCAAGAAGGCCGCACCCACCACCGACCGCCGCCGCGACAGCCGCATCGACGTGCAGGCCGCGATCGAGGGCGAGGACGAGCGCAGCCGCTCCATCGCCTCCCTGCGGCGCGCACGCGACCGCGAGCGCCGGCAGCAGGAACTGCAGCGCCTGCGGTCCGGCACGGAACGCGTGGTGCGCGACGTGGTGGTGCCGGAAGCGATCACCGTTCAGGAACTGGCGAACCGCATGGCCGCGCGTGGCGGCGAGGTGGTGAAGGCGCTGTTCCGCATGGGCGTGATGGCGACGCTGACGCAGTCCATCGACGCCGACACCGCTGAACTGGTGGTGCAGGAATTCGGGCACCGCGTGAAGCGCGTGAGCGAAGCCGATGTCGAGGTCGGCCTGGAAGGTGCCGAGGACACCGACACCGACATGGTGGCGCGCCCGCCGGTGGTGACCATCATGGGCCATGTGGACCACGGCAAGACATCGCTGCTGGACGCGCTGCGCAAGACCGACGTGGTCGCGCACGAGGCCGGCGGCATCACCCAGCATATCGGCGCCTACCAGATCACGGTGCCCGACGGGACGCGCGTGACCTTCATCGACACGCCGGGCCACGAGGCCTTCACGGCCATGCGTGCCCGCGGCGCTTCGGTGACCGACATGGTGGTGCTGGTGGTGGCGGCCGATGACGGCGTGATGCCCCAGACCATCGAGGCGATCCGCCATGCGCGTGCGGCCCAGGTGCCGATCATCGTGGCGGTCAACAAGATCGACAAGCCGGGCGTGAAGCCCGAGCGCGTGAAGCAGGAACTGCTGCAGCACGAGATCGTGGTCGAGAGCCTGGGCGGCGAGACGCAGGAGATCGAGGTCTCGGCGACGCAGAAGATCAATCTCGACAAGCTGCTGGAAGCGATCTCGCTGCAGGCCGAAGTGCTGGACCTGAAGGCGAACCCGGATCGCGCGGCGGAAGGCACGGTCATCGAATCCAAGCTCGATCGCGGGCGCGGGCCGGTGGCGACCGTGCTGGTGCAGAAGGGCACGCTGAAGCAGGGCGACATCGTGGTGGCCGGCGCCGAATGGGGCCGCGTGCGTGCCATGCTCGACGACAAGGCGCGCCAGGTGAAGGAAGCCGGCCCGTCCCTGCCGGTCGAGATCCTGGGGCTTTCGGGCGTGCCCTCGGCCGGCGAGAACTTCATCGCGGTCGAGAACGAGGCGCGCGCGCGCGAGGTCAGCGAATTCCGCCAGCGCAAGCTGCGCGAGAAGGCGACCGCCGCGATCGGCGCGGGCCGCGGCAACCTGACCGACATGCTGGCCCGCATCCAGGCGGGCGAGCAGAAGGAAGTGGCCGTCGTGGTCAAGGCCGACGTGCAGGGCTCCGCCGAGGCGATCGGCGTGACGCTCGGCAAGCTCGGCAACGACGAGGTGAAGGTGCGCGTGCTGCACTCCGCAGTGGGGCAGATCACGGAATCCGACATCCAGCTGGCCAAGGCGTCCGACGCCGTGATCGTGGCCTTCAACGTCCGCGCAACGTCGCAGGCGCGCGACCTGGCGAGCCGCGAAGGCGTGGACATCCGCTACTACTCGATCATCTACGAGGTCGCCGACGACATCGAGAAGCTCTACAAGGGCAAGCTCGCGCCGGTGCAGCGCGAGAAGTTCCTGGGCTACGCGCAGATCCTGCAGGTCTTCGATGTCAAGAAGATCGGCAAGGTTGCCGGCTGCCGCATCACCGAGGGCGTGGTCAAGCGCGGCTCGGGCGTGCGCCTGCTGCGCGACGGCGTGGTGATCCACCAGGGCGAACTGTCCACCCTCAAGCGCTTCAAGGACGACGTCCGCGAGGTGGGCAACGGCCTCGAATGCGGCATGTCCTTCGCGAACTACGACGACATCCGCGTGGGCGACCAGATCGAGTGCTTCGAGGTTGAAACCGTGGCGGCGGCGTAGTTTTCTTCGCCCTCAAGCGCCGGGCGCGCGCATCCGCGCGCTTGGCTTTCGCGCCCGGCACCGGTGCGCCCCGCGCGGTTGATGGTCTGGGCGCGGTCGCGCTTTGCGCTCCCGGCGCACCTGCGGTGCGCCGCTGGGTTCAGGCGGTGAGGTAGGTTTCATGAGCAAGCACCACCACCACGGCAACGCCGAAGGCCCCTCCCAGCGCCAGCTGCGCGTCGCCGAGGAGATCCGCCACGCGCTGTCGGGCATCTTCGCGCGCGAGGAATTCCGCGACCCCGACCTGCACGACCTGCGCGTGACGGTGACGGAAGTGCGCGCCTCCCCCGACCTCAAGCACATGACCGCCTTCGTCTCGGCGCTGGGCAAGGAGCTGAACAAGGACCAACTGGCCGCGCTCAAGCGCGTCTCGTCCTTCCTGCGGCGCGAGATCGCGAGATCCGTCCGCCTGCGCTACGCGCCCGACCTGCATTTCCAGCCGGACACTGCGCTCGACTACGCCATGCACATCAACGACGTGATGCAGCGCCCCGAGGTGCAGCGAGACCTGGCGCCGAAGAAGACCGAGGAATGACCGCGCCCGATGACCAGCCGCAGGTCCGCGTCATCGCCATGCCGGCCGATGCCAACCCGGCGGGGGACATCTTCGGCGGCTGGCTGATGGCCCATATGGACCAGGCTGGCGCCTCGGTGGCGCTGCGCCGCGCGCGCGGCCGCGTCGCCACCGTCGCGGTCGAGGCCATGACCTTCCATCTGCCCGTGCGCGTGGGCGACGAGGTCAGCCTGTACGGCCGCCTGCTCGGCGTGGGGCGCACCTCCATCCGCGTGCATGTCGAGGCCTGGCGGCGCGACCGCACGATCGAGGACGCCGCACGCGTGACGGAGGCCACCTTCACCTTCGTCGCCCTGGACGAGGCCGGGCGGCCGCGCCCCGTGCCCGCCGACGGCAGCGCGCCCTGACGGCACCGCGCGCGCCGGCCCTTCTCGCACCCGAACCGAAGAACACCGCACCAGATGGCCCATCACCGCCACCGCAAGCCGAAGGGCCGTCCGCTCGACGGCTGGCTGATCATCGACAAGCCGACGGGCATCGGGTCCACCGATGTCGTCGCCATCTGCAAGCGCGCTTTCCAGGCGCAGAAATGCGGCCATGGCGGCACGCTCGATCCGCTCGCCACCGGCGTGCTGCCCATCGCCTTCGGCGCCGCCACCAAGACCGTGCCCTACGTCATGGACGGCACGAAGCAGTACCGCTTCACGCTGAAGCTGGGCGAGGCGCGGGACTCCGACGATGCCGACGGCAATCTCATCGGCACCTCCGATGTCCGCCCGACCGACGAGCAGATCCGCGCCGCGCTGCCCGCCTTCATCGGCGACATCCTGCAGGTCCCGCCGATCTATTCCGCCATCAAGATCGCCGGCGAACGGGCCTATGACCTGGCGCGGGCGGGCGAGGCAGTGGAACTGGCCCCGCGCCCCGCGCGCGTCGATCGCTTCGAGCTCATCGAGCGCCCCGACGCCGACACCGCCATCTTCTTCGTGGAGTCCGGCAAGGGCGTGTACATGCGCTCGCTGGCGCGCGACATCGCCAAGGCCTGCGGCACGCTCGGGCACATCGCCGCCCTGCGCCGCATGCGGGTCGGCCCCTTCCACGAGAAGGACGCGGTTCCGCTGGACAGGATCGCCGTTTCCGGCGATACCCCGCCCCCTTCCCCGGACCTGCTGCTTCCGGTGACGACCGCGCTGGCCGACATCCCGGCGCTGGCCCTCACCGAGGCCGAGGCCGCCCGCCTGTCCTTCGGCCAGCCCATCCCGCTGGTCGAATTGATGGGCCGGGTTCCGCGCGAGGCCAACCCCGATGGGGGCCTGGCCAGGGCGATGGCGGGGGGGCGCCTGATGGGTCTCGCCCGCTTCGAGGACGGCTTGCTGAAGCCGGAACGGTGGCTGGACCAGGGTGGTTCCGAGGCCCAACGGCGCCCCCGCGGCGCCGCGCCGGCCAACACCATTGCCGAAGGGGAAAACCCCGGCCAACACGAAGGATAACCCGATGTCGATCACTGCCGAACGCCGCCAGGCGGTCATCAAGGACTACGCGACCGGCCCCAACGACACGGGCAGCCCCGAGGTGCAGGTCGCCATCCTGTCGGAGCGCATCTCCAACCTGACCGAGCACCTCAAGACCCACGCGAAGGACTTCCATTCGCGCCGCGGCCTGCTGGTGCTGGTCGGCCAGCGCCGTGGCCTGCTCGACTACCTGAAGCGCAAGGACCAGAAGCGCTACGAGACCCTGATCGGCCGGCTGAACCTGCGCCGCTGATCGCGCCCGGGGGAGGCGCGCCTCCCCCGGCCCCGGCTCGGCCGCAACCCTGCGGCCACGCCGCTGCACCGGGCGGCCTTGCGGCCCGCCCGCCGCGGCGCCACGCTGCCCCGATGACCGAGACTCTCCCCGACCTCCTCCTCATCGGCTGCGGCAAGATGGGCGGCGCCATGCTGTCCGGTTGGCTGGAACGCGGCCTGTCGCGCGCCATCGTGGTCGAACCGCATGCCCCGGCAGCGGCGGATTTTGCGCATCGCGCCACCATCATCCCCGATGCCACCGCCATCCCCGCAGATTTCGCGCCTGGGGCGGTGGTCTTCGCCATCAAGCCGCAGGAGGCGCCGGCGACACTGCCGGCCTATGCGCGCTTCACCGCGGGCGGGGCGCTGTTCGTCTCGATCATGGCAGGCCGCTCGGTCGCCTCGATGCGGGCCGCGCTGGGCGAGGACGCGGCGCTGGTCCGCGCGATGCCCAATACGCCCGCCGCGGTGCGCCAGGGCTTCACCGCCGCCTATGCCGCGCCTGGCGTGACCGCCGCGCAGAAATCCCTGGCCGATGCCCTGCTCCAGGCGGTGGGCGAGGTCGCCTGGGTCGAGGACGAGGACCAGATCAACCCCGTCACCGCGGTGTCCGGCGGCGGCCCCGCCTATGTCTTCCTGCTGGCCGAGGTGATGGAGAAGGCGGCCATCGAACAGGGCCTGCCGCCCGACATGGCGCGACGCATGGCGCGCGCCACGGTCGCCGGCTCCGGCGCGCTGCTGGCCGCCAGCACGCAGGATGCGGCCGAGCTGCGCCGCGCCGTCACCAGCCCCAAGGGCACCACCGAACGCGCCCTCGCGGTGCTGATGGACCCGCAGGCCTGGCCCGCCGCGATGTCGAAGGCGATCCAGGCCGCCACCGATCGCGCGCGGGAACTGGCGGGCTGAGCCTGTCGCCCCATATGCTGCGGCCATGAGCGAGATTGACGACGACGCATTGGTGGCCGCGCTGTGGCGGGTGATCGCAACCCATGGCTGGCCGGGCCTGACCATGGGGCGGCTTGCCGCCGAATCCGGCGTGCCGCTGGCCACGCTGCGCGATCGATTCCCGAGCCGGCTCGACGTGCTGATCCTGCACGGGCGGCGGGTGGACCATGCGGTCCTGGCGGGCACCGTGCCCGGCCAGGGCGGCGCGGCGCGGGACCGGCTGTTCGACGTGCTGATGCGCCGGCTCGATGCCATGCAGCCGCATCGCGTGGGCATCCTGCGCTTCCTGCGCGACATGCGGCGCGACCCTTCGCTGGCCGCGCTTCTCGGCCCGCAGCTCTCGCTGTCGATGCGCTGGATGCTGGATGCCGCGGAGATCGAGGGCAGCGGCGGGCGCCGCCGCGCCATCTCGCTCGGCCTGGTGGGCGTATGGCTCGCGACCGTGCGCGCCTGGGCCGAGGACGAGAGCGAGGACCTCGGCAGCACCATGGCTGCGCTGGACCGGGCCCTGGATCGCGCCGAGCAGATCGCGCGCACCCTACGCCTGCTGCCCGTGGCCGAGGCGCTGCCGGAGGCCGATCCGGACCTCTCGCCCGACACCTGACACCCCGCCCGCGCACACAGTTTCACCTTTGTGCCTTTCGGGCGCCTCGCGGGCCGTTTGCGCGGCCGCTGGCTTCGCGGCACCTGCCGCGCGCGGCCTGTCGGGCCGCAGGTGGGAACCTCGTGCGCCGGGTAGGGGATACCGTTCGAGACAGCGCCTGATGGCGCATTCTACGCTTCGCCGCCCGCCCGCTTTGTGCGATATCCCCGCCGCGCCGTTTCTGTTGTAGTCTTTCGCAGACGCGAGAGAAAAGGGGTGTGCGCAATGTCTGACCGTTTCGGCTTCAAGCCCGATATGGACATCTTCAAGATGTTCTCGGACTTCAAGATGCCGGCCATGCCGAACGTCATGCCGGACATGGAAGCGCTGGCCGCCGCCCAGCGCAAGAACATCGAGGCCTTCTCGGCGGCCAATCGGGTGGCGCTCGAAGGCGCTCAGGCCGTCGCGCGCCGCCACATGGAGATCCTGCAGGCCTCGGTCGCCGAGATGACCGAGGCGATGAAGGGCTTCGCCTCCGCCGAGGCGCCGCAGGACAAGGCCGCCAAGCAGGCCGAGCTGGCCAAGTCCACATACGAGAAGGCGGTGGCGAACCTGCAGGAGTTGGCCGACCTAATCCAGCGTTCGAACAGCGAGGCGATCGGCCTGCTGAACAAGCGCTTCGCCGAGGCGATGGACGAGGTGAAGGGCATCGTCGCCAAGCACGGCGGCTGACGCCGGCGCGCGGTCACCGGGTCGGCGCGGGCCCGGTGCCGCGGCCGACCAGGCGGCCCTGCGCGTCGTAGCGGCGCCAGGCGTCGCCGCTACGCTCGATCCGGCCCTGGCTGCGGCCGGAAGCATCATAGAGACGGCCTGTGCCGCCCGACCAATCGGTGCGGCCAATCGCGCGACCCGAGGAATCGTAATGCCGCAGCGTGTCGCCGCTGCGTTCCGTGCGCCCGAGGGTGCGCCCGCTGCTGTCGTAGTGGCGCGTGGTGTCGCCGCGGCTCTCGGACCGGCCGACCAGGCGGCCCGAGGCGTCGTAGTGCCGATCCTGGCCGGGCGTCGCCTCGGTTCGCCCGACGCTGCGGCCCGCGGCGTCGTATTCGCGCCCTGTGTTCTGCGCGAGCGCCGGCTGCGCCAGGGCCAGGCCTGCCAGCAGCGCGGCGGCCAGGCTGGTCCGGCGCGCCGCCCGCCTGGCGTTCCGGTCGGGCGTGTTGCAGGATGACTCGCTCCACATCGGTGAATCCTTTCCGCTTCCGTCTCCGTCGCGAGTCGCCGGGCGCTGCGCCATGTACGCGTAGCATGGCGCCGCTTCCGGGCACGGATAGGGCAGGCTGATTTACACATCACCGTCACGTTGCTACGAACCCGCGCCCCCCGACCCGCCCGCGCCTGTGGCGCCCGGAGCCCCACGGCCATGAAGATCGTCGCCTGCAACAGCAACCGCCCCCTGGCCGAGGCTGTCGCCGCCGCCTGCGGGATCCCGCTGACCAATGCCTCGGTCCGCCGCTTCGCCGACCTCGAGGTATTCGTCGAGATCCACGAGAATGTCCGCGGCGAGGATGTCTTCGTGGTGCAGTCCACCTCGTATCCCGCCAACGACAATCTGATGGAGCTGCTGATCACGCTGGATGCGCTCAAGCGCGGTTCGGCGCGGCGCATCACGGCGGTGATCCCGTATTTCGGCTATGCGCGGCAGGACAGGAAGTCGGGCCCGCGCACGCCGATCAGCGCCAAGCTGGTAGCGAACCTGATCACCACCGCCGGCGCCGACCGCGTGCTGACCATGGATCTGCATGCCGCGCAGATCCAGGGCTTCTTCGACATTCCCGTGGACAACCTCTTCGCCGCGCCGCTGTTCGCGCGCGACATCCAGGAGCGCCTGGCAGGGCGCGAGCTGATGGTGGTCAGCCCGGATGTCGGCGGCGTGGTGCGCGCGCGCGCCATTGCCGCGCGGCTCGGCGTGGATCTCGCCATCATCGACAAACGCCGCCCGCGCGCCGGCGTGTCGGAAGTGATGAACGTGATCGGCGAGGTGGAAGGGCGCCACTGCCTACTGGTGGACGACATCGTCGATTCCGGTGGCACGCTGTGCAACGCGGCCGAGGCCCTGCTGAAGAACGGCGCGCAGTCGGTCGGCGTCTATGTGACGCACGGCGTCTTCTCGGGCGGCGCGGTGGCGCGCATCGGCGCGGCGCCGATCGAGACGATGACCGTGACCGATTCCATCCAGGCGACGGAAGCGGTGCGCATCTCGCGCAACATCCGCCAGCTCACCATCGCCCCGCTGCTCGCCGAGGCGATGAAGCGCATCAGCGAGGAATCCTCGGTCTCCTCGCTGTTCAATTGAGCGACGAGGAGGCCGGCAGGATCGTCGGCCTCTACCGCCGCCACGCCCGGGCCTGGGCCGTCGCGCGCGGAACCGAACCCGGCGTCGAACGTGGCTGGCTGGCGCGCTTCGCGGCGTTGTTGCCGGCGGGCGGCATGGTACTCGACCTCGGCTGCGGGCCGGGGCGGCCGGTCGCGGCGCATCTCGCCGGGCTCGGCCATGCCGTGACGGGCGTCGATTCGTCGCCCGAGATGATCGCCATGGCGCGGGACGCCCTGCCGGGTCAGGACTGGATCGTGGCGGACATGCGCGCCCTCGCGCTCGGCCGTCGCTTCGACGGCATCCTGGCCTGGGACAGTTTCTTCCACCTGCGCCACGACGACCAGCGGGCGATGTTCCCGGTCTTCGCCGCACACGCCGCGCCAGGTGCCACACTGATGTTCACCTCGGGGCCCGCGCAGGGCATCGCGATGGGAACCCTCGGCGGGGAGCCGCTGTTCCATGCCAGCCTCGATCCGGCGGAATACCGGGCATTGCTGGCCACGCACGGCTTCGCGGTGCTGGGCCACGCCGCGGAGGACCCCGATTGCGGCGGGCATACCGTCTGGCTCGCGCGCCTCGGCTGAGACACCGTTTGAGAATGCCGGCCCCGGGCTGCTCACCCGCCCGGTCACCCATCCAGGATACTGTCGTTGGGTGGCCGGGTGGGGGATCGGGCCGGCGCCGCACTGCAGAATGCGCCGCGCGGCGCATTCCCAAACGGTCTCTGAGCCCGCCTTGCCAAGCCCCCGCCTCCGGAGGATTGTCCGGCGACCCGCCTGGACGGCGGCGGAACGGAAGGACGATCGTCCATGAAGCTCTACTATTCCCCCGGCGCCTGCTCGGTCGGCATCCATGTCCTGCTCGAGGAGACCGGCGCGCCCTATGAGGCGGTGCTCGTGAACCTGCGCGAAGGCGCGCAGTTCAAGCCGGAATTCACCGGCGTGAACCCGAAGTCGAAGGTGCCGACGCTCGAGCGCGACGACGGCAGCGTGCTGACGGAATACCCCGCCATCGCCTTCTGGCTCGCCTCCCGCTTCCCCACCGCCGGGCTCATGCCAATGGGCATGGATGCGCAGGCGCGTGCGCTGGAATGCACCGACTACTGCGTCGCGACCATGCACATGCAGGGTTTCTCGCGCATGTTCCGCCCGGCCAATTTCGCGCCCAACGAGGCCGACCACGACGCGGTGAAGGCGCGCGGCGCCGAGATCTTCAGCAAGGGCCTGGCGCTGATGGACAAGGCGCTCGAGGGCAAGGACTGGCTGGTCGGCACCTATTCCTTCGCCGATTCCGCGCTGTTCTATGTCTCGTTCTGGTGGAACGCGCGCCTGCAGAAGGACCTGCCGGCGAATGTGGCGGGGCATTACGCCCGCATGAAGGCGCGCGGGGCGGTGCAGCGGGTGATGACGGCCGAAGGCCTCGCGTGATGCGCTTCTTCTACGCGCCCAACGCGTGTTCCATCGGCATCCACGTGGTGCTGGAGGAGATCGGAAAGCCCTACGAACCGGCCCCGCTCGACTTCAGGAACAACGCGCAATACGAGCCCGCCTACGTCGCCATCAACCCGAAGTCGAAGGTCCCGGCGCTGCTCCGTGACGACGGCACGCTGCTGACCGAATACCCGGTGATCGCGATGTGGCTGGCGCGCACCAACCCCGAGGCGGGGCTCGTGCCGGCCGACCTCGAAGGCCAGACGCGCTGCGCCGAGTTCCTGGACTACGTCTGCGGCACGGTGCATCCGCAGGCCTTCACGCGGCAGTCGCGCCCGAACCGCTTCGCCCTGCGCGCCGAGGACGAGCCCGCCATCGTCGCCCAGGGGCGCGAACTGGCGGTGAAGTACATGAACGTCATCGAGGCCGGCTGGCGCGGCGAGACCTGGGTGCTGCCCTCGGGCTACTCCATCGCGGACAGCGCGCTGTTCTTCATCGAGCACTGGGCGGCGCGGCGCTTCAACATCCCGCTGCCGCCGCATCTCGATGCGCATTTCAAGGCCATGCTGGCGCGGCCGGCCGTACGCCGCACGCTGGAGCTCGAGGGCCTGCCCACGTGACCTTCGACATCATCGGCCATCCCGCGCCGAACGAGGCGCGGCCCTTCAGCCGCGCCACGCGCGCGGGCGGGCTGGTCTTCGTCTCGGGTCATTCGGCGCCGCACGACCCGGCGCTCGGCATCCATCGCGGTGCCACGGCTGCGGAGCAGACGCGTCAGGCGCTGGCGATGGTCGCGTCCATCCTGCGCGATGCCGGTACGTCGCTCGACCGCGCGGTGCAGGTGACCATGCTGATCACAGACCCGGCCGACTACGCCGAGTGCAACGCCGAATACGTGAAGCATTTTCCGGGCGGCCTGCCGGCGCGCCACACCGCGCGCTTCGGCGTACCCACCGAGGCGAAGGTCGCCTTTGCCTGCATCGCATTGGCGGGAGACGACACATGAGCAAGCCCATCCTCTGGACCTCGACCAGGACCAGCGGGACCATCGTGCATTCGATGGCCGCGGTCTCCGGTCTCGACATCGATGTCCGCTTCATCAGCCTGCGCGCCGGCGACCACAAGGCGCCGGACTACCTCACCATCAACCCCAAGGGCGAGGTCGCGGCGCTGCAGCTGCCGGATGCCGGCGTGACCATCACCGAGATCCCGGCCATGGCCTTCTGGCTGGCCGAGGCCGCGCCGGACTCCGGCCTGCTGCCGCGCGATGCGATCGGACGGGCGAAGGGCATGGAATGGCTGTGCTGGTGCCATTTCCGCATGGCGAACGTGTTCATGCCCGCCTTCCAGTCCAGGCTGCTGACCGGCGGCGACGAGGCAGCGGCCGACGTGGTGCGCGCCGCCGCCGCGCCCCGAGCGCGCGACGCGCTGGCCTTCGCGGATGCGGCGCTGGCAAAGATGGCGAACGGCACGCTGCTCGGCACCGCGCAGGTCTCGGCGCCGGACATCTTCCTCGGCTCCCTGCTGCGCTTCGCCACCTTCCTCGGCGCCGCCACCGATGACCTGCCGCATGCGACGGCGCTGGCGGCAAAGGTCGCCGCGCATCCCGCCATCATCGCCGCCCTGGCCCGCGAACAGGAGATCGGATGACGATCGCGCTCACCCCCACGCCCTTCTGGTTCCTGCGCCACGGCGAGACCGACTGGAATGCCGAGGGCCGCAGCCAGGGGCATACCGACATCCCGCTCAACACCGTGGGGCTGGCGCAGGCGCACCGCGCCGCCCTTGCCATGGTGGATCGCGGGATCGCGACGATCGTCGCCTCGCCGCTGTCGCGCGCGCTGCGCACGGCCGAGATCGTGGCCGAGGCACTGAACCTTCCGGTCGCGACCGATCCGGGCCTGATGGAGGTCGGCTTCGGCACCGAGGAAGGCAAGCCGATGGGCGACTGGTACGACGACTGGATCGCCGGCACCTACACGCCCGAGGGCGCCGAGACCTTCGCCGCGCTGCACGACCGGGCGGTCGCCGCGATCAACCGCGCGACCGCCCGGCCCGGCCCGGTGCTGGTGGTGGCCCATGGCGCGCTGTTCCGCGCGCTGCGCCTCGCCCTGGGCCACGAGCCGAATGTCCGCACGCCAAACGCGCTGCCGATCTGGTGCGCCCCGCCGGCGACGGGGCGCGTCTGGGAGGTCACGCCGGCGGCGCTGCCCCACCTGCCGGCGTAGCGGGCGCCGTCACGACGAAGCGCCGGTAGATCGCCCCCAGCGCGATCAGCGCGAGGCCGAGCCCGAGGAACGACAGCACGCGCCACAGCCCGACCAGCGCCCCCATGTCGAACAGGAAGACCTTGAGCGTGGTCAGCGCGATCACGCCCAGCGCCGCCAGCCGGATCTCCTTGCGCCCGCTGCGGATGCCGATGGCCAGCAGCAGCGCGCCCAGCAGCAGCCAGGCGCCGGAATAGGCGTACATCTCGGCCTCGGTGATCGCCGCCCAGCCGATCTCGGTGGGGTGGAAGGCGCGGCGAACCTCCAGCGTCACCCAGGCGAAGCCCGAGACCAGCGCATAGGCCGAGAGCGCCTGCGCCAGGCCCTGCGGCACCCGCGCCTCGGGTGCGCGTGCCACCGCCATCGCCACCAGCAGCGCCGGCAGCGCATAGGCCGGCAGCAGCGCGTTCAGCAGCAGCGGGCCGGCGATATCCTCGCCCACCGTCCAGGGGTTGTTGGCCAGCAGCACGAGACCGAGCACCAGCCCCGCAGCCCCCGCCGCCCGCGCGGCCCAGAGCATCGCCACGCGCCCGCCGCGGCGGTGCGCCAGCAGCGCCAGCCAGGCGCAGGCGAACAGCGCGCTGGCCTGCAGCGCGGCTTCGAGGAAGCTCCAGCCTCCGGCGCCGATCACACCGCCCTGCGCCCAGTGGCGGATCTCCAGCAGCACCAGTAGCGTGGCGAACAGCGCCGCGCCGCATTCCAGCAGGCGCACGACGCGCCCGTCGCTGCGCGCGAGGAAGATGCGCGACGCCCACCAGAAGCAGGCCGCCGGCACGCCATAGGCCAGCAGCAGCCCGTTCAGCAGCGGCCAGCCGCCCCAGTCGTAGCCGAGCACGAAGTGGTTCGCCGCGAGCCGCACCAGCACCACCGCCGCCACCGCCGCCGCCACCCGCCGCAGCGGATCGAGCGCGAACCGCTGCGCGATCATCGCCAGCGGCGGCAGGAAGATCGCCACCGCCAGGGTCAGCCACTGGTCGCGCAGCACCATCGCCACACCGAGTGCCAGCGCCGCCGTGGCCCCCGCGGCATGCGCACCCGCGCGCCCGGCATCGCCCGCGCGCAGCCCGCGCGCCGTTCCCCCGACATGCACGGCCGCCAGCGCGCAGGCCAACAGCGCCCAGGTCGGATCGGTGGCAAGCCCGCGCACCCGCGCATAGGCTACCAGCAGCGTCAGCACCGGCACCGTGGCCGCGAGGCCGGCCCACGGCATGCCCCCCCGCGTCTCCAGCGCCAGCCCCGCCAGCAGGTGCAGCACCGCGAAGGCCGCGCAGAGCGCCAGGAAGCGGGTCAGCGCCTCCGGCACCCAGGCGCCGGGCAGGATCGCCTGGACGGCGCCCTCGATGGTCACGCGCTCGCCGGTGGGGGTCCAGGCGGGCACCACCCACACGAGCAGCGCGACCAGGCCGAGCGCCGCGGCGATCCAGGGCAGTCGCAACAGCAGCGGCTCGCGCCGCGCGGCCAGGATCGCGACCGGCGCCAGCATCAGCATACCGAGCGGCGGGGCGATGTCGGTATCCCCGAAGGTCACCGGCAATAGCGCCAGGCCCAGGGCGACCGGCGGCACATGCGCCAGCGCGCGGCCGAGCCGCGTGCCCAGTGCCTCGCGCGGCAGCAGCAGCAGGAAGGTCGCGGCGGCGACCGGCACGAAGGCGGCCGGCGCCCGGAGCTCGCCCGGCTGCGCCACAACCGTGCCGACCAGCACCCACAGCGCCCCCGCCACCACCGCGCACCAGCCGAGCCAGCCCCAGGCAGTGGCGCGCACCACCGCCATGGCTGCCGCGACCACCACCACCAGGTAGGCGGACAGCCCCGCCAACGACGGGTCTTCGGTGGCGACCAGCGCGGGGGTGAGGAAGGCGCCGGCCAGGCCTACCGCCGCCACAAGCGGGCCGCGCCGCAGCGACAGCAGCAGGCCGAAGACGCCTGCGGCCGCCATCAGCACGAAGCCCACCACCGGCGGCAGCAGCCCGTACATCACGGCGGCGGCGTAGGCGGCGCCGAACAGCGCGGCCACGCCGCCGGCGGCCAGCGCGGCCGGGGCGAGGTCCGGCAGGCCGCCCCCTCTGGCGGGGCGGCGGGCCAGCCATTCGCCGGCCACCACGAGTGCCAC
>NZ_JACADR010000107.1 GCF_016106005.1 Roseomonas rosulenta
GCCCCTTACGGGTGCAACAGGCGGGCGCGCGCGCCGCGGCGCCGGCGCGCCCCCCTTGCGCCGCGCCGCGACCCGCGCCGAAGATGCGCGCGCACAAGAACAGAACAGGGGGCTCTCCCATGACCAACCTTCGCCGCCGCGACCTTCTCGCGGCCACGGGCGGCCTTGCGGCCGCGGCACTCGGTGCCGGGACGGCACAGGCGCAGACGCGCTGGCAGGTCGCCACCGCCTATCCGGACGGCAACTTCCACACCCGCAACATGCGCACCTTCATCGAGCAGGTGCAGGCGGCCTCCGGCGGGCGGCTGCAGATCCAGCTTCATTCAAACGCGTCCCTGCTGCGCATGCCAGAGATCAAGCGCGGCGTGCAGACCGGCCAGGCGCAGATCGGCGAGATCCTGCTCTCGGCCTATGGCAACGAGGATCCATTCTTCGAGGTCGATTCCGTGCCGATGCTGGTGACCAGCACCGACATGGCGCGCAAGCTGGCCGAATTGCAGAAGCAGTATGTCGAGGCGCGCTTCCAGCGCCAGGGCGTGTCCCTGCTGTACTGGGTGCCGTGGCCGCCCTCGGGCCTGTACACCAATGTCCCGGTCGAGAGCGTCGAGACGCTGCGCGGCACTAAGATGCGCACCTTCAACGCGCTGACCAACCGCTTCGCCACACTTTGCGGCGCGACCCCCACCCTGGTGCAGCAGGCCGAAGTGCCGCAGGCCTTCGCCACCGGCGTGGTGAACGCCATGGTCACCTCGGCCGCGACCGGCGTCGATGTGCAGGCCTGGGATTTCTGCCGCCACTTCACGCCGATCGGCTTCACGCGCACGAAGAACGCGATCTTCGTGCAGACCCGCGCGCTGCAGGCGTTGCCGGCCGATGTGCAGGCCGCCATCCGCACGGCGGCGGCGGCGGCCGAGGCGCGCGGCTGGGAAGCCTCCGACGTCGAGACGATGAACCAGCAGAACATCCTGCAAAGCCGCGGCATGACCATCGGCACCATGACGCCGGCGCTGCGCGAGGGCCTGATGCGCATCGGCGCGACCCAGGCCGACGAATGGGTGGCCAAGGCCGGCGACGAGGGCAAGCGCCTGATCGACGCCTATCGCGCCGCCATCGCCTGATCCCGCCGGGACCCGCCGCCGCGCGGGTCCCGCATCACCCCGCCACCATGGAAGCAGCCCGGATGACGACGCTTCACGGCCAGGCAGCATGACCCCGCTGCGTCGCGCACTGGATGCGCTCTACCTTCTGGGCGGCATTGCCGGCGCGGTGGCGCTGGCTGCGATCGGCGGGATCATCGCCACACAGGTGATCGGCCGGCAGTTCGGCGCGACCGTGCTCGGCGCCGACGACCTCACGGCCTTCTCGGTCGCGGCCTCGGCCACGCTGCCGCTGGCCTATGCGTTCCGGCACGGCGCGCATATCCGGGTGGACCTGATCATCGGGCGGCTGCGTGGGGCACCGCGCTTCGTGATGGAGACCATCGCCGTCGGCATCTCGGCGGCGCTGTGCGCCTTCTTCGCCTACGCGATGCTCGACCTCGCCTTCGACAGCTTCGAGTTCGAGGATGTCGCGCAGGGTTCGGTGGCGTGGAAGCTGTGGGTGCCGCAGGGGCTGGTGGGCACCGGCGTCGCGCTCTTCGCGATCTGCCTGATCGATGACCTGGTGGTGCACCTGAGCGGGGGCACGCCGTCCTACCGCCGCGCCGCGGAAGCCGATGCGCTGTCGCGCGCGGGGGAGGAAATCTGATGGAACTCGCCCAGACCGAAGCGGGGATGCTGCTGCTCGGGCTCCTGTTCGTCTTCCTCGGGCTCGGCGTGTGGATCGGCCTGGCGCTGGCGCTGGTGGGCCTGGTCGGCATCGTCGCGCTGCCCATGCTGATCCCCTCCATGCCGACCTTCCCGGCCGAGAAGGTGATGGGCACGGCCATCTGGCAATCGCTGGCCTCCTGGACGCTCGCCGCGCTGCCGCTGTTCATCTGGATGGGCGAGATCCTGTTTCGCACGAAGCTCAGCGAGGACATGTTCCGCGGCCTCGCACCCTGGGTGCAGCGCCTGCCCGGGCGCCTGATGCATGTGAACGTGATCGGCTGCGGCATCTTCGCCGCCGTGTCGGGTTCGTCGGCGGCGACGGCGGCGACCATCGGCAAGATGTCGCTGCCGGCGCTGCTCCAGCGCGGCTACCACGCGCCGATGGCGATCGGATCCCTGGCCGGGGCGGGCACGCTCGGCCTGCTGATCCCGCCCTCGATCGTGATGATCGTCTATGGCGTGGCCGCCGAGGTCAGCATCGTGCGGCTGTTCATCGCCGGCGTCTTCCCCGGCATCATGCTGATGGTGCTGTTCAGCGGCTACATCGCCGTGTGGTCGATGCTGAACCCGAAGCTGACGCCGCCGGCCGACCCGCCGATGCCCTTCGCGCAGAAGCTCCGCGAGAGCGGGCAGCTGATCCCCGTCGTGCTGCTGATCGCCTTCGTGATGGGCAGCATCTACCTCGGCTGGGCGACGGCGACGGAAGCGGCGGTGTTCGGCGTGGTCGGCGCGCTCGCACTCTCGGCCTGGGGCGGGTCACTCACGCCGAAATCCTTCGCCGACAGCCTGATGGGCGCGGTGCGCCTGTCCTGCATGATCAACCTGATCCTGGCGGGCGCGGCCTTCCTCACGCAGGCCATGGCCTATTCCGGCATCCCGGCGGCGATGGCGGCCTGGGTCGGCGCGCAGGGCTTCAGCCCCTTCATGATCATTGCCTGCCTTACGGTGATCTACCTGATCCTCGGCTGCTTCATCGACGGCATCAGCATGATCGTGCTGACGGTTTCGGTGGTGCTGCCGATCATCGCCAGCACCGGCTTCGACCTGGTGTGGTTCGGCATCTTCATCGTGCTGGTGGTCGAGCTCGCGCAGATCACCCCGCCGGTCGGCTTCAACCTGTTCGTGCTGCAGGGGCTGACCGGCAAGGGCATCTTCGAGGTGGCGAAGAACACCCTGCCCTTCTTCTTCCTGATGCTGATCGGCGTGGCGATCGTGACCGTCTTCCCGGCCATCGTGACCTGGCTGCCCAACACCATGCTGGCGCGGTAGCGCCGCGCGGGGCGCGCACGGGAGGATGGCGCGCGCACAGCCGGATGGCCTAGCCTTGGCGGGCACGCAACCGGAGGGACCGCGATGTACCTCGATGTGCCATTCGTCAGTCAGCTCGACTTCGGCGGCAACCTGCACCTCGATGACCCGACGGGGTGCTGGTACGCGACCGCCTGCATGATCGGCTATTCCTTCGAGCAGGGCCCCCGCCAGGGCGTGCCCGCCCTCTATTCCCGCCCGCTGCCGCAGGCCGACGGCACGGTCCGCATGGGCCACTGGACGATCAGCAAGGGCTGGCTGCCCACATTGATGCAGAACGAGCACCTGGTCGAACTGGAGGGCGGGCTGTCCGCCACACTCGAGGAGCTCGAGGTCGAGCTGCTGCTCTGGGGACCGCTGTTCCTGCCCTGGCTCAAGACCTCGGCCGGCAGCACCTATGGCCATGCCTCGGCGATCATCGGCACCGGGAGCGGCGGCATCATCTACCACGACCCCGAGAACGCCCCGCGCAGCGAGCTGCCGCTCGAGGAGATGCGCGCGAAGCTCGCCGCAGGCTGGCCGCTGCTGCGGCGCGACGCGCTGCCGTTCAGCTACGGCGTCAGCGTCCGGAACTGACCGCCCCCCGGGCGATGCGAGGCGCCACCCGGGCGCGGTCCTTCAGGTCGGCGCCGGCCCCACCCGTCGGCGCATCCAGAAATGGCGCGCCACGAAGAAGGCGAGCGCCGTCGCGGCGATGGTGCAGATCGCCCAGAACAGCCGCTCGACGCCGAGCCAGGCGCCGAGGAACCATCCCGCCGCGACGAAGGACCCCGCCCAGACACCGGCGGCGATGAAGTTCAGCACCGCGAAGCGCAGCTTCGGATACCCCGCCAACCCGCACACGACCGAAGCGACGTTGCGCACGCCGTACAGGAAGCGGAAGGACAGGATGAACAACGTGCCATAGCGTTCGAGAAGCGCATTCGCGCGCTCCACCCGCGGCTGGGACTTCGGGAAGCGCCGCAGTATGGCCGGGCCGTAGCGCCGCCCCAGGTAGAACCAGGTCTGGTCGCCCAGGTAGGAGCCGATCCACACCGAGCCCATCAGCAGCCACGGGTCGACGACCCCCATCGTGGCGCCGATGGCGGCTGCCGCCAGAACGAAAGTCTCGCCTTCGAAGAATGCCCAGAGCGCAGCCGCAAGGTATGCGTAGTCGCCCCAATCGGCCCAGAATTCGGCCAAGCCCGGAAGTCTCCCAGTTCGTTGGGCGGAAGACTGCCCTGTCCTGAGCCGCAGGGAAATGGGAAACCTTTGCTGCGCCGCGTCAATCGCCCGGCGCGGGCCAGTCCGGGCGCTCGAAGCGCTGCACCTCCAGCGTGTAGCCCGCCGGGTCGCGGAAGAAGAAGGACGTAACGCGATAGGTCTCGGAATAGGCCGGCGCCTTGTCCGGCACGACACCGGCCGCGACCAGGCGCGCGTGCCAGCCCTCGACATCCTGCGCGACGAAGGTGATGACGGCGCCGCCCTGCACGCGCGGGTTGTCCGTCACGCGCGGGCCGCGGGCGCGGCACACGCCCAGGAAGGCGCGCCCGCCCGGGGCCGCGGCGTAGATGCGACAGGACCCCTGGTCCTGCGCCAGCGGCAGGCCAAGCACATCCTCGTAGAAGCGCCAGGAAGGCTCGGGGTCCTCGGCATAGAGGAAGGTGACGTGCTGGTCGAAGGGCGCGCTCATGCGGCCAGGATGGCGCCGGCGCGCGCCACTGCCAACCGGGTTGCCCGCGGCCCCCGGGCATCGCAAGGTCAGCGGCGATGCAGCGCGCGATTCACTGGCTGATCCGGCACTGGGCGCTGAGCACGACCCTGCTGCTGCTGGCCTGCGGCGCGCTCGGCTATTCGCTGGCGGCCCCCGCGCCCCCGCGCGAGATCCGCATCGCCACCGGCACCGTGCCCGATTCCGCCTATACGCTGGCCGCCGATGCCTATGCCCAGCGCCTGCAGGCCACCGGCTTCCGCGTGCGGCGCGTGCCGACCCAGGGTTCGGTCGACAACCTGGCCATGCTGCGCGCGCGTGAGGTGGACGTGGCGCTGGTGCAGGGCGGCATCGCCGACCCGGAGCGCGATGCGGGGCTGGAATCGCTCGGCGCGGTCTTCGCCGAACCGGTCTGGGCCTTCCTGCACGCCGATCGCGGCATCACGCGGCTTGCCGACCTGCGCGGCCGGCGCGTCGCCGTCGGGCCCGAGGGCAGCGGCACCCGCGTACTTGCGCTGGCGATGCTCGCGGCCAACGACATCGGCGCGAGCGACATCGACGCGCTGCCCCTGACCGGCGCCGCGGCGGCCGAGGCGCTGGCCACCGGCGCGGCGGATGCCGCGATCCTGGTCTCGGCGCGCACCACGGGGACGATCGCGACCCTCCTGCAGGCCGCCCCCGCGCTGCGCCTGCTCGATTTCGCCGACTTCGCCGACGCCTATGCGGTGCGGCTGCCCTTCCTGTCGGCGGTGCGCCTGCCGCGCGGCGGCCTGTCGCTCGCCGCCGACCTGCCGGACCGGCCGCACACGCTGCTGGCGCCCGTCGCCTCGGTGGTGGCGCATGAGGACATCCATCCGCAGGTCGTCTCCCTGCTGGTGGGCATCATGCAGGAGGTGCACCGGCCGCGCACGCTCTTCGCGGCCGAGGGCGCCTTCCCGAATGCGCTGGCGCAGGACCTGCCGATGAACGCCGATGCGGAGCGCTACTACGCCCGCGGGCGCACCGTGCTGCAGCGTTGGCTGCCCTTCTGGGTCGCGGTCTGGGTGGAGCGGCTGCTCTTCGTGCTGCTGCCGGTGCTGGGCCTCGCGCTGCCGCTGATCCGCTTCGGCCCTGCACTGTATGCCTGGCAGATGGAGACGCGGGTCTGGCGGCACTATGACACGCTTCGGCGGATCGAGGCGGAGGCGGAGGCCACGCGGGAGGACGACGCGCGCGCCGCGCTGCGCGAGCGGCTCGCGGCGCTGGAAGGGCGCGTGGCGCGCCTCGCCCTGCCCGTGACGTATCGGCGGCATGTCTTCGCGCTGCGCCGGGACATCGCCTATGTGCGCGCGCAGCTTGCCCCCGGGCGCGCCGTGCGCACAGCCGGCTCGGCCCAGGACACCGGGGATGCGTGAGCGGCGCCGCACGGCATTGTTGAGTTCGCGGCACGATCGCGCCAGCCTGCACGCCATGCCGGATTCGACATGCCAGGGGAAGACGGGCCGATGAGCGACCTCGCGAACAAGATCACCAGCAAGATCCCGCTCAAGGAGCCGGAGTGGCTGAAGGACTTCAAGGCCTTCATCATGCGCGGCAACGTCATCGACCTCGCGGTCGGCGTCGTGATCGGCGCGGCCTTCACCGCCATCGTGACCTCGGTCGTCGAGGACCTGCTCAACCCGATCGTGGGCATCCTGATGGGCGGGATCGACTTCTCGAACCTGTTCGTCGTGCTGTTCGGGGAACGCCGCGCCTCGCTGGAGGCGACGCGCCAGGGCGGCGCCTCGGTGCTCGCCGTCGGGTCGTTCCTGAATGCGGTGATCAAGTTCGTCATCGTCGGCTTCGCGGTGTTCTGGCTGGTCAAGATCCTGAGCAAGCTGCAGGCCTCCCAGGCGGTGGAGAAGGCGAAGGCGCCGCCCGCGCCGACACCCTCGGAGAAGCTGCTCGCGGAGATCCGCGACGAGCTGAAGGCCGCGCGCGGCGCGGCACCCCCGCCCGGCTGACCGCGCCACACCCGCCTTGCCGCGGGGCTCCATGCCGCCCGCCAGGCCCGCGGCCTGATCCAGCCGAGGACACGACCCCTTGCCGACCTACGACCAGTCGAACGCCCTGCTCGCGATGCACACGACCCTGGCCGACTGGCCCGCGGTCCTGACCGAACTCGAGGGCGAGGACAGGCTCTCGGCGCCCTTCGTCTACCGCATCCGCTTCGCGACCGAGGCCCCGGTCGCCGCGGTGAAGGCGCTGGTCGGCACCGAGGTGACGCTGTTCTTCGGCCAGCCCGGGGCACGGGCGCCCGCCCTGCTGCGCCGCCGTCCGCTGAACGGCCATTTCAGGCGCATCTCGCGCATCGGCCGGGTCGGGCGCGACGGCACCATCCTGGAATGGCAGGCGGAGGTGGTGCCCAAGCTGTGGTTCCTGTCGCAGAGCTCGGGCTTCCGCATCTTCCACGACCAGACCATCCCGCAGATCGTGGGCACCATCCTCGATGAGGCCGGCATCGTCTTCGCCGACCGCATCGTGGTGCCGGAGGCCTGTGGCACGCTCGAATACTGCGTGCAGTACGACGAGACTGCGCTCGACTTCGTCAGCCGCCTGCTGGAGCACGCGGGCATCTTCTACTGGCACGAGCACACCGACGTGGCGCACACGCTGTGCTTCACCGACAACAACAACAACGTGCGCATCCCGCATCCGGCCTTCGACACGCTGGCGGTTGGCGATGGCGTGCTCGACCGCTTCGAGAGCCACTACAGCTTCCGCACCGGCACCTGGACGGTGCGCGACCACAACCTGACGCGCCCGCAGCGCGCCTGGGACAAGACCGAGCATTTCGCCGATGTCGCCGGCGCCGATCCCACGGTGGTCACGCGCCTGACGCAGCACGAACGCTACCGCTACCCGGGCAACTACATGGCGCGCCTGCGCAGCACCGGCGACGGTTCGGCCGAGGGCCAGGTCGGCCAGGCCGATGCCGACCTGATGGCGACGCGCCTGATCGAGATCGAGGAATCGCACTGGGAACGCTGGAGCGGCGCCAGCCTCGCGGCGGGCCTCGATGCCGGCACCAAGGCGTCCTTCGAACCCGACACCGAGGAGGGCGCGGCCGACTACCTGGTGACCGCCATCCGCCACCGCGTGCAGGACCAGACCTGCTGGACGGCGGAGGAATGGGCGCTGCGCCATCCCGACGCCGCCGCGCCGCCCCTGCCGAGCCAGGCCAACGACTTCGACTGCCTGCCGCATGCGGTGCCCTTCCGGCCCGACCGCACGACGCCGAAGCCGAGGGTGGCCGGGCCGCAGACCGCGCTGGTGGTGGGCCCGACGGGCGAGGAGATCAACACCGACGAATTCGGGCGCGTGCAGGTGCAGTTCCTGTGGGACCGCGGCCCCGGCGGCGCGGCGGCGGTCGGCACGGCGGTCTGGATCCGCGTCTCGCAGGGCTGGGCCGGCGTAGGCTGGGGGCAGATCCACATCCCGCGCGTCGGGCAGGAGGTGATCGTCGATTTCCTGCATGGCGACCCGGACCGACCCATCATCACCGGCGCCGTCTACAACACGGACAGCACGGTCCCGCATGCGCTGCCGGGCAACAAGGCGCGATCGGGGATCCGCACGCGATCGACCCCGGGCGGCACGGCCGACAACTACAACGAGCTGCGCTTCGACGACGCGATCGGCGCCGAGCAGGTGCTGCTGCACGCCGAGCGCGACTACGTGGTCGAGGTGGAGAACAACGAGACGCGCACGGTGGGCATGGGTGCCGGGACCGGCAACCGCACCGTGGAGATCAAGGCGAATGACCGCGCGACGATCGGCGGGGACCAGACCTTGACCGTGGACGGCAATGTCACGGAGACGATCAAGGGCAGCGAGACGCGCAGCGTATCGGGGAACGTGACCGAGACGGTCGGCGGCACGCTCACCATCAAGGTATCCGGCGACGTCAACGTCACGGCGAATGGCGACATGAACCTGAAGGCGTCGACCATCAACACCAACAGCGACAACCACAACAAGTACACCAACACCTACAACTGGGCGATGGGCTCGGGGACGGGCAGCTTCTACCTCACGACGAACTACCAGGCAGTCCTTTCCACGAACGTGGCCGCGCTGGCGGTGAACGTGTCGGGCTACGGCATCAACATGGGCTACGTGTCGATCAACCTGGTGCCGTTCCAGGTGAATCGGGGGCTGCTGTCCAGCACGAACAACGCCATCTCTGACGAGACGCGCCTGGTCAGCATGCAGCAGAGCATCACGCGGCTGCAGAACGACACGACCTCGATCTACCGCACCATGGTCACGGTGATGAGGTGATCGGACGGACGCCGCCATGAGCCTTGTCGCCACATGAGGGTCGAGAAACCCCTCGCGCTCGGCCTGATGAGCCGACCGTCCGAGTTCCGTCGGCGGCACTACCTCAGCCTCGCCGCGCTGTCCTTCTGCCCGATGGGGGAGGAGGCGGCGCTGCTCGGCGAGATCGCCATGTGGCAGTTCCTGCCTGGGGTCCTGCCGCCCTCCCAGCCGATCGATATCACCCTGCCCAAGCCGGCCGCCGAGTTCCTGGTCGCCGGCAGCGCCTTCGCACTGGGCGGGCAGCCGGTGCGCGCGCTCACCGTCAGCGCACGACTTGGCGCGGTCACGAAGCGCATCGGCGTCGTCGGCGATCATCACATCGAGGACGGGCTGCCGACCGACCCAGCGCCCTTCACCGAGATGCCGCTGGGCTGGGACCGTGCCTATGGCGGACCTTCCTTCGCGGAGAACCCGCTTGGCCGCGGCATCGCCGAGATGCCCCTGCCGGGGGTCGGCCACCGCGTCGCCCTGCCCAACATCGTGCTGCCCGCCGGCAGCGCGGCGCATGGCGCGCCGCATCCGGTCAATCTCGGTGCGATGGACATCGCCTGGCCGCAGCGCGCGCGCCTCGCGGGCACGCATGACCAGCGCTGGCTCGAGGAGGATTTCCCCGGCTTCGCCCGCGACGTGGACTTCCGCATGGCGATGGCGGCGCAGCCCGACCAGCGCTTCGCAGGCTTCCTGGCGGGCGACGAGGACTACGCCATCACCAACATGCACCCGGACGAATCGGAGATCACCGGCCGCCTGCCGGGGCTGCAGCCGCGCATCCTGGTGCAGCGCCGCGGCGCCGAGGCCTTCGAGGACGTGCCGCTGCACCTGACCACCGTGTGGTTCTTCCCCGCGCAGAAGCGCCTCGTGATGGTCCATCACGGCCGCGTCCGCACCGAGGAGGAGGATGCGCGCGATCTCACGGCCCTGCTCATGGGCGCGGACCGCCTCGGCGCGCCGCGCAGCGTAGCGGATTACGAGGCGGTCTACGCCGCGCGGCGCGGCGACGAGAACGGCATGATCGCAAGCCTCGACGAGGCCGCGCTGGTGCCGGCCGAACTCCTGCGCCCCGACCCCGGGCTGCTCGATCTGCGCCGCAGGCTGGCCGAGGAAGGCCTGCCCCAGCGGCGCGCGCGCGCGCGCATGCAACGCGACCACGAACGCCGCCGCGCGCATCTGATCGAACGCGGCGTCAATCCCGACGCGCATGGCCTTGCGCCGCCGCCGCCCTTCGAACCCCTGCCATCGCTCGAAGACATCCCCGCATACATGGCCGCCAAGGCGCGCGAAGCCGAGGAGAAGCGGATCGAGGCCGAAGCAATGGCGAAGCGCGAACAGGAGGCCACGGCCGCGCGCATCACCGCCGCCGGCGGCACGCCACCCGCCCCCAAGGCGAAGCCTGCCGGCCCGCCGCGCCTCGACACGCCCGATCCCCGCGCGAGGCTCGATGCGCGCATCATGGAGCTCGAGGCGCAGGGCCTGCCCGCCGAGACCGAACGCCGCCTGCGCGACGCCCCCCCCCTCGCCCGCCAGGCCTCGGAAGCGGACGACATGGCCCGGCGCAGCTATCTCATGGCCGCCGACATGCAGGACCCCGCGCCACGCCTCGATGCCGCCGCCTCCGCGGCGCTGCGCGCGCGGCTGCTGGATGGCACGCGCAGCGCGGCGCGGCTCGATCTTTGCGGCGCCGACCTCGCGGGCATGGACCTCGCGGGATTCGACCTGACGGAAGCCTGGCTGGATGGCGCCGATCTCAGCGGCGCGGACCTGTCGGGCGCCACACTCGACCGCGCCGTGCTCGCGCATGCGCGGCTCGATGGCGCGCGGCTGGTGGGCGCATCGCTGGAAGGTGCCAATCTGGGGCGCGCGCGCTTCGAGAACGCGGACCTGTCCGACGCCAACCTGCGCGATGCGGTGCTGCGCGATGCCGACCTCCGCCAGGGCAGGTTCCTGCGCGCGGAGATGACCGGCGCGAGCCTGACCGGCGCGCTGCTGGAAGGTGCCGACATCAGCGAGGCTCACCTGCCTAACCTTTTTGTCAACGAGGGCTCGCTCGCCGGGTTGCGCGCCGCCCACGCTGACCTGAGCGGCGCGGTGATGATCCGCGCCGGGCTCGATGGCGCCGACTTCAGCGGCGCGAAGCTGACCGGCGCCGCCTTCATCGGCGTGACCGGCGACGGCGTGCGCCTCGAGCAGGCGCATCTGGAACAGGCGGTCTTCGTGCAGGATTGCGTGCTGCGCGGCGCGCGCTTCGCAGGCGCCACCTGCGATGGCGCCAACCTGCGCGGCACGGTGCTCGACGGCGCGATCTTCGACGGCGCCTCGCTGACCGGCACCGACCTGTCCGATTGCAGCCTGCATGGTGCCAGCTTCGACCTGGCGCGCGGGCGCGGCGCGCGTTTCACCGCGGCCGATCTGCGCGGCGCGCACCTGACGCGCGCCGACCTCGCGCAAGCGAGCCTGGCGCGCGCCGACATCCGCGCCGCGAACCTCGATGACGCGAGCCTCTACGAGGCCGACATCGCCCGCATCCATGCCGACGAGGCAACGCGCATCGCGCGCGTCCAGCGCACGCGCACGCGCATCCATCCGCGCCGGACCCCCGCATGAGCCGCGCCGAGATCGAGGCGCTGGTGCGCGACGGCGAGATCATCGGCGAGGATCGCGCGTGGAGCGGCATCGACCTGTCCGGCGCCGACCTGTCGGGCGGCATCTTCGACGGCGCCGGCCTGGCCGGATGCGATCTGCGCGGTGCCAACTTCACCGAGGCGCTGCTGCACGGCGTGAGGCTCGATGGCGCCAACCTGGCCGGCGCGAAGCTGGCGAAGGCGAGCTTCCACGACTGCAGCATGTCGCGCGCCGACCTGACCGACGCCGACTGCACCGGCTGGTCCGCCACGGGCACCGGGCTGCGCGGGGCGAATTTCGCACGCGCCATGCTCGCGGATGCCAACATCGTGCAGTGCCGCCTGACGCGCGCGAGCTTCGCCGGCGCATCGCTGCGGCGCGCCAATGTCGTGCAGTGCCGCACGGACGGGATCGACCTCGGCGGCACCGATTGCGAGGAGATGGCGCTGGTCGAGGCGGACCTGACGCGGGCCGTGCTGGAAGGCGCGCGTTTCAGCCGCACGAACTTCATCAAGGTGACCTTCGCGGGCATGAACCTGCGCGGCTTCATGGCCGCGATGTGCCACTTCAACGACTGCGACTTCACCGGCTGCAACCTTGCGGGCGCCGACCTCACCCAGGCGGGCATGGCGAAGGTGAAGGCTGCCGGGGCCGTCTTCGAGGGCGCACGCATGCCGCGCGCGGTGCTGCTCGAGGCCGTGCTGACCCACGCCGTGCTGCGACGGGCGGACCTGACCAGCGCGATCCTGCAGGGGGCCGACCTGGCGGATGCGGATGCCCGCGGCGCGCGGCTGGTGCAGGCGGTCTGCGTCGGCATGAAGGCGCCGCGCGCCCGCTTCGAGGACTGCGACCTGGCCGGCGCGGACCTCAGCCATGCCGACCTCGACGGCGCGGAATTCGCCGGCGCGTCGCTCGCGCGCGCCAACCTGCACGCCATCCGCGACGCGAACGCCCATATCCCCGACCGCCGCCACGCCCTTCCGCCCGACCACGTCCGCCTCGAGGCGGATCGCTGGCTGCAGCGCTTCGGCGCCGCCTGACATGGAGACACCGCGATGAACGCGCTCAGCCCCATCGCCCCGCTGACCGGCGTACCGACCGACAGCGCACGCGTGCTTACCTGCGATGCCCGCGGCGTCGCGATCCTGCGCCATGGCCGGCAGGAAGCCGCGTTGCGCGCCTTCTCCTGCCTGGTGGAACCCGCCCCCGGCGACCTCGTGCTGGTGGGGGAGGCGGAGGGCCAGGCCTTCATCCTGGCCGTGCTGGCGCGGCACGGCGACGCGCCGATGCGCGTGGCGATGCCCGATGGCGCCACGATCGGCGCGGCGCAGGATGCGCGGCTCACGCTCGATGCCGGGACCATCGCGCTGCGCGCGGACACGACGGAGGTCACCACGCGCAGCCTCGACGTCACGGCGGGGCGCACGGGGGCGAGCCTCGGGCGCGTCAGCCTGCTGGCCGAGGCGATCGAGACCATCGCGCAGCGCATCGTGGGCCGCTTCCGCCGCTCTATGCGCATCGTCGAGGACAGCGAGGAGCTGCGCGCGCGCGACATCGACCAGCGCGCCAGCGGCCACATGCACATGCGCGGCGATGCCGTGACGCTGCAGGGCGGCGCGCTGGTGAAGCTGCGCGCCGACCAGATCCACCTGGGCTGAAGGACCGCGCGCGATGTTCGCCAATTGCCAGATGGGCGGGATGGACCTGGCCTTCCCCGATGTCTGCCTGACGCCGGCGGTGCCGTCGCCGCTGCCGATCCCCTACCCCAACATCGCCGAGGGACCGACGGCGGTGCCGAGCCAGTTCAACACCATCATCGGCGTCGGGCCGATGCACAACATGGCGACGGTCACCCCGATCACGAACGGCGACAATGCCGGCGTCGCGATGGGCGTGGCATCGGGCACGGTGATGGGTCCCTCGCGCCATGTCCTCGGCGCCTTCAGCGTGCTGGTCTCCGGTTCGCCGGCGACGCGGCTCACCTCGATGTCGATGCAGAACAGCACGAACATGGTCGGCGCGCGCATCGTGCCGAGCCAGACCAAGGTCATCATCCTCGCGCCATAGGGCAGCATCCGGCGCGATGCCGCGGCGCGGCAGGATGCGGGCGCGCGGCAGCGCCGGACCAGCCGCGACCTCACCCCAGGCGAATCGTCCCCGCCCCGACCAGCGCCGCGAGCCTCGCGGCCACCGCCACCTGCGCCGTGGCATCGAGGCCCAGCACCGCCAGCACGCCGGCGGCGAGCTCGGCCTCGGTCATCGGGGCGCGCGCGGCCAGCAGGGCCTGCGCCGTGGCGGCGATCTCCGCCGGCGGAACCGCGGCGGCGCGGCGCAGATGCGCGGCGG
>NZ_JACADR010000108.1 GCF_016106005.1 Roseomonas rosulenta
CGCGTCCAGCCATGCGACGGCACGGCGCCGATCCGACCGCCACGCGACGTGCTCCGCCTCGCCCCGCCCCCGCGCCCTTCCCGCGGCGCGCATCGGGCCGGGCGCCCGGTGCCGCCGCGGCGCGCGCTCAGCCTGACAGCGTCTCGATCTCGTGCCGCCGCGTCTCGATCGCGACGCGCCGCTTCACCTTCATGGTCGGGGTCAGCAGCCCGTTCTCGATGGTGAAGGGCTCGGTGGCGGCGTAGTGGCGCACGCGCTCGATGGTGGGCAGGCGGGCATTCACCCGGCGCACGGCGTCGCCGATCTTCTCGGCCATGCCCTCTGCGGGCACGATCAGCGCGACGAGCGCGGGCTTGCCCTCGCCGGCGACGAGCGCCTGGTGGATCTCGGGCTCGGCCATCAGCAGGGCTTCGAGTTTCGCGGGACTGACCATGTCGCCGCCCAGCGTCTTGATGAAGTCCCGCTTGCGGTCGGTGATGCGCAGGCGGCCATCCTCGATCACGCCGACATCGCCGGTGTGCAGCCAGTCGCCCGGCGCGCCCGCGATGGGCTTGAGCGCGGCGGCGGTGGCCTCGGCGTTGCCCCAGTAGCCGGTCATGACCAGGGCGCCCTGGATCAGTACCTCGCCATCCTCCGCGATGCGCAGATCCACACCCTTGAGCGGCGGGCCGACGGTGGTGCGGCGGTTGTCCCAGGGCAGGTTGACGCTGACCACCGGGCCGGCCTCGGTCTGGCCGTAGCCCTGCAGGACAGGCAGGCCGAGCGCGAGGAAGAAGCCCGAGAGGTCGGGGTCGAGCCGCGCGCCGCCCGAGACCATGGCCTGCAGCCGCCCGCCGAAGCGCGCGCGGGTCTTCTCCCGCACCAGGCGGTCCATCAGGGCATCCTGGAGGCGTTCGACGAGGCCGAGCGGCGGGCCGTCCATCTTGCGCAGGCCGAGGGCGACGGCGCGCTCGAACAGCGCGCGCTTCCAGGGCTTCTCCTTCTCGAGGCCCGCCAGGATGCGCCCGCGCAGCACCTCGAACAGGCGCGGCACGGCGGTGATGACGGCGGGCTGGATCTCGGCGAGCTCGTGGCTGAGCCGGTCGGCGCCGCGCGAATAGACCACCTCCATCCCCAGCGAGGGCAGCAGGAAGCCGCCCACCGTGTGCTCGTAGGAATGCGACAGCGGCAGGAACGACAGGTAGGGCTTGCCCGCCAGGCCGAGCCGCTGGGCGAGCGGTGCGACGCCGTCGCGGTTCGCGAGCAGCGCGCGGTGGGGCAGCATGACCCCCTTGGGCAGCCCGCCGGTGCCCGAGGTGTAGATCAGGCAGGCGATCGCCTCGGGCGAGGCCTGCTCGGCCTCGGCGGCCAGCGCGGCGGGGTCGCCCGGCGTCGCGATCGCCTCGGCCCAGGCATGGCCGGCGAGGCCCGCGGCCTGCGGCGGGTCCTCGCAGCAGACCAGCAGGTCGAGGCCGCCCGCGAGCGCCGCGCCTTCCAGCACCTTCTCCGCCAGCTTGCGGGTCGAGACCACGGCGACGCGCGCCCCCGAATCGCGCAGGATATGCGCGTGGTCGGCGGCGAGATTGGTGGTGTAGGTCGGCACCGTGATGGCGCCCACGGCCATGATGGCGGTGTCCGCGATGGGGAATTCCGGGCGGTTCTCGCTGACCAGCAGCACGCGGTCGCCGGGACCCACGCCGCGGCCGCGCAGGAAGGCGGCGACCGAGGCGACCTGGACCGCGAACTCGCCCCATGTCAGCGACCGCCAGGCGCCGCCCTGCCAGTGGCGGAATAGCGGGCGGTCGGCCCATTCCGCCGCGCGCGTCAGCATCATGGCCGGCAAGGTCGGCCAGCGGCCTGGCGTGTACGGCATGCATTCCCCCCGGTTCGGCACCCTGTTCGCATGGTGCGGCGGTGGCGACGCTTGGCCAAGCCCTCGATTGGCCTATATGGGCTGCGTGACCAAAGCACCGCTCCCGACCCCGCTCCGCGCTCCCCTCGATGCCGCCGCCGCGCCCGCGGCGCTGCCCGTGTGGGACCTCTCCGACCTCTATGCCGCGCCGGACGATCCGCGGCTCGCCGCCGATCTCGACCGGATCGAGGGCGAGGCGCGCGCCTTCGAGCAGCGCCTGTCCGGCAGGCTCGCCGCCACGGGCGGCGATGCGCTGGCGCAGGCGATCGCCCAGTACGAGGCGATGTGGGAGGGGCTCGGCCGCGTCACCTCCTATGCCGGGCTGGTGTTCAGCGGCGATGCGCAGGATGCGGCGAATGGCCGCTTCTACCAGACCATGCAGGAGAGGGTGACGACCATCTCCTCCCACCTGCTGTTCTTCTCGCTGGAACTCAATCGGCTCGAGGATGCGGCGCTCGAGGCCAAGATCGGCGGGTCGGCGGCGCTCGCGCATTGGCGGCCCTGGCTGCGCGACCTGCGCGTGTTCCGCCCGCACCAGCTCTCCGACGAGGCCGAGAAGCTGCTGCACGAGAAGGAGGTCGCGGGACGCTCCGCCTGGGTGCGGCTGTTCGACGAGACCATCGCCACCATGAAGGTGAAGGTGGGGTCGGAGGAGCTGACCGTCTCGGCCGCGCTGAACCGGCTCTCGGATCGCGACCGCGCGGTGCGCGCGGCGGCGGCCGAGGGTGTCTCGGCCGCCTTCGGCGAGCGGGTGCGGCTGTTCGGCCTCATCACCAACGTGCTCGCGAAGGACAAGGAGATCGAGGACAGCTGGCGACACTACCCGCGCCCGGGGTCCTACCGCAACCGGTCGAACATGGTCGAGGACGAGGTGGTGGACGCGCTGGTCTCGGCCGTGCGCGCGTCCTTCCCGCGCCTGTCGCACCGCTACTACGGCATGAAGGCGAAGTGGCTGGGCCTGCCCAAGCTGCAGCACTGGGACCGCAACGCGCCCCTGCCGGACGAGGATGACCGCCTGGTGCCCTGGCCCGAGGCGGTGGAGCGCGTGATCGCTTCCTACGCCGCCTTCAGCCCGGAACTCGCGCAGGTCGGCTTGCGCTTCTTCGACAAGCCCTGGATCGACGCGGCCCTTCGGCCGGGCAAGGCGAGCGGGGCCTTCGCGCATCCGACGGTGCCGAGCGCGCACCCGTACCTGCTGCTGAACTACCACGGCAAGCCGCGCGACGTGATGACGCTGGCGCATGAGCTGGGGCACGGCGTCCACCAGGTCCTGGCCGGTGCGCAGGGCTACCTGATGTCCTCCACGCCGCTGACGCTGGCCGAGACGGCGAGCGTGTTCGGGGAGATGCTGACCTTCCGCGCCGTGCTCGACGCCGAGACCGACCCGCGCCGCCGCCGCGCCATGCTGGCCGGCAAGGTCGAGGACATGCTGAACACGGTGGTCCGCCAGATCGCCTTCTACCGCTTCGAGACGCTGCTGCATGACGAGCGCCGCAAGGGCGAACTCAGCCACGAGCGTATCGCCGAGCTGTGGATGCAGGTGCAGGTGGAGAGCCTCGGCCCGGCCTTCGAGTTCACGCCGGATTACGGGGTCTACTGGTCCTACATCCCGCACTTCGTGCACTCGCCCTTCTATGTCTACGCCTACGCCTTCGGGGATTGCCTGGTGAACGCGCTGTACGGCGTCTATCGCGACGGCGCCGTGCCGGGCTTCGAGGCGAAGTACCTCGACATGCTGCGCGCGGGGGGCACGAAGCGGCACAAGGAACTGCTCGCACCCTTCGGGCTGAACGCGGCGGACCCGGCCTTCTGGACCAAGGGCCTCGACGTGATCGCGGGCTTCATCGACGAGCTGGAACGCGCCGATGGCTGACCGCGAGGGCAGCACCATCTTCGGGGAGGCGCGGCGCATGCTGCGCACCTCGGGCGCGGTGGGTGGAATCGCCGCGCGCTTCGCGGGGCAGCGCATCTTCGGCGTGAAGTCCGACAAGGCCGCGCATGCCGAGGACCTGAAGGCCGTGCTCGGCGGGCTGAAGGGCCCGATGATGAAGGTGGCGCAGTTCCTCTCGACCGTGCCGGACGCGCTGCCGCCGGAATACGCGAAGGAACTGGCGACGCTCCAGGCGAATGCGCCGCCCATGGGCTGGCCCTTCGTGCGCCGGCGCATGGGCAGCGAGCTGGGGCCTGACTGGGAGAGGCGCTTCGCCTCCTTCGAGCGCGAGGCGGCCGCGGCGGCCTCGCTCGGCCAGGTGCATCGCGCCGTGCTGCATGACGGCACGCGCGTCGCCTGCAAGCTGCAGTATCCCGACATGGCGTCCGTGGTGGAGGCCGACCTGCGGCAGCTCAAGATCGCGCTCGCGATCTTCCGCCGCATGGACAGCACCCTCGAGAACGAGGAGGCCTATGTCGAGCTCTCCGACCGGCTGCGCGAGGAGCTCGACTACAAGCGCGAGGCGGCGCAGCAGAAGCTGTACGGCAAGATGCTCGCGAACGTGCCGGGCGTGCGCGTGCCGGTGCCGGTGGATGACCTCTGCACGCGCCGCCTGCTGACGATGACCTGGCTCGATGGCCGCGCCATCCAGGCCCGCATCGACGAGGACCCGCCGGAGGAGGAACGCGCCGCCTATGCGCGCGCCCTGTTCCGCGCCTGGTACGTGCCGCTGTACGGCTATGGCGTGATCCATGGCGACCCGCACCTCGGCAACTACCAGGTGCGATCGGACGACACCGGGAATGGCGGCTGGGGGATCAACCTGCTCGATTTCGGGGTGGTGCGGATCTTCCCGCCCAGCTTCATCGGCGGCGTGATCATGCTGTTCGAGGCGATCCGCGACGGGGATTTCGACAAGGCGGCCGAGGCGTACCGCGTCTGGGGGTTCAAGGACCTCAAGCGCGAGACGATCGAGGTGCTGAACATCTGGGCGAAGTTCCTCTACGAGCCGCTGCTGGATGACCGCGTGCGGCCGATCCAGGTGAATGACGACCCGCAATACGGGCGGCGCATCGCCGAGGAAGTGCATGCGGGGCTGAAGCGGACCGGCGGCGTGCGCGTGCCGCGCGAATTCCCGCTGATGGACCGCGCGGCGATCGGGCTCGGGTCTGTGTTCCTGCGGCTGGGCGCGAAGCTCAACTGGCACGAGCTGTTCCAGGAGCTGATCCAGGGGTTCGACACGCAGGTGCTGGCGCAGAAGCAGGCGGCGGCGCTGGCCGAGGCGGGGCTGCCGGACCCGCATCCGGCCGCCTGACCCCAGGGTGGGCCCAGGCGCCCGACATTTGTCTTGCAAGCGGTTCGGCTGGTGGTGTGGTCTTGCGATCGCACCCCGCTCGAATGGACCGTGGCCGCGATGCCCGAGACCAAGCCCGTCCTGATCGCCGGCGCCGGCCCGGTGGGACTCGTGGCCGCCGCCGCGCTGCTGCGCGAAGGCGTGCCTGTCGAGGTGCTGGAGGCCGGGCCGGGCATCTCGCAGGAGATGCGCGCCTCCACCTTCCACGCGCCCACGCTCGACATGCTGGACGACCTCGGCGCCGCGCCGGAGATGATCCGCCAGGGCTTGATCGGACCGCGCGTGCAATACCGTACGCGGGATCACGCGCTGATCGCCGAGTTCGACTTTGGGCTGCTCGCCGACGTGACGCGCCACCCCTACCGCCTGCAGTGCGAGCAGTTCAAGCTGACGCGCATCCTGCATGGCCTGCTGCGGGAGCAGCCGTGCTTCGCCATCCGCTTCGACGCCCCGGTTGCGGATGCGCATGACCATGGCGATGGCGTGGAGGCGGTGCTGGAGGACGGCACGCGCATCGCGGGCAGCTGGCTGATCGGCGCGGATGGCGCGCGCAGCGCGGTGCGCAAGGCGGCCGGGATCGCCTTCGAGGGCTTCACCTGGCCCGAGCGCTTCCTGGTGCTGTCCACCGATTTCGACTTCGCCACGCTGATACCGGGTCTGGCCGACGTGTCCTACTACGCGGACCCGGAGGAGTGGTTCTTCCTGCTGCGCGTGCCCGGCCTCTGGCGCGCCATGTTCCCGGTGCGGGCGGAGGTGGCGGACGACGAGGTGATGACCGAGGCCTTCGGTCGCGCGCGCTTCGCCCGCATCGTCGCCGGCCGCGACGATTACCCGGTGCGCCATCGCACGCTCTACCGCGTGCATCAGCGCGTCGCCGAGACCTTCCGCCGCGGCCGGCTGCTGCTGGCGGGCGACGCCGCGCATATCAACAACCCGCTCGGCGGCATGGGGCTCAATGGCGGCATCCATGATGCCGTGAACCTCGCGGAGAAGCTGGCGCGCGTCATCCGCGGCGAGGCGGAGGACACGCTGCTCGACCTCTATGACCGCCAGCGGCGCGGCGTGACGGTCGAGCACGTGCAGCGCCAGACCATCATGAACAAGAAGAACCTCGAGGCGGCGACGCCGGAGGACCAGGCGGATTTCCGGCGCCGCATGGCCGAGGCGGCCGGCGACCCGGCGCGGGCGCACGCGCATCTGCTCGGCATGTCGATGATCAGCAGCCTGCGCCGCGCGGCGGAGATCACGTGATGCGCGGGGCCTCGCCCTGCGGCGTGGCGCCGGACCCGACCCGAACCCTGGATGGAGCCCGCACATGATCCTCCGCCTCGGCGTCCTGATGCTCCTGATGCTCGTTGGCCCGGTGCCGGCCGCCCTCGCGCAGGCCTGGCCCGAGCGGCCTTTGCGCCTGCTGGTGCCCTTCGCGCCGGGCGGCGTGACCGACAGCATCGGGCGCCTCAGCGCCGATGTCCTGGCCGCGCGGCTCGGCCAGCCGGTGGTGGTGGAGAACCGCACCGGCGCCGGCGGCGCGGTCGCCGTCGAGGCGGTGGCGCGCAGCCGGGCGGATGGCTACACGCTGCTCACGGCGAGCGCGTCGCAGATGGTGATGCTGCCGGCGCTGGCGCGGGTGCCCTACGATGCTGCGCGCGACTTCGCGCCGATCTCGATCATCGGGGCGAATCCGCAGGTGCTCGCGGTCTCCGCGCGTCTCGGGATCGAGACCCTGCCCGCCTTCATCGCGCATCTGCGCGAGAATCCGGGGCGCGTCGCCTATGCCTCGGGCGGCAACGGATCCTCGAACCACCTGGCGATGGCGTTGCTGCTGCAGCGTGCAGGAGTCGAGGCGGTGCACGTGCCCTATCGCGGCGGCGCCCCGGCCATGCAGGCGCTGCTGGCGGGCGATGTCGCGGCCTATTTCGGCAATCCGTCCGACATCATCCCGCACCAGGGCGGGGGCGCGGTGCGCGTTCTGGCGGTCGCGGGCGGGGCCCGGATGGCGGCGCTGCCCGGCGTCCCGACGGTCGAGGAGCAGGGCTTCCCGGGCTTCCGCGCCGAGACCTGGAACGGAATCGCGGCACCCGCCGGAACGCCGCCGGCGGCGATCGAGCGCATGGCGGCGATCCTGGGCGCGGCCTGCGCCGAGGCGGGGTTCCGCCAGGCGCTGGAGCGCCTCGGCACCGTCCCCGTCTGCTCCTCCCCGGCCGAGTTCCGCGCGGCGATGGAGCGCGATGGCCCGCAATGGGCCGAACTCGTGCGGGTTGCCGGCCTGCGGCTGGACTGACGGCGCCGGCGGATCGCGCCAGGGGATATTGAAATTTCCGCGTCCGTCCCGTGATGACGGGACCGCGCGGCCTGCGATGCCAGGGTCCGCGCGTGATTCATGGGCGCTGGACAGTCCGGCGCCGTGCTTGTAGGTGCGCCGCTTCATTTGGCGCGTGGGGGGTATCTCCGGATGCGTGTGGCGGTCCTGAAGGAACGGCGGGCGGGCGAAACCCGTGTCGCCGCGACGCCCGAGACGGTCAAGAAGTACGTCGGCATGGGGCTCGATGTGGCGGTGGAGGCGGGCGCAGGCCTGGCGTCCGGCTTCATCGACAGTGCCTATGCCGAGGCGGGGGCGAGCATCGCCGCCGATGCCGCGGCCGCGCTGGCCGGTGCGGGCATCGTGCTGGCGGTGCGCGCGCCGGAGGCGGAGCTGCCGCGCGGCGCACTGCTGCTGGGCACGCTCGGCGCCGATTCGTCCGCCGCGGCGGCCTATGCCGCGGCCGGGGTGGATGCCTGCTCGATGGAATTGCTGCCGCGCATCACCCGCGCGCAGTCGATGGACGTGCTGTCCAGCCAGGCGAACCTCGCGGGCTATCGCGCCGTCATCGAAGGGGCGGGCGCCTATGACCGTGGCTTCCCGATGATGATGACGGCGGCAGGCACCGTGCCCGCGGCCAATGTCTTCGTCATGGGTGCGGGCGTGGCCGGGCTGCAGGCCATCGCCACCGCGCGGCGCCTGGGCGGGCGCGTCTCCGCGACCGATGTGCGCCCCGCGGCGAAGGAAGAGATCAAGTCGCTCGGCGCGTCCTTCGTCGGCTACGAGGACGAGGAGAGCAAGGCCGCCCAGACCGCGGGCGGCTACGCCAAGCAGCTCAGCGCCGAGTTCTACGCCAAGCAGGCCGAGGTGGTGGCGGCGCATATCGCCAAGCAGGATGTCGTGGTCTGCACCGCGCTGGTGCAGGGCCGCAAGGCGCCGACCCTGGTGACCGCCGCCATGGTGGAAGCCATGAAGCCGGGCAGCGTGATCGTGGACATCGCGGCCGATGCCGGCGGCAACTGCGCGCTGACCAGGCCGGGCGAGCTGTTCGTGACCGAGAACGGCGTGAAGGTGCTGGGCTTCACCAACTGGCCCGGGCGGCTGCCGGCGGCGGCCTCCGCGCTCTATGCGCGCAACCTGCTGACCTTCCTCTCGACCTTCTGGGACAAGGAGGCCAAGGCCCCGAAGCTCCCGGAAGACGACGAGATCGTGAAGGGTGTCACGCTCACCCGCAGCGGTGCCGTGGTCCATCCGCTGATGCAGCCGGCGTCGTAAGGGGGCATTGTCGATGAATCCGACCCAGATCGCGAACGAGGCGCAGGGCATCGCCGAACGCGCCGCCGCGCTTGCCGAGACGGCGCGCCGCATGGCCGAGGCCGCGGCCCCGCATGCCGAGGCCATCTCGCCCTTCCTCTATCTGCTGACCATCTTCCTGCTGGCCTGCTTCGTGGGCTACCACGTGGTGTGGAACGTGACCCCGGCGCTGCATTCGCCGCTGATGGGTGTCACCAACGCCATCTCCTCGGTGATCGTGGTGGGCGCCATCCTCGCCGCCGGCATGGCCGAGAGCGGTGCGGCGCGCGTTTTCGGCTTCCTGGCCGTCACGCTGGCCGCGGTGAACATCTTCGGCGGCTTCATGGTGACCAGGCGCATGCTCGCCATGTTCAAGAAGAAGGGGAGCTGAGGCCATGGGCACCACGCTCTCGACCATCGCCTATCTCGCGGCGTCGGTCCTCTTCATCCTCGCGCTGCGCGGGCTGAGCCACCCCGAGACCAGCCGGCAGGGCAACCTGTACGGCATGATCGGGATGGGCATCGCGATCTTCGCGACCATCTTCAAGGGCGGCATCGACTTCGGCGGCTTCATGCTGATCGTCGCCGGCCTCGCCATCGGCGGCGGCATCGGCACCGTGGTTGCGCAGCGCATCCAGATGACGTCGCTGCCGCAGCTGGTGGCCGCCTTCCACTCGCTGGTCGGCATGGCGGCGGTCTTCGTGGCCGCGGCGGCCTTCTACAGCCCCGAGAGCTTCGGCATCGGCGTGCGCGGCAGCATCAAGGCGGTCTCGCTGATCGAGATGTCGCTGGGGCTTGCGATCGGCGCCATCACCTTCTCGGGCTCGGTCATCGCCTTCCTCAAGCTCGATGGGCGCATGTCGGGCGCGCCCATCACCTTCGAGAACCAGCACAAGCTCAACGCCATCCTGGGCGGGGTGCTGGCACTGCTGGTGCTGCTGTTCGTGATCACCGGCTGGGACTTCCTGTTCTGGGCGATCGCGATCCTGTCCTTCGCGCTCGGCTTCCTGCTGATCATCCCAATCGGCGGGGCGGACATGCCGGTCGTGGTGTCCATGCTGAACAGCTATTCCGGCTGGGCGGCGGCGGGCATCGGCTTCACCATCGGCAACCTGCTGCTGATCGTGACCGGCGCGCTGGTCGGCGCCTCGGGTGCGATCCTGTCCTACATCATGTGCAAGGGCATGAACCGCAGCATCATCAACGTGCTGCTGGGCGGGTTCGGCTCGGAAGGCGGCGTGGCGGGTGCCGGCGGCGGTGATGCCGACCGTCCGCCGGTCAAGGCCGGCTCGCCGGAAGACGCCGCCTACATGATGAAGAACGCGCAGAAGATCATCGTGGTGCCGGGCTACGGCATGGCGGTGGCGCAGGCGCAGCAGGTGCTGCGCGAGATGGCCGACCTGCTCAAGAAGGAAGGGGTGGAGATCAAGTACGCGATCCACCCGGTGGCAGGCCGCATGCCCGGGCACATGAACGTGCTGCTGGCCGAGGCGAACGTGCCCTACGACGAGGTCTTCGAGCTCGAGGAGATCAACCCCGAGTTCGCCGATGCCGACGTGGCCTTCGTGATCGGCGCCAACGACGTGACCAACCCGGCTGCCAAGACGGACAAGTCGTCCGCCATCTACGGCATGCCGATCCTGGACGTGGAGCGCGCCAAGACGGTGTTCTTCATCAAGCGCGGCATGGCCTCGGGCTATGCGGGCGTGGAAAACGAGCTGTTCTTCCGCCCGAACACGATGATGCTCTTCGGCGACGCCAAGAAGGTGACGCAGGAGATCGTGCAGGCGCTGCAGCGCTAGCGAGGTCGGCGGGCACCGCCCGCCGGTCCTGATCCTGGCCGAGGCCGCCGAGGGCGATCCTGCCCCCGGCGGACTTTTGCCGTGGCGGCCCCCACCTCGCGATCACGTTTGCCCTCCGGCATCTCCTTCTGCGGCATGCTGGGTGCTCGGGCGCCTGCGCCCCGGGCCGGCGGGACCCTCTCGCCATACCACCGGGGCGTGCCGACGCCCGCCCCTGGCGCGAGGCATCCCCTGGACGAGATTCTGCTCTATGCCGCGATCGGCTTCCTCGCCCAGCTGGTCGATGGCGCGATCGGCATGGCCTACGGGCTGATGGCGACCTCGGTGCTGATGGCCCATGCGGTGCCGCCGGCGGTTGCCTCGGCCGGGGTGCATGCGGCGGAGGTCGCGACCACAGGCCTGTCGGGCCTGGCGCATTGGCGGCTCGGGCATGTCATGCCGCGGCTGATGTGGCGGCTGGCGCTGCCGGGGGTGGCGGGCGGCGTGGCCGGCGCGCTGGTGGCAGGCAGCCTGCCGATGCATCTGCTGAAGCCGGCGGTCAGCCTGTACCTGCTGGCGATGGGGCTGCTGGTGCTGCGCCGCGCTGTGCTCGGCGTGGCGGCGCGGAACCTGCCCGGGGGGCTGCGCCCGGCGGCGCTGGGGGCCGCGGGCGGCTTTCTCGATGCCATCGGCGGCGGCGGCTGGGGACCGCTGGTGACCTCGACGCTGATCGGCCGCGGGCTCGACCCGAAGCTCGCGATCGGGTCGTCCAACGCGGCGGAGTTCTTTGTCACCACGGCGGCCACCGCGGCCTTCCTCACCACCATCGGCATCGGCATCTGGCCCGTGGTGGCCGGGCTGGTGCTGGGGGGCGCGCTGGCCGCGCCGCTCGCCGCCCTGGCGACGCGCCACATCCCGGCCCGGCCGCTGATGGGTATGGTGGGGACGGTGATCGTGCTGCTGGCGGGCTCGGCGCTGGGGCGGGAGTTCGGGCTGTTCGGCTGAGACGCCGGCGCGCCCCGGGCAGCGTCCTCGATGGCCCGCGCGCCGTGGTGGCGGGAGGCAACGGCGTCGCCCTGCTGCCGTGGGGGCGGTCGCGGCAGGGGGGGGGCGATCGGCAGGCCCGGGCACGGCGGGCCGGCCGTCGTCAGGATAGGCCGCCGCGCAAGCTCGTGCTCAAGCGGGATTCCGCCGGCCACGACGCCGGCCAGCAGAAAGCCGCGGATCCCGGGGTCCGTGCCGCGGCGATCGGCTCCGCATGCGGGCGGGGCAGGGATGTCCGCGCAGGGGCGCGGACGGGCTTCCTCAGAAGCCCTCGCGCTCCAGGCGCTTGCGCTCGACCTTGCGGGCGCGGCGGACGGCCTCGGCGGCCTCGCGCGCACGGCGCTCGCTGGGCTTCTCGTAGTGGCGGCGAAGCTTCATCTCGCGGAAAACGCCTTCCCGCTGGAGCTTCTTCTTCAGGGCCTTGAGCGCCTGGTCGATATTGTTGTCCCGAACGACGACTTGCACGCGGCGCAACCTCCTGCGCGTTGGATGTGGAAGGCAAGGCAGCACGGCCGGTTGCCCGGTCCGTGCGATCGGGCGTTGCCTTAGCACGGATTCGCGGCGCGCCGGAAGCCCTCCCGAAGCGGCGCGGCGCCCTATATTGAAGGTGGCGCCACATCTCCCGAGCGCCCGGACACCATGGCCATCCTGAAGATCGCCCGCATGGGCCACCCCATCCTGCTCGCCCGCGCCGCCGAGGTCGAGGACCCGACCGACCCGGAGATCCACCGCCTGGTCGCCGACATGGCCGAGACCATGGAGGATGCGGGCGGCATCGGCCTTGCCGCGCCGCAGGTGCATGTGGGATTGCGGCTGTTCGTCTGGCGCACCGGGGCGGGTGGTGTCGCGGCGCTGATCAACCCGGTGCTGGAACCCGTGGGCGAGGAGAGCGAGGCCGCCTTCGAGGGCTGCCTGTCCATCCCCGGCCTGCGCGGGGCGGTGCGCCGGCCCGCGCGCATCCGCTTCCGCGGCCTCGATATCGCCGGCCAGGCGGTCGAAGGGGAGGCGGCGGGGCTGGTGGCGCGCGTCATGCAGCACGAATACGACCACCTGGAGGGGGTGCTCTATCCGATGCGGATGGAGGACCTGTCGCAATTCGGCTTCACCGAGGAACTGGCCCGCGCCGCCGCCACGGAGCGCGCCGCGAAGGAGGCACCATGACCGACCTGCCCGAGGCCGAGCGCGCCACGCGCGACGCCGTCATCGAGGCTCTGCTGCCGCTGATCCCCGCCATGGGCTGGACGCCGCGCGCCATCGCCGCGGCGCTGCGCGAGGCCGGCCTGCCCGAGGAGGAGGCGACCTTCCTGTTCCCGCGCGGGCCGGCCAGCGCGATCGAGGCCTGGCTCGACCTCGCCGATCGCCGTATGGCCGAGGCCGCGGGCGACCTGTCGGGCCTGCGCATCCCGGACCGCATCCGCACATTGGTCGCGACGCGTCTGCGCCAGGCGGGGCCGCACCGCGAGGCGGTGCGCCAGGCGCTGGCGGTGCAGGCGCTGCCCTGGAACCTGTCCTCGGCGCTGCGCACGGCGGCGCGGACGGCGAATGCGATCTGGTACGCGGCAGGCGACAGTTCGGCCGATTTCTCCTGGTACACGCGCCGGCTGAGCCTGAGCGCGGTGTACGGCGCGACGCTGGCCTTCTGGCTGCGCGACGAATCGGAGGATATCGGCCCCACGCTCGACTTCCTGGACCGGCGCCTCGCAGGGGTGGCGCGGATCGGGCGGTTGCGGCGCGGCTGCGGACGGGCGCGGGCGGCCTGACGTTGCGGGGGCGTCTTCACGGCGAGCCGCAAGGCCTTGGTTCCGCTGTCGATTGAAACAATTTTCCGGTTCCCCCGGATCGGGCTGCGCGTTAAGACCCGGAAGAGGAGACCCGCGCCGCACCCCGAGTCGGGGACTGCGCGTGGTCACGCCCATCCGGAAGGGAGCGCCTGGCGCCCATGAGCAAGACCCGCACCGTCATCGCCGCGCTCTGCGGCATGGCCATCGCCGCGCCGGCGCTGGCGAACACCTGCCTGCGGCCCGAGGAGCGCAACGTGTTCGAGCTGCGCGCCCTGCGGTCCTACCTGATGGTCAGCGCCCTGCAGTGCCAGAAGGGCGAGAGCTACAACCAGTTCGTCCGTCGCTTCGGCTCGGACCTGAGCGCCGCAGACCGCGCCGCGCAGGCGCATTTCACGCGCGTCCATGGCGGGCAGGGGCGCACGCGCCTCGACGTCTACAACACCACCATGGCGAACGAGCATTCCGAGGACGCGATCCGCAGCGGGTCCTTCTTCTGCCGCGATGCCGAGCCGCTGTTCCAGCGCGTCCTTGCCACCCCGGCGACGCAGCTGCCACAGCTCGCGGCCGAGCGGAACATCCCGCAGACCTATGGCGACGACTGCGCCGCGAGCGCGGGGGCGGGGCC
>NZ_JACADR010000109.1 GCF_016106005.1 Roseomonas rosulenta
GCAGCAGCAGCGCGCGCCCGCCGGCGGCGCGCAGGAAGGCCTCGCGCAGGGCGCGCGCGGCGCGGCGCGTGGGCAGCAGGATGGTGGTGCGGGCGAGTGCGTCGGGTGCTTCGGGCGGCATGCGCGCCAGCACGCCCGCTGCCAGCGTGTCGAGGAAGGGCGCCCAGGGCGGGATGGCATGGAGGTTCATGTGCGCGCTGCCCGCGCCATCAGAACAAGGCTCTCACCAGCCCCGCCCGCAGCGTCTCCTCCGCATAACGCAGGTCCTCGGGCGTCGAGAGGTGGAACCACACGCCGTCATGCACCAGCCCGAACAGCCGCCCGGCCTCGATCGCGCGGTCATACAGCCGGTTCAGGCTGAAGGCACCCGCCGGCGCGCCCTCGAACAGCGCGGGCGAGAGGATCTGCACCCCGGCATAGAGATACGGCGCGATCTCGCGCTCCTTCGGCCGCCGCATCCGCCCGAGTGGGTCGAGCAGGAAGTCGCCCATCCCCACCGTGCCTTCCACTTGCGTGGTGCGCACCATGAGCAGCAGCGCGTCCATCTGTGCGGGATCGAAGGCGGCGGCCAGCCGCTTGAGCGCGGGCGTGGGTCCGTCGAGCCAGAAGGCATCGCCATTCACCACCGCGAATGGCGTATCGCCCAGCAGCGGCAGCGCGCGCGTCACGCCACCGCCGGTCTCGAGCAGTTCCGCCTCCCGCTGCAGCGCGACGCAGGGGTGCTCCCGCAGCGCCATCGCCTCGGCGATCCGGTCGGCATGCCAATGCGCGTTCACCACGGCCTGCGTTACCCCCGCCGCAGCGAGCCGGTCCAGCGCATGGTCCAGCAGCGACCGCCCCGCCAGCGGCAGCATCGGCTTCGGCAGGTCGTCCGTCAGCGGCCGCATCCGCGTGCCGAGCCCGGCGGCGAGCACCATGGCATGGGTCAGGTCGATCATGCGGGCTCCGTCAGGGCGAGGGGATTGCGGCGCAGCGTGGTGGGAATGCGTGCGTCGAGGAAGTCGCGCAGCGGGCGCGTCGCGGGGTGGTGCAGTGCAGCCTCCAGCAGCCGCCAGCAGCGCGGGCCGTGCACAAGGTAGCGCGGTTTGCCGTCGCGTAGCGCGAGCCGCACCCACAGCGCGGCGACGCGCAGATGCCGCTGCGCCGCACAGGCGGCCATGGCAGCGAAGAAGCGGTCGCGATCGACGCCGCCGCGCGCCGCGAGGTACCGCGCGATGGCGGCGTCGCGCACCTCCGGCGCCACGTCGCGCCGCGCATCCTCGACCAGCGAGACGAGGTCGTAGGCCGCGGGTCCGCGCGCCGCGTCCTGAAAATCGAGCAGACCGGTGCGGCGCGGCCCGTCGCGGCCGGGCAGGCGCATCAGGTTGGCGGGGAAGTAGTCGCGATGCACGAAGCCGCCCTCCTGCGTGAAGGGCGCGACCATGGCGGTGATCGCGGCATCCAGCGCCGCGCGCGTCTCGGCGTCCGCCGCCGCGCCCATCGCCGCGGGCCACCACCAGTCGAGGAAAGTGGCCGCCGTTGCGCGCGCCATTTCGGCCGGACCCCAGGCTGGCAGGGATGCCGGTGGCGGTGTGGCATGCAGCGCGGCCAGCGCCTCCGCCGCCTCGAGGTAGCAGGGCAGCGCCGCCTCGCCGGCATCGAGCAGCGCGGCATGCGTGGCGTCGCCGAAATCCTCGATCAGCAGGAAGCCGGCAGCCTCGTCGGTGGCGAGGATCTCCGGTGCGGACAGCCCGATGCCGGAGATGTGGCGTGCGACGGCGACGAAGGGTCGGACATCCTCGGGCGGCGGCGCATCCATCAGCAGCGCCGGGCGCGGCCCGCCGTGCAGCCGCGCATAGCGGCGGTGGGAGGCATCGCCGGGCAGCCAGTCGATCCGCGCCGCGCCGAAGCCTGCGGCGCGCAGGAAAGCGGCCGGATCCCTCACGCGGCCAGCGCGGCAAGCCGCGCATCCCAGCCCGACAGCTGCGCGCGTCGCGCATTCTCCTCCGCCAGCGGCGCCAGCGCGACATGCAGCGCGTCGCCAGGCGCCAGGCTGCCGAGCCGCTCGGGCCATTCCACCAGCACGATGCCTTCGCGCGCCTCCTCCCAGCCCAGCTCGTCGAGTCCCTCAGGCCCGTCCAGCCGATAGAGGTCGAAATGATGCGCCGGCCCGGCGGGCAGGTCGTAGGACTGCACCAGGGTGAAGGTCGGGCTCGGCACCTCCAGCGCCGGGTCGCCCGCGGCGGCGCGCAGAACGGCGCGGGCGAACTCGCTTTTCCCTGCCCCCAGCGGCCCCTCCAGCAGCACCGCGTCGCCCGCGCGCAGCAGCCCGGCCAGCCGCGCCGCGAGGGCATGGGTGGCGGAAAGGTCGGGCAGGTCCAATGTGATGGTCGGGGGCATGGCGGCCTGCCGGGCAGCGCCGGCTATGAACCTCGGGGCGACCCGTCTATCACGCTGGCCAGGATTCGGGGGAGTGGCCATGTCGGCCGTGATCGAAACGGATGTCGCCATCATCGGCGCGGGGCCCGTGGGCCTGTTTGCGGTGTTCGAATGCGGCATGCTGCGCATGAGGACGGTGGTCGTCGATGCGCTGGATGCGCTGGGCGGCCAATGCACCGCGCTGTATCCGGAGAAGCCGATCTACGACATCCCGGCGCATCCCGCGATCGCGGGCGCGGACCTGATCGCGCGGCTCGAGGAGCAGGCCGCACCCTTCGCGCCGACCTACCTGCTCGGCCGCCGTGTCGAGCGCCTGGCGCGGGAGGGCGATGTCCTCGAGCTCGGCACCAGCGCCGGCGACACCATCCGCTGCAAGGCCGTCATTATCGCGGCCGGCGCGGGCGCCTTCGGGCCGAACCGCCCACCGCTCGATGGCCTGCCGGGCTACGAGGGATCGGGCGCGGTGCGCTACCTGGTGGCGCGGCGCGAGGAGTTCCGCGGCAAGCGCGTGGTAATCGCGGGTGGCGGGGATTCCGCCGTCGATTGGGCCCTGTCGCTGAAGGATATCGCGGCGAAGGTCACGGTGGTGCATCGCCGCCCCAAGTTCCGCGCGGCACCCGAGACCGCCGCACAGCTCGAGGCCGCCGCCGCGCGCGGCGAGGTGGAGATGGCCATTCCCTACCAGCTGCATGGCCTCAAGGGCGACGGGTCGCGGCTCGAGGCGGTGACGCTAGCCACGCTGAAGGGCGAGGAACGCGACATCCCCGCCGACCACCTGCTCGCCTTCTTCGGCCTGTCGATGGAACTCGGCCCGATCGCGGAATGGGGCCTCGGCCTCGACCGCCACCACATTGCGGTCGCGCCCGCCACCTGCGCGACGAACATCGATGGTGTCTTCGCCATCGGCGATATCGCGACCTATCCGGGCAAGCTGAAGCTGATCCTGCAGGGCTTCAGCGAGGCCGCGATGGCCGCGCACGCCATCCACCCCCGGGTCTTCCCGGGGGAGGCGCTGCATTTCGAATACTCGACGACGAAGGGCGTGCCGGCTGCAGCGTGATCCACTTCGACGGGTCAACCTGCAGCCTCTGGTCGCGCGGCTGCTTCACCGCTGCGGCCTTCCGCCTTCGCGGATCGGGCGCTACCGCCTGAGGCTGGCCCGCAGCCCGTCCAGCACGGCATCCATCGCCGCCTGGTAGCCCGGCCCGTCGAGATAGCCCTCGAAGGTGCCGGTGCGATCGAGGAAGCCGCGCCAGGCGGGTTCCTGCAGCGCGCGGCGGAAGCGGTCGTGCAGGCTGGCGTAGATCTCGTCCGGCAGTCCGGCGGGCGCGTTGAGGCCCTTCATGTTCTCGACCACCACGTCGAAGCCGGCTTCGCGCAGCGTCGGCACCTCCGGCAGGATCGGGATGCGCTCGGCCGAGCAGACCGCGAGCGCGCGGATCTCGCCCGACTGCACCATCCCGCCGGTCTCCTCCGGCGCCAGCACGGCCAGGTCCACCGTGCCGGACAGCAGCGCCTGCAGCGACGGCGCCCCGCCGGAGAAGGGCACGTGCAGCATCTCGACCCCCGCCGCGGCCGAGAACAGCACGAAGACCGCATGGTAGATCGACCCGATGCCCGAGGAGGCATGCGTCACGGTTCCTGGCGCGGCCTTGGCCGCGGCGGCAACGGCGGCCATGTCGGCGAAGCGCCCGCCGCGCTTCGCCACGATCAGCAGCGGCTGGCGCGTGATGCGCAGGATGGCGCGGAACGACCGCTTGGGGTCGTAGGGCAGGTCGCGAAAGGCGGCGAGCGAGGTGCTCTCGGACCCGCCGCCGACCAGCAGGTTCAGCCCGTCCGGCGCCATGCCCGCCACCTGCTGCGCGGCGATGGCACCGCCCGCGCCGGGGCGGTTCATCACGACGATCGGGGTGGGGAAGAAGCGGGATGCGGCCTCGGCCAGGGCACGCGCCTGCAGGTCCGTCCCGCCGCCGGGCGGAAAGCCCGCGATCAGCTGGATCGGGCGCGCGGGTTCCCAGGCGTTTGCCGCGAAGGGTGTGGCGGCAAGCCCTGCGGTGCCCGCAAGCATGGTCCGGCGTGTGGTCATGACGCTTCCTCTCCCTGGCCCTTTCCGGGGAGGCTACGACCCAGCGCGCGGCTTGCCCAGGCGACGCCTCAGAACGGCCGCCCGGCCACCGACTGCCCGATCAGCGGCGCGACGGCGGTGGCCAGGTGGCCGAACAGCGCCTCGTCATCCGTGCCGTGGCGCTCGCATGTGACCACCGCGGTCCAGATCACGCGGTTGGCGGCGCGGTCGCGCAGTTCCACCACGCCGCTCACGCGCAGCACGGGCACGCGGCGGCCGCCGGCGCGCGGCGCGTTCTGCGCCCAGGAGAGGTCGTCGCTGTCGCGGAAGCTGCGGTCCTGCATGGTGTCGCCGAAGCCGCCGAAATTGTCGCCCTCCGCGCTGACGCCGCCACGCCAGGACAGGATGAAGGGTGCGTCCGGCGCCACGCGCCGCCCGCTGCCCTGCAGCGCGGCCAGCACGGCGCGGCGCAGGCGCATCTCGTTGGGCGATCCGCCGGGGCGGTCGGGCACGGCGATGGCGGCGTCGCGCGGCACCGGCGCGAAGGCATTGGCCGAGATGCGGCCCGGGCAGACAGATTGCGCAACGGCCGGCAGCGCGGCGGCGAGGGCGCCTGCCAGCAATGCCATCACGGCAAGCAGGGTGCGGGCGATGGCGGGCATGACGTGTCCTCGTGGCTGGCGCGGGCAGCCTAGGGCAGCCAAGCCGCCGCTGCCAAACCGGCGGATGCGGGCCGACCCCGGTCGATGTGCGAAATCGCATAGACCGGTGTCGGGGCGCCTGTGGATCGTGCAGGCATCATTCCGGAGTGCAACGACATGATGATTCGCCGCCACCTGCTGCTCACCGCCGCCGCCGCCGCGATCGCGGCACCCCGCCTGGCCGCCGCGCAGGCGCGCCCCGTGCGGGTGATCGTCCCCTTCGCCCCCGGCGGGCAGTCGGACACGGTGATGCGGCTGTTGCAGCCGAGGATGGCGGAGCATCTCGGCGTGCCTGTGGTGGTCGAGAACCGCCCCGGTGCCGGCGGCGCGATCGGCGCGGGCATAGTGGCGGCAGCGCCGCCGGACGGCACCACGCTGTTCTTCGACAGCTTCGGCTTCGTCGTGCAGCCGCTGGTGCAGCGCGGCCTGCCCTTCGACTACACCACCGCCTTCGCCCCGGTCGCGCAGGTGGTCGCCGCGCCCTACGTGCTGGTGGTTAAGCGCGACTTCCCGGCCACCGACCTGGCCGGCTTCATCAATGCCGCGAAGCAGCGCCAGGGCGTGCCCTTCGGCAGCCCGGGCATCGGCACGGTCGGGCACCTGGCCGGCGCGCTGCTGGCGCACCGCGCGGGCATCACCCTGGAACACGTGGCCTATCGCGGCGGCGCCGACGCGGCGCGCGACCTCGCGGCCGGCAACCTCGATGCCGCGATCAGCACGGCCAACAGCCTGCGGCCGCTCACGCTCGACAACCGTGCGCGCGGCATCGCGCTGACCAGCGCGGAACGCCGCGGCACCATGGCCGACCTGCCGACCATCGCGGAATCCGGCTTCCCGGGCTTCGACCTGACATCGTGGAACGGCATCTTCGCGCCGGCCGCCACGCCGGCCGCGACCATCACGCGGCTCGAGGCGGCGGCGCACCACGCCATCGCGGACGAGGCGGTGCGAAGCCGCCTCGCCGCCAGCGGCAACGACCCGATCGCAGGGTCAGCCGCGGCCTTCGGCGAGCTTATCCGGCGCGACGGCGCCATGGTGCGGCAACTCGTCGCCGAAACGGGCATGCAACTCGATTGACGGGCCGGAGGGGCGCCGCCCCTCCGGACCTCCCACCAGAGGGCAATGGCCCCCTGGACCGCGCGACGCTAGAGGGCGCCGCCGCGACGGCCGGCCATGGCACCCAGGCGCAGCCGCAGCGCGTTCAGCTTGATGAAGCCCTGGGCGTCGAACTGGTCGTAGGCGCCCTGGTCGTCCTCGAAGGTGACGTGCTTCATCGAATACAGGCTGTTCGGCGACTGCCGGCCCGTCACGATGGTGTTGCCCTTGTAGAGCTTCAGCCGGACCGTGCCGGTCACGCTCTTCTGGCTCTCGTCGATCAGCGCCTGCAGCATCCGGCGCTCGGGGGCGAACCAGAAGCCGTTGTAGATGATCTCGGCGTAGCGCGGCATCAGCGAGTCCTTCAGGTGCGCGGCCTCGCGGTCGAGCGTGATGGACTCCATGGCGCGGTGCGCGACGTAGAGGATCGTGCCGCCCGGCGTCTCGTAGCAGCCGCGCGACTTCATGCCGACGAAGCGGTTCTCCACCAGGTCGAGCCGGCCGATGCCGTTCTCCTTGCCGAGCGCGTTGAGCTTCGTCAGCAGCGTGGCCGGGGACAGGCGCTCGCCGTTGATGCCGACCGCGTCGCCGCGCTCGAACTCGATGGTGATCTCGGTGACCGAGTCCTTCGCGTCCATCGGGCTGATGGTGCGCTGCCAGACCATCTCGTCCGGCGCGTCCCACGGCTCCTCGAGGATCTTGCCCTCGGAGCTGCTGTGCAGGAGGTTCGCGTCGACGCTGAACGGCGCCTCGCCGCGCTTGTCCTTCGCGATCGGGATCTGGTGCTCCTCGGCGAACTGGATCAGCCGGGTGCGGCTGGTCAGGTCCCATTCGCGCCAGGGGGCGATGATCTTGATGTCCGGCTTCAGCGCGTAATACGACAGCTCGAAGCGCACCTGGTCGTTGCCCTTGCCGGTCGCGCCATGGGCGACGGCGTCGGCGCCGACCTGCTCGGCGATCTCGATCTGGCGCTGGGCGATCAGCGGGCGGGCGATCGAGGTGCCCAGCAGGTACATGCCCTCGTACAGCGCATTGGCGCGGAACATCGGGAAGACGAAGTCGCGGACAAAAGTCTCGCGCAGGTCGTCCATGAAGATGTTCTCGGGCTTGATGCCGAGCAGCAGCGCCTTGTCGCGCGCCGGGCCGAGCTCCTCGCCCTGGCCGAGGTCGGCCGTGAAGGTCACCACCTCCGCGCCGTAGGCGGTCTGCAGCCACTTGAGGATCACGCTGGTGTCGAGCCCGCCGGAATAGGCGAGCACGACCTTCTTCACGTCCTTCACGCGCATCGGGCGCTCCCAGATCTCTAGAACCGGCGCGGTATGGCGCCCGCCGCCCCGACAGGCAAGGGCACCCGGGGGCCGTTGCGTACCGGCCCGCCCGGGCGCTTCAATGCCTCGCAGAACGGCGGCACGGAGGAAACGCCCCTGTCCAGCGGTACCGAGGCCCTGCTGCGCGATGTCGTGGCCGCCAGCCGCATCCTGGCGCATGAGGGCGTGATCGACAGCTTCGGCCATGTCTCCGCCCGCGACCCCGCGGCGCAGGACCGCTTCCTGATGCCGCGCGTGCGCGCCGCGGAGCTGGTCGAGGCGGCCGACATCCTCGCCTTCGACCTGGACGGCGCCCCGGTCGCGCCGACCACGGCGCGCATCTTCGCCGAGCGCGCCATCCACGCCGCGATCTATCGCGCACGCCCCGACGTGATGGCGGTCTGCCACCACCACGCGCCACCCATGATGCCCTTCTGCATCACCGGCGTGCCGCTGGTGCCGGTCTTCCATCTGGGCGCCACCATGGGCGCGGTCGTGCCGCTATGGGATAGCCAGGACGAATTCGGCGACACCAACCTGCTGGTTTCGACCCCCGAGGAAGGCGACAGCCTGGCCCGCGCGCTCGGCCACCACTGGACTGTGCTGATGCGCGGCCATGGCGTGAGCGTCGCGGCGCGCGGGGTGGTCGAACTGACCTTCCGCTGCATCTACGGCATGCGCAACGCGCAGGCGCAGGCGGCCGCCGCCGCGCTCGGCCAGGTCCGCGCACTGACGCCGGGCGAGGCCCTGGCCGCGGCGGAGTTCAACCTGCGCCCCTTCGCCATGGATCGCGCCTGGGAACAATGGCGCCGCCGCGCCGGCCTGGCGGAAGGAAGCCCCGCATGACCCGCATCGCCCGCCGACGTCTGCTCGCCGCGCTGCCGGCGCTGTTGCCGCTGCCCGCCGCGGCGCAAGGCGATACCCGCCCGATCCGCCTGATCGTGAGCGTCGCCCCGGGCGGCGCGGTGGACCTGACCGCGCGGCTGCTGGCGCAGCACATGGCGGGCCCGCTGCAGAGGACCATCCTGGTCGAGAACCGCCCCGGCGCGAACGGCATCCTGGCCGCCGAGGCGGTGGTACGCTCGAACCCCGACGGCACCACGCTGCTGGTCGCGCCTGGCGAGGTATTCTCGGTCAACCCGGTGCTGCACGCGCCCCTCCCCTACGATGCGGATCGCGCCTTCGCGCCGATCGGCATCGCCACCACCGGTGCCTATGTGCTGGTGGTGAATGCCGGCCTCGGCGTGACCACGCTGGCCGATCTGGTGGTGCTGGCGCGGCGGCGGGAGCTCGCCTATGGCAGCACCGGCGTGGGCAGCATCCCGCACCTCAATGCGGCGGCCTTCGCGCGGGACGCCGACATCCGGATGCTGCACGTGCCCTATCGCGGCACCGGCCCGGCGGCGACGGCGACGGTGGCGGGCGACGTGGCGCTGCTGGTCTCGACCCCGCCATCCGTGACGGCCTTGGTGCAGGACGGGCGGCTGGCGGCGCTCGGCGTCGGCAGCCCGGCGCGGCTGCCGCAATTCCCCAATGTGCCCACCATGGCGGAGGCCGGCATCGCGCCCGATGCGCTGCGGCCCAACTGGTTCGCGCTGGCCGGGCCGGCCGGGATGCCGCCGGCGATGGTCGCGCGCCTCAACGCCGCGATGCGCCAGGCGGTCGTCACACCCGAGATGTCCGAGCGACTGCGCGCTGGCGGCCTCACGCCCGCGCCGGGCTCGCCGGAGGATCTGGTCGCTGTCATCGCCGCCGACCTGCGCCATTTCGGCGAGTTGATCCGCGCCACCGGCATCACGCGGGAGTAGCGCGGCAGCGCCGCGCCCGGCGGCGATGCACGACGGCTCGCGGGGGCGGGACGTCTTCGGTGGGGCCGCCCGGTCCCGGAGCGCCCGTCAGACCCTCAGCGTGCCGTCCCGCGCCGCGGCGTAGCGCGCGGCGATCTTCTCCCAGTTCAGCACATTCCACCACGACGCCAGGTAGTCCGCGCGGCGGTTCTGGTAGCGTAGGTAGTAGGCGTGCTCCCAGACGTCGTTGCCCATCAGCACGCGGTTGCCGTCCATCAGCGGCGTGTCCTGCCCGGGCTTGGTGGTTATGGCGAGCGCGCCGGCCGGCGTGACCGTCACGAACACCCAGCCGGAGCCAAACACGCGCAGGCCCGCCGCGTTGAAGTCGGTGCGGAACTTCTCCATCCCGCCCAGGTCGCGGTCGATCGCGGCCTTGAGGTCGCCCGCGGGCTCTCCGCCCGGCCCGCCCATGATCTCCCAGAACATGGAATGGTTGGCGTGGCCGCCGCCATTGTTGCGCACCGCGGTGCGGATGGCCTCCGGCACCTGCGACAGGCGCATCAGCAGGTCGTCGAGCTGCATGGCGGCGAGCTGCGGCTGGCCCTGCACCGCGGCGTTCAGCCCGGCCACCTGCGCGCCGTGGTGGCGCGCGTGGTGGATCTCCATCGTCATGGCGTCGATGGCGGCCTCGTTGGCGTTGGGCGCATAGGGCAGCGGCGGCAGGCTGAAGGGGCCGGAGGGCGCCTGCGCCAGGGCCGGGCGCCGCGGCAGCGCGAAGCCCGCGACTAGCCCAGCGGCGCCGATCATCAGGCCGCGGCGTTGGATGGTGGTCATGGGTATCTCCCCGTGGGATGGGGGGAGAATGGGTGTGCCCCCGGCAGAGGGCAACAGCGGGTTCGGCCCAAGCCGCGCTGACAGCGTGCACGCAAGCGAATCAGCGGTGAAGGGGGCGGCCGACCCGAGCTGAGCCCCGCACCACACCGCCCGCCCCCCAACTGGTCCGGAACCAGCGGATCGACGCCATGCCTCGATCCGGGAGTGCAAGGCGCGACCGCGCCCAGACCCTCAGCCGCGCCCGGCGCACCAGTGCGGGGCGCGAAAGCCAAGCCCGCGGATGCGGGCGCCGGCGATTGAGGACACGAAAAAGACTCCGCCGGCGCCTGAGGCCGGACTTACGTTTCCTCGTCGCGGTCCGCCTCGACCTCGATCGCCTCGTCGATGCCGTCCGCCTCGTCGTCGAGCTCCTCGGCGTCCTCGATCGCCTCGTCGCCCTCGACATCCTCCACTTCCAGCTCCTCGCCCTCCGCCTCCGTGCCGGCGGCGGCGCGCTTCTTGAGCTTTTCGTCGGGGGCCGCGGTCGCGGCGGCGCGGCGCAGGCGCGGCTGCTCGGCCGGCTGCTCGGTGCCGCATTTCGGGCAGACGGCGGGGCTGCGCGCCAGGTCGTAGAACCGGGTGCCGCAGGCGACGCAGCTACGCTTGAGACCGAGTTCGGGCTTGGCCATGGATCATATCCGTCTCGCGCGGCGGGGCCGGGGCGGCGCCCCGTCGCGGCTTTGGAAAAGGGGTCGGGCGCATTGCCACGCGAGGCCGGGCCATGTCAAACGCGCCTGCATGTCCCATCCCGCCCCGCGCCCGCTCCGCGCCGCCGCCCCCTCCGCCCCGCTGGCCGGCAGGCTCGGCGTGCCCGGCGACAAGTCGATCAGCCACCGCGCCCTGATGTTCGGCGCGATCGCGGTCGGCACCACCGAGATCACCGGCCTGCTGGAGGGCGAGGACGTGCTGCGCACCGCCGCCGCCATGCGCGCCCTCGGCGCCGAGGTGACGCAGACCGGCCCGGGCGCCTGGCGCGTGGCCGGGCGCGGCGTGGGCGGCCTGGTGGAGCCGGCCGACGTGCTCGACATGGGCAATTCGGGCACAGCGGCGCGGCTGCTGCTGGGGCTGATCTCGGGCCATCCGGTCTTCGCGGTGATGACCGGCGATGCCTCCCTGCGGCGGCGCCCGATGAAGCGCGTGACCGACCCGCTGGCGGCCACCGGCGCGCAGTTCTGGACGCGGGAGGGCGGCCGCCTGCCGCTCGCCGTGCGGGGTGCCACCGATCCGCTGCCGATCGACTACGTGCTGCCGGTGGCCTCCGCCCAGGTGAAGTCGGCCTGCCTGCTGGCCGGGCTGTGCGCGCCCGGCACCACGCGCGTGGTGGAACCGGAACCGACGCGCGACCACACCGAGAACATGCTGCGCCATTTCGGCGCAACGGTCGCCGTGGCCGACACGCCCGAGGGCCGCGTGGTGACGCTGGAGGGCCAGCCGGAACTGGTCGCCGCGCCGGTGGTGGTGCCGGGCGACCCGTCCTCGGCGGCCTTCCCCATCGTGGCGGCGCTGCTGGTGCCGGGCTCGCGCGTGGTGGTCGAGAATGTCGGGCTGAACCCGCTGCGCACCGGCCTGATCGCGACCCTGCGCGAGATGGGCGCAGCGCTGCGCATCGAGAACGAACGTATCGCCGGCGGCGAGCCGGTCGGCGACATCGTGGCGGAATATACCGAGCTGTCCGGCGTGACCGTGCCGCCGCGCCGCGCCCCCTCCATGATCGACGAATACCCCGTGCTTGCGGTGGCCGCCGCGGCGGCGCGCGGCACCACCCGCATGCGCGGCCTGGCCGAGCTCCGCGTGAAGGAAAGCGACCGGCTTGCCGCCACCGCCGCGCTGCTGGCGGCGAATGGCGTGACGGCCACGATCGAGGGCGACGACCTGGTGGTGCAGGGCACCGGCGGCGCCATTCCCGGCGGCGGCACGGTCGAGACGCACATGGACCACCGCATCGCCATGTCGGCGCTGGTCATGGGCCTCGCCGCGCGCGCGCCGGTCGCGGTGGACGACGCCGCTTTCATAGACACCTCGTTTCCCGGCTTCGCCGCGCTGATGAACGGGCTCACCGCCGGCACGCCGATCGGGCCCGCCTGAGGCCATGGCGGCCGCACGCTTCACCCCCGCCTATGCGCTGCTGGTGGCGGCCTGGTGCGCGCAGGTCGCGTTTGCGCTCGGCGCCGTGGTCGCGCGCACGCCCTCCTGGATCGAGATCGCGGCCATCCTTGGCGTGGCCGCCGCGGCGCCGATGGCGCCGGAGGACGCCGTGCCCTGGCTGGTTCCCGTGCCGCTGGCCGGGCTCGCCGTCGCGGTGCTGACGGAACGCGCGCTGTGGGGCTGAACGGCACGGTCATCGCGGTGGACGGGCCGGCCGCGGCAGGCAAGGGCACCCTGGCGCGCCGCCTGGCTGCGGCGCTGGGGCTGCCCTATCTCGATACCGGGCTGCTCTACCGCGCGGTGGGGCGGCGCGTGCTCGATGCCGGCGCCGACCCGCGCGATGCTCTGTGCGCCGAGGCCGCCGCGCGCGCCCTGGTCCCGGCGGACCTCGAGCGCGGCGACCTGCGCGGCCCGATGGCCGACATGGCGGCCAGCGCGGTTGCCGCCATTCCCGCGGTGCGCGCCGCGCTGCTCGACTTCCAGCGCGACTTCGGCCGCGCGCATGGCGCCGTGCTGGACGGGCGGGACATCGGCACCGTGGTGTTCCCCGATGCCGCGGTGAAGCTCTTCGTCACCGCCAGCGTGGCCGAGCGCGCCCGCCGCCGCCACCTGGAACTCGCCGCGCGCGGCGTCGCCGCCGATCCCACGCAGGTCGAGGCCGAGATCCGCGACCGCGACGCGCAGGACGCCAACCGCCCGGTGGCGCCGCTGCGCCCGGCCGCGGATGCGATCCTGCTCGACACCACCGCGCTCGATGCCACGGCGGCCTTTGACGCGGCGCTCGCGATGGTGCGCGCGCGGCTGGGGGTGCCCGGGACGCAGGCGTGACCGCGCGGCCCCGCGCCCGGCTACCGGGTCGGCGTCCGAGGAAGCGGTCCTATCGCTCGCAGCGGATGAACACCGTCGAGGGATGCGCCTGCTCGCCCACATCGACCGCGGGGCGCTCGCCGCCGGGGCTTTCGCGCAGCACCGGCGTCACGCCGTTGCGGCGCAGGAAGTCCACCGCCTCGGTCCCTTTCACCGCGAAGTTCACGTTCTGCGGGATGTCGCCGGTGCGCTGCGCGATACGCGCCGCGTTCAACTTGGACACGATCACGCCGATCACGTTGCCCTGGCGGTCGAGCAGCGGCCCGCCGGAATTGCCCTGCTGCACCGGCGCGCTGATCTGGAACTGCGTCGGGTTGTCGTTCAGCCCGGCCAGCGCGCTGACCTCCCCGGTCGTGAGGGTGGGGCCCGACGAGAGCAGCCCCGCCAGCGGGAAGCCGTAGGTCACGACACTCTCGCCGCGGCGCACGGGGTTGGCGCGGAAGGCCAGCACCGGGCCGGGGTTCCCCGTCACGCGCACCAGCGCGAGGTCGCGCCGCGCATCCGACGCCGGCACCTGGCCCGGCAGGGTGCGGCCATCCGCCGTGCGCACCAGGATGCGCGCGCAGCCCTCGATGACATGGTGGTTGGTCAGCACCTGTTCCGGCCCGACCACGAAGCCGGTGCCGGTGGAGGCGCGGGCATTGGGGTTGGGGCGCGCCCCGGGCGCGGCGCCGGGCGCGCTGCCCGG